>JAISYE010000040.1 GCA_031297485.1 Clostridiales bacterium
AAGCGGGCGAACACAGTCCGCCCCTACAGAAAAGCGCCGCACCCGCGTGCCTTTAAGAAGGGGTCTGGGTCGAGCAAGCTCGACTATCGGGGGCGAAGTCCCCAGCGGGGTTTGGGGCCAGCGAACAAACCATCGTTAGGCCCCTAACGGTGAACTGTCCGTTGGTCTTAATCTTTTGACCTTTCCCAAACCTTAAGTTCGCACGTATGGGGTTTGTTCCGTGTTATACTAAGGCGCGAAAAGAAATGCACTTTTCACGCCGGTTGTTGGTTGCTCACACACGAAAACACTGAAAGATTTTTAGAAGATGTTTTCGTGTGTGAGTATAGTCTGGTGGGAGGTGTTTTATGGGAAAAATAAAGAAAACGCGCGGCGAGTGGGCCTTTGACATCGCTAACCTGCTGATTATGCTGGGCCTTGTGGTCGCCACGCTGTTCCCCTTTTTGCATATCGCCGCAATTTCTTTCAACGAGGCGCGGGATTCTGTCGCGGGCGGTATTGGCATTTTCCCGCGTAAGTTCAGCCTGGACAGCTATATTACCGTGTTCCGCTACAACGCCATATTCGGCGCCTTCCTGGTCAGCGCCGCCCGCACCCTCGCCGGCACTGCCCTGGCCCTGGCCTTTACCTCTATGGCGGCCTATACCATGACAAAAAAGCAGCTTGTGGGCTATAAGTATGTCTACCATTTTTTTGTCGTTTCTATGTTCATCTCCGGCGGTATTATACCCACCTTTTTTCTGTACCAATGGCTGCATATATATAATACCTTCTGGGTCTATGTCCTGCCTGGGGTTTTCAGCGTTTATAACATGATCCTGATGCGCACCTTTATCCTGCAATTGCCGGGCGAACTGGAGGAGTCCGCGCTGCTGGACGGCGCCAGCGAGGTTGTTATTTTCCTGCGCATCATACTCCCCCTGTCCGGGCCTATACTGGCGACTATCGGGCTGTTTATAGCCGTGGGCCAGTGGAATTCCTGGCAGGACACCTTGTTCTTTACCAACGACCCCAGGCTGGAGACCCTGCAGTACGTATTGATGAAGGTCATGCGCCAAGCCGAGGCCGCGACCATTACCAAACAGGCGCGGGTCAGCATGGCCCGGCTCCGCACTATATCCATCACGCCCGAGTCGGTAAAGATGGCGATAACTATTGTCTCAACCGTGCCCATACTATGCGTGTACCCCTTTATCCAGAAATATTTCGTCAAGGGCATGATGATCGGCGCGGTGAAAGGATAATGCGCTATGGAACGGCCTATATTCCATCTGCTGCCTGAAACAGGCTGGGTCAACGACCCTAACGGCCCTGTGTTCTTAAACGGCACGCTGCACATGTTTTACCAGCACAACCCCTTTGGAGCGGTCTGGGGGAATATGACCTGGGGCCACGCCGCAAGCCCGGACTTGGTGCGTTGGCGCAGGCTGCCCCACGCCCTGCGGCCCGATATGCCCTATGACAAGGACGGCGTGTTCTCCGGCTGCTGCGTTGTGCGTGACGGCTTGCCCCATATTTTATATACCGGCGTATATCCCGAAACAGTGAACCTGGCTGTCGGCGGTCCTGACGGCATGGGGTTCGCGAAGTACGCCGGCAACCCTGTTTTGACGGGCCGGCCCGGACTGCGCGGCTGGCGCGACCCCTTTGTGTGGGAAGAGGGCGGCGGCTATAAAATGCTGATTGGCTCGGGGGACGAGGACGGCGGGTTTGTTGAGTGCTACGAAGGCGGCTTGTTGAATTGGACCGCCCTTGGCCGTGTAACTGACGCGAAGTCCCTGGGGCTGCCGGATACAATGTGGGAATGTCCTGTGCTGATGCGCGGTAATGAGGGTCTGGCCGCGCTGTTTGTCTCAGCCCTGCCTGGGTTTGCCGCCCGGGTCCTGACCGGCGCGCTGCGCGGCGGCTGCCTGGAGGTCCGCGGCGTGGCGCCCGCGGACTTGGGCGATTGTCTCTACGCGCCTAATATTGTGCGGCATCCGGACGGGCGCTGGCTGATGTTTGCCTGGCAGCGCGAGCTGGGCGACGAGAGCGCGCGGGCGGCGCAGGGCTGGCAGGGCATGATTGCGCTGCCCCGTGAACTGTATTTTCAGGATGATTTGCTATGCGCCCGTCCGGCGGCAGAGGTGAATACCCTGCGCGCGGGCGCGCCGGAAGACATTAGCCGCCCTGGCACGCACTACGAGCTGGACGCGGCACTGCGTATTAATGGCGGCGCGGCGGTGTTTGAAATACTGCGCCGGGAAAACGGGGAATGCGTAACACTGCGCTTTGACGGCAGCGGGATAGCTATTGACAAGGGCGCGTTTTCCGGCGGCGGGCCGAGAGTTCTCATGGCAAACACGCGTCCGGCTGCGGCGGGCAGCCGGCTGCGTGTTTTTTTGGACGGAACGTCCCTTGAAATTTTTGTTAATGACCGTGAAACCTTGACTACACGGGTTTACCCCCAGGACGGCTGCGACGGGTTCCGCGCCCGCGCGGAGTGCGGCTGCGCCTTTGACGGCACGGCCTTGTACGCCATGGGGAACGCCTATTACACTCACGAATGTTGAGACTTGCCACATTAAAACCACCACGCTTCACGCAGTTAAGAAGGGGGCTGCTAGGCAGGCTCGGCGAACACAGTTCGCCCCTACGCACTCGCCGCCCTTAAGAAGGGGTCTGCGTCGAGCAAGCTCGACTATCGGGGGCGAAGTCCCCAGCGGGGTTTGGGGCCTAACGATGGTTTGTTCGTTGGCCCCAAGGTTTTAGGTTTTCATGTTTGGCAAAATGTATTCGTTCGTGGGTACAATTATCCTCTCTGCATACCCAGCTTTTCCGCGGGTGTCCAGCGCGCTACAATCTCGCTGAGCCTTTGCGGTTCGATAGGCTTGGTCAGGTAATCGTTAAACCCGTTCTTTAAGAATTTTTCCTTTGTATCGGGCTGGGCGTCAGCCGTAAGGGCCACTATGGGGACGGCGGCGCCGCCGCACAGGCTGCGTATCGCCTTCATGGCCTCCATGCCGTCCATTTCGGGCATCATGTAATCCATAAAGATAATATCATATTTCTTTTCACGCGACATTTCTATAGCCCTGCGGCCGCTGTCACAGCAATCCACATGGGCGTCGTACATAGCCAGCATATTCGCCGCCACCCTCAAATTCGTGGAAATATCGTCCACAACCAGGAACTCGGCGCCTGACGCCGCAAAGGAATCCCTTGGGGCCGGGACCTCCGGTTCGTCAAAAAGACTGTCCTTTCCGTTTAGAACATCGGCGATTAAAATCGAATAAACCGGCATATCCATTGTAATTATTTCCGGACGCGGCTCGGTAAACTCCGAGGGCCAGACCGTCTGGCCAAGGCCTGCCAGTCTCACGACCTTGGCCTGCGGCGCGAGCTTCCGCGCTATTTCCCACGCCCGCTCCAAAAGCCTGTCTTCCACAAATATAAACGCGTAACGCCTCTTTAACAGCTCGGTCTCAAAACTTTCCTCCTGTTCCGCGCGCGCGTAAAACACGTTGAGATTATCCAGCGCGCAGGCGACAGAGTCCGCGTAGGTTCCCCGCGTATCGTAAAGCATCACGCCGCCTAACCCGCCGGCGTTTACCGACGCCGCCGGCGCCGTGTCCCGCACCTTTTGCGGTATGGTTACGCTGTACATGTTCCCCACGTCCTGCTCAAAAACCTTCGTGTCGCCCCCCATAAGCCTGAACAGCTTGCGCGCGCGCGCGAAATCCTGCTCGTCCGGACTGTCGGGCCGGCCTTCTAATAACTTGCCGCCGGAATCGAAAATATCGAATTTAAGCTGTGCGCCGCCGCCTGAAAGCGGGCTGCAATCTACCGTGAGCGCTATATACCCTTCACGGGTGTTTTCTATTACGCCGCGCAGCAAGTTAAGAAGCGCCTGGCGTATGCGCGGCTCGTCCCCGGCAAGTTTGCGCGGCATGGCCGCGTTTACGTTGACCAGCAGCATAATGCCCGCGTCTGTAACGCGCATGCGCATTATGCCTACCACGTCGTTAATAAACGGCGCTAAAAAATATTCCGACGTAACCAGTTCCAAACTGCCGGCAGGTTCGGAGCCTTCGGCCTCTATTTTGGAAAAATCCAAAATATCGTTTATTATGCTAAGCAGGTGCAGCCAGGCCCGCTTTACTGTCAGCACATTCTCCCTGGCCTCTCTGGGGAGCTTTTTGCGCAGCAGGGTCTCTACCATGCCTATTATGGCGTTCATCGGCGTGCGGATTTCGTGGCTGGTGTTCGCCAAAAACACGGTCTTGACCTTCAGCGACATCTCCGCTATTTGCGCCTGACGCTCCAGTTCGCGGCTGCGTTCCTCCACCAGCCGCTCCAGGATCTCCCGCCGTTTCTTCAGTTTGGAGTTCACCGTCAGCACTTTTTCCGCCGCCTCGTGCATATGGTCCACCAGCATGGACGCGGTGCTGAACGTAAATACAAGCAGACTGTAACGCGTCAGTTCTATTTCACCGTAAAAAAACACGGTGTCGAAAAAATCAAACAGTCCGCACAGGGCCACAAGCGCCGCGCTTACGGTAATATGCCCTACGCGCGTTGTGGGAAGCGCAAACAAAAACGCTTTAAGCGTCAGTTTCCGCCGTCCCATTTCATAAAGCTCGTATTTAAAACTCCGCGCCAGTACGTAAAAGGCAAGATATGCCCCGTACACCAACAGGGAAAGCGCCCAGACTGTAACCGCCGCTTCCGCCGGCGATGTGGTCGAAAAACAGGTGGAAAACGCCAGCGCGGCACAGAAAAATACGTATAAAACCGTCGGGCGCCATACCGCCCTGCCTTGCAGCGTTTCTATAAACGCGCCGGCAAATGGCGGCATCAAAAACCAAGCGAAATATTCCAGACGCAAGATTATGTTGGAATCAGGTAAAATACTTTGCGGCAAAGGGCTGTGCAATACGCTGTAACAGCCCATCAGCACGGAAAAAATCCCGTGGTATACCATATGCTTGTTATATTTAACATTCATGGAAAAGAGTTTTAAAAAATACATGCCCATAAACCAGAAAATGCCGCTCAGCAGAAGGTCCATAAACACAACGCGCCGCTGTTCTATAAGCGGGTACTCGTTTATATAAAGCGGCGCCTTGTAATACATGCCCGTGCTGTTTAGGGCTGGGTCGCCTACTACGCGCAGCGCCAGAAAATTTTGGCCCGGCCGCGCCAAGGACTTGGCAAATGGGAAAAAAATATTGCGCCAGACGCGATGGGAAAGGATTTCGCCGTCGCGGACATGCATTTCAGAGGCCACAAGCTCGCCGTTTATATATATTTCCCAGTTATCGCCCAAGTTTGGCAGGTATATGCCGGGAAACGGCGTGTAATCCCGCTGAATATACTCCAAGGCCGCCGCGTTAATCTCAAAGGGGATGAGAATTGTAAATTCTTCCGGCGCGCGGCTGGAGAAGGAAAATAACGAGCGCGCGGGCAGGTCCGGCAGGCCGGATTCCGCTATACGCCAACCGCGCGCGTTGTCAGGGAAACGCGTCCACCCGGCCTCGCCGGCATCCGGGGGGACCGTGATTCCGTCCCGGTCAAAACCGCGCCGGACGTAGGCCGGATAAGCGCTAAGGTCTGTATGCGCTATACCCTCCTTCTCACGCCTTATTTCATTAAGCTTAAACATTAAACCGGCGGCAGCCAGCAATATCGCCAACGCGTAAACGCCCACCGTAGCCCAGCTGAATTTATAAAAAAACATCCATACTGCCAGTCCGAATTTTTTTTCAAATGACTGCCTTAACAATCCCAGTTTACTGCCCAAGAACTGCTTGAAACGTCCGAATTTATTGTCCGGTATTTGTCTCACTGTTCGCACTCCCAGCGCCTTGCAGCATATTTATTTTTTCAATAGCCGCGTCATATTCAAACATCAGCACACAATCTGTTATGTCAGACAATAACTGCTGGTCATATTCGCCGCGGACACCGCGCTTTAGTTTTTCCATAATATTGTCAAACTCACGTATGTTTTGCGTTGACAGCGCCGCCTTCGCGAGGCTGAGGATATCCGCGAGCGCGCCTCCGTCTCCGTCCCGGGGCCGGAAGTTTTGGGGGGCCTTCGGGACTTGGCCGGATTCCTGCGTAACTTCCCGTATACAGGCCATAAGCGTAACCAGCATACCGCGGAATGAACTCAAATGCTCCTTTATCTTTTCCCTGTCGCCGCGTCTGCCAGCTTCCTCCAGCAGCGCCGCCTTTTCCGAAACCTCTAACGCGCCTATATTGGCCGACGCGCCCTTTAACGCGTGGACATGGGTTGTAAAAAGCAGCAGGTCCCCCTCCGGCGGCTGGCTCAAAATATCCATGCGTTCCCCCGCATCACGGCAGTACAGTTTCAGCATATCCACATAGGCGTCCCGGGAACCGCCGCTCAGCGCCAGGCCGCGCGCCGTGTCCACGCCGTCCAGCTTGAAGTCCAGGGTATCCGTCTCCCGCTCCGCAGCTTCCGCCTTTACCCGTTTCTCACGCGGAATCCATTTTTCCACCATTTCGTTTAATTTCGTAATTTCTATTGGTTTGGCCAGGTGGTCGTCAAACCCTTTTGATATGAACATCTCCCGCATACCTTGCATGGCGTTTGCCGTCAGCGCGACAATGGGCATCTTAAACCCGGATTTGTGTATGACCTCTGTGGCTTCCACGCCGTCCATGCCGGGCATCATATGGTCCATAAATATAATGTCGTATTTGTTCTGCTGTACCAGTTCTATGGCGCGCGCGCCGCTCATGCAGGTGTCCACCCGGGCCATGTAAGGCGCTAACAGGCCCTCCACCACTTTCAGGTTTGTCTCAATGTCGTCCACTACTAAAATATAGGCTTCCGGCGCGGTAAAGCGCACACGCACATTACTCTTGTAATTTGTGAACGTGGCGCCGTTAAGCACGTTGGCCACAGGCACGACATACAGCGGCAGGATAAGCACGGGGGCGCCGGAGAAGGAAGAGGATTCGCCCACGCCGGACATAACAGCCAGCTTCGTGTTTAAGCCATTATCGCGAATAAATTTCAACGTGTCCTGGGCAGCCTTGGACATAACGAACGCGAAGGCGTAATTGTCCGTGGCCAGTTCCTTAAAGAACTCGCCGCGGTCGGAGGCAACCCGCGCGTACACTCCCAAATTAACAAACGTCGCCGCCAGTGATTGGGCATAAAGCTCACGCTCCTCGTAAACAAGCGAATTTTTCCCGATAGGACTGCGTATGTTCGCCAGTTTGTTACGGCGTTTGTAGATTTGATGGATTTTAGCGGTAAAGGTGGAGCCTTTGCCATATTCGCTGGCGACGCTTATGTCGCCGCCCATGGCGCGGCATAAGCTGCGCGCTATTACCAGGCCGAGTCCGGTGCCCGTCACGTGGCTGTTGCTTGACTCCAGTCTGACAAACTCGTTAAAGAGCGTGTCTAAATCCTCCGGTTTTATCCCTATGCCCGTATCCGTAACCGAGAAGGTGAGCATTATGCCTTCCGCCCCCGTAAACTCGCCTTGAAGCGTAAACTCTATGCGGCCCTTTTCCGTGTACTTGGCCGCGTTGGAAAGCAGGTTCAGCACAACCTGCCTTATGCGCGCCTCGTCGCCGTACATGCTGTTGGGAATGTTAGAATCCGCGAAAACAACAAAGTCTATAGGTTTTTCCATAATATTTACACGCGCTATACTGATCACATCGTTTATAACCGACGACAGGGAATAATGCGCTGGCATCAGCTGCAAGTTGCCGGACTCTATTTTTGAAAAATCCAAAATATCGTTTATTATAGAAAGAAGATTATACGCCGCGTGTTTTATTACCGCGATATGGTCGGTCATAGCGGCGGTGTTTTCGGCGCGCATGGCAAGTTCGGACATGCCTATAATGGCGTTCATGGGCGTGCGGATTTCGTGGCTCATACGCGCCAGAAATGAGGATTTAGTCCGGCTTTCCTCCTGAGACTGAAATTTATCCATATTAAGGCGCAGCAGCATATAGCTCAGCAGGGCGAACAGGGCCGTGGCCAGGGCCACCAGGACCGCCGCTGTGCCGTACAGGGCGCCGTAATGGGCCGAAAGAGGCGAAACAATCCCCAAATACAAGCCGTTAAACATCTTGCTGAAAAATATCAGGGAATTAGCTCCATTATAGTCGAGAATTGGGTCGCCGAACACAACCTCTCCTTGGGACAATTTTTGCGCTACACCGTCATAGCCCGGTATAATGCCCAATTTTTGGCCGATATAGAAGGGATGCTCATAGGCAAGCACGTCAAAATCCTCGTTTAAGATAATGCTGTAGCCCACAAGGGTATGCCGCGATATTTGGGAACAGTCCATAAGCCAGTCGAATTCTATGTCCAGCGCCAGCACGCCGCAATAAACGCCGTCCCTGCTTAATTTTTTTGTAAGCGTCGTCACCCACGACCATGCGCGCGTGTTAAAGTACGGTTTTGTATATACATAATCCTCGGCGGCCATCGCTTCGGTATACCACAGGCGTTCCTCGGGGACAAGGCCATCCGGAAGCCTCAGATCCAGGCTGTCGATTAACTCCCCGTCCATGTACGCGTAGAAGCCAAGGGTCGCCGGCGTGTCCTCGCCTCCGTTCTCCCGCAGCGTCTTTGACGCAGAGACAAGGTAGCGCGTCAGTTCTTCCGATGGGGCGCCAATGTCCAGCATGTGCTGAGTTGTGGTATGTATATTTTCAAACAGTACGGACGTTTCCAGCAAGTACAGCTTAACCGCCTTTTCCGCGTTATTCAGCGCGTCGGTTACCGCCTGCCGCCTGTCGGTTTTTATTACCTTCATGATAGACAGGCAGCCCGCCGCCGCCATTACAAAAAAAGCCACAAAGACCAGGAGCAGCTGCTGTATGTTGGCGCGTATTACGGCGAATATCCTTGTATTCCTTTTTTTGTTTTTATTTTTACGCAAATTAATATTCATTACGGCTCACCTCATGAGTTAGGATTCGCGCGGCACATGGACAAAGCGCTGTTATGGGAATTTGGGTTTGCCTAAGGCGTGTTTGAAAATTCCTTAAAGCGCGAAATCTCGAATAAAACCGCCGCAATTTCGCGCCGAGCCGAGCAGACTTGGCTATCGAACCCCAGTTTTCAGACACGTCCTGACAGCGAAGTGTTTGTTACTTGAATACTCAGCGCGATATCCTCACACTGTATGATAGCAGGAGGCCGCTAAAATCGCAAGAGTCAATTAAGCGTGTTTGAAAATTCCTTAGGATGGCATATGGTGGCTTCGCGGGTCAGAATGCGGTAAAATAAAAAAGGAAACACCAACAAGCCGGCGCTTTTGGTGTTTCCGAACAGAACAAGGTCTGGTTCTAAAGAAGGTCGAGCCTCGAAATTTCATCCGCGGAAGTATTAAAGGCGACAGCGATAACATTGTCCGGGATGTTTTGCTGCTTAAGGATAATTATAGCTTTCCTGCGCTCTTCCTCCATAACGCGGATTTCTTCATACATGACGCGGAGCACTTCCACCTTGGAGCGGCGTTCTTCCTCCTTGGCGAGGCGCTCTTCCTCCGCCTGGCACTGTAATTCTATAAATTCCTCCGTTCCCTTGGCCCAGTTAATCAAGCTGGAATACAATTCAGGGAATTCACGCTTCATATCAGCCTTTGCCATATCTATTACCTCCTCCGAGATTCGCGGGCGTAAGACCAGGTCTGACTAAAGAAGGTCGAGCCTCGAGATTTCATCCGCGGAAGTATTAAAGGCGACAGCGATAACATTATCCGGGATGTTTTGCTGCTTAAGGATAATTATAGCTTTCCTGCGCTCTTCCTCATTGGCGCGGCGTTCTTCCTCCTTGGCGAGGCGTTCCTTCTCCGCCTGGTGCTGTAATTCCATAAATTCATCCGACCCCTTGGCCCAGTTAATCAGGATGGAATACAATTCAGGGAATTCACGCTTCATTTCGGTTCTTGCTATATCTGTTACCTCCTCCACAACTTTTCTATTTACGCCTAAAATAATGGACATATAGTCGTCTATGCTCAGGTCCATCTCGTCGGTTTTGTCTTTGAGCTTGATGATCTGACTGGGTGTCAGTTCCCGGCATAAGCTCGCGAGCCATATATTCTCTTCCGAGTTCAGCTCGGCTCCTACAATAATCTGTATCGGAAAGGGATAACCCATTATATAGTATCCGCCGGCAAAGGGTTTTTTGATTTTAACGCCCTTTTTACTCAAGTATTTCATCAGGGCCCTTGGATACCTTCTTGAAACAAACGTGATGGTTATCTCGTCCGGGTCCGCGTCCTCGAAGGCGCAGAACAGCCCCGCGTATCCGAAGGCCTTATAAAAGGTTTTTACCGAAATATAGTCATTCGGCGACTTATACTCTATGATGTTGTATGTGCGGAATATCCAGCCTATATTTTTTTCCACCGGTTCCTTGCTGTTCTTTTTCACCAGGATGTCTATTCTCAAGGGTTGCTTGCTTAGGCGGAACTCGCTGCGGTATTCAAAATCATTCCTTAAAAAGAATTCGTGCTGAAAACCGCTGCAGCAGGCCTCGTGCCAATAGGCCGGCGCCTTATCGGAACGTTTTTTCTTTGCCATTTACTTCACCTCATTGATTTTTTATTGACTTCCAAGCTGCTTTCGGGGCGCCGCCCCAAGGCCTTAACCCTTTAGCGGCGCCCCTGACGGCGGACTGTGCGCCGGGCTTTCACAAGCCGGCGGTATCACGCTCCGCGCGTGGCATTCCCGTGACAACCAATAAATCGCCCACAGTCATTGTCAGCAGGCCCAGTTTTATCAGCAGGTCCTTTGATAACGCGAAACCCACCACAGACATTCCGATGCCCGCTATAGCCACGCCAATGCCTATGTCGGCCTGACGGGGCCTCGAACTAAAATCAAGGTCCTTGACGTTTATCAGCCTTTTCCTGGCGCGCCGCGCCTCCGGCTTATCGGCGCGTCCGCCCTCCTCCGGGCGCTCCTGGCTTACGGTCTCGTTAAGCTGTTTACTCATGCCCTTAAGGAGATCCAGCCGTTCCTGAGAGAAATTGGACAAAATACGCGTGATCTGCTCGGCCATGTATTCATTAGTCCAATAAGCGGTATCAAAATGAAATTTTTCGCCGTCGTGAACCTCAATAAGTCCCGGTAAACCCTTTGCCGCCTGCATCATTTCGTCAAAAGCCGCAAAAGTCGGGTCCGACACAATGCTGTCCCGCAGCATGGTCTTTACTAAACGAATCTTGCCTTGTTTTACGGCGTCTTGAAATTCTTGCGATAATGCCATTTTATGTTCCTCCTTAATAAAAGTTTTAAGTTAAGTATCCTTATGATAGCAGGATGGTATTAAAATCGCAAGGGGGATTACAGGGGAAGTTCAAAAAATCCGGCGGTTTAACAGAACATTGGCAAACTGAATATTTGAGTTTATGCGGCGTATATATGGAGAAGGGAACACCCCAATTTTGATCTTGTTTCTTAGGACGTATTTGAAAACTAAATTCCAGCGCGAAGCGCCGAGCAAGCTCGGCTATCATTGCAGCGGTTTCATTAGAAATTTCGCGCTTTAAGGAATTTTCAAACACGCCTTAATGAAAGGTATGTGCGCGTATGAAAAAGAACACTAATTCGTTTTTTCAGACAATTTCCCACGGGATTATGATAACAGGGGCGGCGCTGGCCATTATCGCGGTATTTAACAGGGACGCGATACTGGCGCAAATACTGCTGTACGAGACGATGCCGGCTTATAAAATGAGCGAGAGCGTTACGGCGGTTTTCAAATTCTCCGGCGGAACCGGCCCTGACGCCGGTTCCGCCCTGCTTGCGGATAAGGGCCATAGCAATAGCGAAGGCGCGCTGATATTCGGCGACGCGCAGGAACTTTACGACGCGCTTTCCCAAAGCCCCCCGGCCCCCTCGGAAGTTCCGGCCCCAACGGAAGTTCCGGCCCCAACGGAATCCGAATCCATGGAAGCCTGGTCCGAAGCGTCCGTCCCCTCCCCTTCGCCCCAAGCCCATGACGATCTGATACGCCTAGAGGACATCCTGCTGCAGCCGGAAACAGACCCTGATTCCCCCCTGGGCCCAGCGGGCCGGCCCTCCGCGGACCCGGAGAAATTGCGGGACATAAGCTATTTGCGCGATAATTTTTACACAGTAGACAAGCGGACGGAACTGACGCCGGATTTATTTAACGCGGACGAATTTTTAAGCCGCAATTTTCAAATAACGGCTGGGGAAGGTCCGCGGGTGCTGATATTTCACACCCATTCGGAGGAAACCTACGCGGACAGCGCGGACAAAACAGAGGGGATTATTGCCGTTGGAGAGTACTTGTGCAAATTACTTAACGAGGAATATAATATAAATACGCTGCACCATCGCGGGGTATACGACGTTGTTAACGGCACGGCGGACAGGAACGGCGCCTACGAGCGCATGGAGCCGGACATACGCGCCGTGCTGGCCCAAAACCCGGGCATAGAGGTAATGATAGACCTGCACAGGGACGGCGTGCCGGATACCGTGCGCCTGGTCAGTGTAATAAACGGCAAGCCCGCGGCGCGCATAATGTTTTTTAACGGTCTCTGCAAGTCTTTTACAGAGGGAGTGCTGACAAATATTAAAAGCCTGCCCAACCCAAACCTTGCGGCCAACCTGGCCTTTAGTTTCCAAATGCAGCTGGCGGCTAACGAAATGTACCCAGGCTTCGCGCGCAAAATCTATTTAAACGCGTACCGTTACAGCCTGCACATGCTGCCGCGCTCGCTGCTGGTGGAGGTGGGCGCGCAAAACAACACGCTGCGGGAAGCCTTAAACGCCATGGACCCCTTGGCGGAAATTCTCGCGGGATTAATAATGTAAAAATTTTTTAGCGACAGATTTT
Organism: Clostridiales bacterium; assembly: GCA_031297485.1. Taxonomy (GTDB): domain Bacteria; phylum Bacillota; class Clostridia; order Lachnospirales; family JAISYE01; genus JAISYE01. The sequence goes on from JAISYE010000040.1 coordinate 12,866, forward strand.
GGCTTAACTATTTACAAATCCGACTTTAACACTTAGAATATGTGTGTTTTCTGTTCGCTAATTTTTAGTTATAGGGGAGGGATAAAAATATGTTCGAGGGATTATTCGTTCAGAACAATATAATCGAAACCGCGATGCAGGCTTCGGTATTAAAGAACGACGTAATACTTAACAATATAGCAAACGCCGACACGCCGAATTATAAGCGCAAGGACGTGGAATTTGAAAGTATCCTGCGGGACACGCTGGAATCCGCAGGAAAACCCGGCGGGGCAGACCTGTCAAAACTCAAGCCGCGCGTGTATGTGGCCGACCAAAATTACAGCTACAGACTGGACGGAAATAATGTGGACATCGAGACGGAAATGGTAGGGTTTTACCAGAATTCTACAAAGTACGACACTATGACAAGTAGTGTTATAAATAATTACAAAAGAATTAACCTTGCTTTAACTATAAAATAATATTGGGGGAATATTTCATGTCATTCTTTAATTCCATGGACATAAGCGCCAGCGCGCTGACAGCGCAGCGCTTGCGCATGGACGTTATATCTGAGAATATAGCGAATGTCAACACCACCAGGACCGGGGAGGGCGGCCCGTACAAACGGAAAACAGTGCTGTTCCGCGAGCGGTCCTCCGACGCGGGTTCGTTCGCGGACTATTTCGAGCGCGTTACAGGTCAGCGGGGCGAAGGGGTGTACGTCTCGCGGATAGCCGAGGACGAAACCCCGGGCGCGCGCACCTATGACCCGTCGCACCCTGACGCGGACGCGGAGGGTTACGTGACAATGCCTAACGTAAACATTGTAACCGAAATGGTAAACATGATATCGGCAAGCCGTTCCTACGAGGCAAACATAACGGCGTTAAACACTACAAAGAGTATGATATCCAAAACTCTTGAGATAAGCCGGTAACTCTATATTTTGTAAGGGGGTAGACACATGAAAGTGGACGCGGACGGCATGCTGGCCCAAAGGATAGATTTCCGGCCAGCTTACGGGCGGGCGGAAAAAGGAACGCTCAGCTCGGACGGCAGTACGTTCGAGAGTATATTTGAGGCGGCTTTGGATGTTTTTAACGAGACTAACGCCTATCAGGTTAAGGCGGACGAGGCCCAGCTTGATTTTATAACCGGCCGGAGCGACGACATACTGGCGGTTATGATGGCCCAGGAAAAAGCATATACTTCCTTCAACTTCACGGTGCAAGTGACCAACAAGGTTATTGAAGCGTACAAAGAGATAATGAGGATGCAACTGTAAGTACATTTGCGCATTGGAGAAGGTGAGTAAATGCAAGAGAGGCTAAGAGGCTATTTAAATACCTTACTTAACAAATGGAAAGCGCTGGAGCGCACCCAGCGGATACGTCTGATCTGCGCGGCAGCGGCTGTGCTGGTAACACTGGTCATAACGGTGTTTATAGCCACCCGGCCGGAATTGACGTCGGTGCTTTCGGGGCAGGACCCTGTTGTAATAGCCGAGGCGGAGGAAGTGCTCTCTAACGCGGGCATAAAAAGCTATATAACAAATAACAACAGAGACCTGGCGGTTGACGCCAAAAGCCAGCCCTCGGCCTTACGGGCGCTTTCCGCGGTAGACTTGGGAGACTCGTCTGGGTTTACATATGCGGATGCCTTAAGCAGCAGCGGTATGGGCACCACAGAATACGTCAAGCGGCAGAATTTTAAGCATTACAAGGAAGATTATTTAGCCCAGATAATAGGCGGTTTTGACGGCGTAAGGAAGGCAAAGGTTTCGCTTACAATACCCGAAAGCAACAATTACTGGGTGGATACAGGGGAAAAGGCGACGGCAGGGGTTTACCTGGAGACTACAAAAACCTTGGATAAAAGCGCCGGCCTTGCGATAGCGCGGTTTTTGTCCCGCAGTGTGGAGGGTCTGGAGCTTGAGAATATAGAAATAACGGACCAAAATTATGACACAATATATTCCAACGACGCCACGGCAACCTACGCGGGCAATGGCTATGACATAGAGCAGCTTCGCAGAAACGAGATGGTTACGTACATCAAAACGGCGTTTATGCCGTTGTTTGACGAAACACACGTGATACTTAACCTTACGGTGGACAACGACACAATGCAGACCAACACCACCACCTACACAAGCCCTTATGACGCTGCCAGCCAGACGGGGGTAATATCGGACGAGGAACTAAGCAAGTCCACCGCCACAGACGGTGTGGAGGGCGAGCCCGGGCTGGGGGAAAACGACCAGCAGACGCCCACCTACCAGATAGGCAGCGGCACGGGCACGGCCACAACGGACGACAAAGCCAGGCGGTATTTATACAACACGGTAAACCAACTGACGGAAAAGGGCGTGGGCGGCATAGTGGCCGACAGGTCGTCCATGAGCGTCACGTTCTACAAGTACAAAAAGTACGACCAAAAAGTGCTTACCGATAACGACATGCTGGGCGGCCAGTCCTGGGACGCGTATAAGGACACCATAACAGAAACCCGCATACCGGTGGAGCAGAGTATAATAGACACGCTGCGGGCAGGCACGGGCATAGAGAACGTACAAGTAATGGCCTACGAGGTGCCGGTGTTTTACGACGAAATAACAGAGCCGGTTCAAGTGGAACAGCTGATTATGTTCGCGATACTGGCCCTGCTTATACTGCTGCTGGCCTACGGCATAATACGCGCGGCCCAGCCGGACGAGGTGACGGACATCGAGCCCGAGATGACGGTGGACCATTTGCTTGCCGTCACAAAAATAGACGACGAAAAGGAAGCCGAAGCCGAAGCGGCCAGACTGCAGGGCATAGAATACGACGCCCAGTCGGAGGTTATCAGGCAGATTAAGAAGTTTGTGAACGAGCGGCCGGAAGCTGTGGCCCAGTTGCTGCGCAACTGGTTAAACGACGAATGGGAGTGATGTGTTATGGCAGCGGCGGAACTAACCGGGCGTGAAAAGGCCGCCATATTGCTGATAACCCTCGGCGCGGAGGACTCGGCGGCGGTGTTCAGGCATTTAAAGGAAGACGAGATAGAGTCCATAACGCTGGAGATAGCGAATATAAACAGCGTTATGCCGGAAACAAAGGACAAGGTTGTGGAGGAATTTTATCAGCTGTGCCTGGCGCAGCAGTATATAACGGAAGGCGGCATAGCCTACGCGCGTCAGATACTGGAGAAGGCGCTGGGCGAAGCGAGGGCTCTGGAGGTAATAAGCAAGCTGACTGTCTCGCTGCAGGTCCGGCCTTTTGACTTTGTGCGCAAAACCGAGGCCAGCCAGGTGCTTAACTTTATACAAAACGAGCACCCGCAGACAATAGCGCTGATATTGTCCTATCTGCGCCCAAAGCAGGCGGCGGACGTGCTGTCGCAGCTGGGGGCGGATAAGCAGGCGGAAGTGGCCAAGCGCATAGCCAACATGGGCAGCACTTCGCCGGACGTGATAAAGGAAGTCGAAAAAGCGCTGGAAAAGAAGCTTTCCACTCTTATGACGGAGGAATATATGGACGTAGGCGGAGTAGATTACGTAGTGGATATATTAAACTCTATTGATCGGGCTACGGAGAAGCATATCATGGAGACCTTGGAGAACGAGGACGTGGAGCTGGCGGAAGAAATCAGGAAGAAGATGTTCGTATTCGAAGATATTCTTTCCCTTGACAACCGGTCCATACAGACAGTGCTCCGCCATGACATAGACAATAAGGAACTGGCTATAGCGCTGAAAGGCGCAAGCGAGGAGGTCCAAAACGTTATATTCAGCAACATGTCCAAGAGGCTGGCGGCCATGATAAAAGAGGACATGGAATATATGGGGCCGGTGCGGCGTTCGGATGTTGACGACGCCCAGCAGAAAATCGTTAATGTTATACGCAGGCTCCAGGATACAGGGGAGATTATTGTATCCAGGGGCGGGGGGGATGAGATAATTGTTTAGGGTGTTGAAGTCGTCCAACATAACGTTGGACAGCAAATATGTGCATATATCCGTTATGGGCCAGGGCGGCAACGCTATGCCTGACGCTTACGGCGGAGGATATTACGACGGCGAGGAGGATTACCAGGCTGACGACGAGGGTGGCAGCCAGCATTATGACAGTTTTATTGAAATCGCCAAGCGGGATGCGGACGCGATAATGCGCCGCGCCCGCGTGGACGCCCAGGCGATAGTGGACGACGCGGTGGAGCAGGCGCGGGTTGACGTGGAAAGGTCAAAGGAAGAGGGCTACCGCGACGGCTATAACGAAGGGTTTAAGTCCGGTGTGTCGGAGTCCACGGCAATCAAAAAAAAAGCCGAGGAAATATACGACAACACAGTGGCGGAGCGGGAAAGAATTCTGAACGCCGTGGAAACCGACGCCCTGGATTTAATGGTGGGTATTCTTAATAAATTATTAATCGACACGACGCATTTGCGGCCGGAAGTGCTTGTAACCCTTATCAGAAAAGCGCTTTCCGACATAACTATAATAGACGCGGTTAGACTGCGCGTCTCTCATTCCGATTACGATTTTGTTATGGCGAACGTGGACGCCATAACGGAGTTTGTGGAGTCCACGGTTAAATTGGACGTGGTTAAGGACCCAAAGCTTGATAAGTTTGATTGTGTTATAGAAACCGAGTTCGGCCTTATTGACTGCAGCCTGCGGCGGGAATTTGAGGAACTGAAAAACAATTTGTACATGATATGTCGTAACACATAGGAAGTATCGGGTGGGGAAATGGCCATAGATTTTCGCAAGTACCAGGCGGCGCTGGAACGGGACTATATAAGGAAGCTGGGGCGGGTATCCCAGGTTGTGGGCCTTACAATCGAGTCGGCCGGACCGGACATAAGCGTGGGCAGCACGTGTATAATACATTCCTCCAGAGGGCGGATAATCTCTGAAGTAGTGGGTTTTAAGGGCAGCAGCATACTGCTCATGCCCTTGGGCGACGTGGCGGGCATAGGGCCCGGCAGCGTGGTGGAAGCCGCCAACGCGCCCGTAACCATAAAAATTTCAGACGAGATGCTGGGCCGCGTGCTGGACGGCCTGGGCCAGCCCATGGACGGCAAGGGCCCCATAACCGGCGGAAGCTTCCCCATAAGCAACCCGCCGCCGGACCCGCTGTTCCGGAACCGGATACACGAACCGCTGGTTTTGGGCGTAAAGACCATTGACGGGCTTTTAACAATAGGCAAGGGCCAGCGCGTGGGTATATTCGCGGGCAGCGGCGTGGGCAAGAGCACTCTGATGGGCATGATAGCGCGCAACACCTCGGCAGAGGTAAACGTTATCGGCCTGGTAGGCGAACGCGGCAGGGAAGTGCGGGAATTCCTGGAGAAGGACCTGGGTGAGGAAGGGCTTAAACGCTCGGTGGTTGTAATCGCCTCCTCGGACAAACCGCCCTTGGTGCGGGCCAAGGCGGCGCAAGTGGCCACGGCTGTGGCGGAATATTTCCGCGACAAGGGCAGGGACGTGCTGCTCTTGATGGACTCACTGACCCGGTACGCCATGGCCCTTAGGGAAATAGGCTTGGCTATAGGCGAGCCGCCGGTGTCAAAGGGCTATACGCCTTCCGTGTTTTCCACTATGCCCAAGCTGCTGGAACGGGCGGGCAATTCGGACAAAGGCTCCATAACCGGTCTGTATACGGTTCTGGTGGACGCGGACGATATGACCGAGCCGGTAACGGACGCGGCCCGGAGTATTTTGGACGGCCACATCGTGCTGGCCCGGAAAATAGCCAACCGCAACCAGTATCCCGCCATAGACGTGCTGGCAAGCGTATCCAGGGTAATGACGGACATAATCGGGCCGGAGCACAAGAAAGCGGCCGGGGCCATCAAAAAGTCAATGGCCGTGTACAGCGACTCCGAGGACCTTATAAACATAGGCGCTTACGTAAAAGGCAGCAGCGCGGACATAGACGACGCTTTAAGCAAGCACGGGGCAATAATGGCCTTTTTGACCCAGGGCGTGGAGGAAAAGGTCGCATTTGAGGACACACTGGCGGAAATGAATAAGATATTATAACATATTGTATTGACAAGTTGATTGCGGCAAAGGAGAAAATAAAATTGGGCGCGGCATTATTGTATAATATAAGCCAAAACCCTGACGAGCAGGCGAAATTCAGGGCAAGAAGAAAGTTTCAGCAGGATATGGAGAACGAACTCGCTTACGCGAGGGAGGCAAGCCGCCTGAATGTAGCGCAAAATATACGATATAACGGTCTGGATTGGGAAATTATTTCTCTTTTCACCGGTATTCCGATAGAAACGCTAAAAGAAAAGCTGACAACGCAAACCCCTGACGCGTGGCTTTTATTTAAATATTCCCACCCCTTTTTTCTCCATTAAAAGCATTGCCCTTGACGTACTTATGAAGAGGTCTGCGTCGAGCAGGCTCGACTATCGGGGACAAAGTCCCATACGCGCGAACTTAAGAAAAAAGTTCACAGTTCTTAGAAATATGGTATAATAGAAAACAAAAAGGCAGGTATAAACTTGGCTAGAAAAATCGCAAAAAAGAAAAGGGGCGGGCGTCCGTTCTCCAATGGCAGCGGAGGTCCCGGCCCTGTAATCACCAAGGCGAGAGATAATGGATTCAAGATTATCTTCGGTGATCACAATATGTTTGCCGACTTTCTGCGGGATTTTATAAAGATAGACTTGTTCAAGGGTGTTCAGGCCAATGACATTGAGGACATAACCGAGCGCTTCCTGCCGCTCTTTCAGGAAGGACGGGATTCAGACACCATAAAAACTGTTCGTCTGAAAGGCGGCTCGACATACGTCATGGTTGTCTTAGAACACGAGTCAAGAGTCAATTACCGTCAAGCCTTCAAGATGCTGCAGTACATTACTTTGTTTTACGACCACTACGAAAAGGAAGAAAACAAGAAATCTACCGGCGCGTCTTTTAGAAAGGACTTTAAGTATCCCGCGGTCTTGCCCGTAGTATTCTATGACGGCGGAGGGAACTGGACCGCTGAAACAAATTTTTATAACAAAGTAGAAAATAATGTCGTATTCGCGAGGTATACTCCGAGTTTCGAATATTTGGTGGTAAACTTAGCGGATTACGATGAAAAAGCGCTCACAAAATTTGGCGACGCGCTGTCTATCGCGCTGATAATCGCCAAGATGCGGTGGCCTGACTTTAAAGGCCTGTCAGAGAAGCTGCCGGAGGAATATTGGAACAAGGTAGACCTGCCGCC
>JAISYE010000041.1 GCA_031297485.1 Clostridiales bacterium
TAAGGCGCGAAAAGAAATGCACTTTTCACGCCGGTTGTTGGTTGCTCACACACGAAAACACTGAAAGATTTTTAGAAGATGTTTTCGTGTGTGAGTATCGCACTTATGAGGGTCTGCCCTGGGTTGTCAATCGGCAGCCGGCGCGGGGTACGGGCGGACACAGGCAGCCGATATAGGCGCTGTATCCGCACGCCCCCGCGCTATCCATAACGTTTCCCTTGAAGTGCTTATAGGGAAACGTTATTCTATTATTTTGTTATTTGTAATGAAGGAGGTTTTATATTGGGACGCAAGCAGTCATTATCTGTACGAATCAAAAAGGATATACCCAAGTATGTAATCATTCTGCCCGCGATCCTTCTCTTGCTTGTTTTTCACTACTTCCCATTCTATGGGATATTGCTGGCGTTTAAGAATTTCAACCCAATTAAAGGTATACTCGCCAGCGATTGGGCTGGTCTTACTTATTTCAAGCTCTTCCTGCAGGACAGGACTTTTTGGAAGGTTATGGGCAATACTCTCTCCATTAACCTGAAAAGCCTCTTAATTGGGTTCCCGTTCCCAATAATCTTTGCGCTGGTGATAAACGAAATACGTTCGAAACGCTTTGTGAAGTTTACGCAGACGGTCAGTTACCTCCCGCACTTTATATCCTGGGTTGTGGCGTCCGCCATCATTATAAACGTACTTTCCCCAAGCGTCGGACTATTCGCGCACATCTGGCGTTTCTTCGGCCGGGAGCCGGTTTATGTGCTGACGAAAAAGGAATACTTCCAGATGGTCATAGTCATTGCGGGGATATGGAAGGGCTTTGGCATGAGCGCGGTTTATTACACGGCGTCAATCGCGGGGGTAAGCCAGGATTTGTACGATTCCGCCGCCATTGACGGCGCCGGGCGTCTGCGGCAGACCTGGCATATCACGATGCCGGGCCTGCGGAATATAATCACGGTACTGCTGGTATTGAGCATGGGCAATATAACCACCATTGGGTTTGATAATATCTTCCTGCTGTATAATCCGTCAGTGTACGAGACCGGGGACGTGATAAGCACTTATGTTTACCGCATGGGCGTGCAAAAAGCCCAGTATTCCCAGACAGCCGCGGTGGGCCTCACCCAGAATGTTGTGAACTTCATGCTTGTGATGCTCGCAAACCGTCTCGCGAAGAAGATTGGGGGATGGTCCCTGTGGTAAAGAATATGCGGAAAGGATGGCGGTCGCTATGAAGCTTACACGAGGCGAAAAGGTGTTCCAGGTGGCGGCGTATGTGTTTTTATTATGCATCCTGGCCACGGTTGTCTTCCCTATAATGAATATTCTCGCGATATCCCTAAGCGGGCCCAAGGCGGTCCAGCTTAAACAGGTTTCCATATGGCCTGTGGACTTTACGCTGGGTGCCTACGCTTTGATTTTAAAGAGCGAGCTGTTCCTGCATTCGCTCTTTAACACAATAGGCATAACGATAATTAATACTATTTTGGCGGTGTTTATAACGGTCTGCGTCGCCTATGTGTTTAGTACGGATTTTATCGGCAAGACCTTTGTCACCTATTTCTTTGTCATAACAATGTACTTTGGCGGCGGGCTGATTCCTTCGTATATTGTAAACACCAATTACCTGCATATGCGTGACAATTTCCTGATCCTTATACTGCCAGGGCTTGTCAGTATGTACTATATCATAGTCGTGCGCAGCCAGATATCTAACATACCGCCCAGCTTGTTCGAGGCCGCGGAAATGGACGGGGCATCTGAGGCGCAGAAGCTGTTCTCAATTACAATACCTTCCATTACCCCGACCCTCGCGGCTGTCGCCATGTTTTTCGCGCTTAGCAACTGGAATACCTGGTTTCCCGTTATGCTTTACGACACAAAAAGGAACCTTTGGACACTGCAATATTTTTTACGCGCCGTAGTCTTCGAGCATATCTACACTCCGGCATCCATACCTACGACCGCGTCCAGTATCAACATACCGCCCGAAAATTTCCAAAACGCCGTGATTGTAATGGTCGCGCTCCCCATTGTCATGATATATCCCTTTGTGCAAAAATATTTTGTAAAGGGTATTCTGTCCGGCGCGGTTAAAGAGTAGTCTGGACCCTAAGGCGTGTTTGAAAATTCTTTAGAGCGCGAAATTTCGAATGAAACCGCTGTAATTTCGCGCTGTGTCGAGCAAGCTCGACTATCGAAATCTAATTTTCAAATACGTCCTAACGGTAAGCCACAGGAGGAATAGCTATGTACTGGAAGAAACTAGGCACACCGTGCCGCAACTTTGCCTTTATGTTTGGCAAATGTGTGAAAGACCCTCGAAACGGGCGGGAATTATACGCGGCAGGCGCGCTGAGCGAGGCGGAAAACGGCCTGCTGCTGCTGATAGACCCGGAGACGCTCGCCTGCGAACGCCACGTTATCCCGTTGGACGACGGCCCGCGGGACCTTGTGCAGCTTCCCGGCGGCTCGCTCGTAATGGGCACATCCTCCCGCCACGCCGCCCTGATACGCTTCGATTTGCGGGCGCGGCACTGGCTGGAGCCGCTTACAGCGGGAGAAAAGTATCTGATGGCGCTGGCGGTTGGCTCGGATGGCTGCGTGTACGGCGGCACCTGTTACAGCGGCGCGCTGTTCCGCTACAACCCGGACTTCCACGCCCTTGCAAACCTCGGATCCTGCTCCCCCTGCCCGGGCAATAAATACGCCAATGTCATAGGCGGACCGCCCGGGGAGATATTCGTGAACGCGGGCATGATGGAGAAGCATATCGCCCGTTGGGACATTGCCCTGGGAAAATTGACGCGGATATTCCTGGACGACGCGGAGGCGCTTGCCTTTGGCGGCCCGGAACTGCTCGTGCGCAGGGTTTCCTCCGGCCTTTACGAACTCCGCGGTTTCGACGGGAAACTGCTGGCCGGCCCCTTTGAGCAGGCTTCGCTTATGGCTTCGAAGGCTCCCGCGGTCCGCGCCTATCTGGAACGCGAGGGCGCCAAGGGCGATTCGCGTCTTGGTGAGCAGCCTGTGCAGTACTTGACAGAGTTCGCCAACGGCGACAAAATCGGACTGTCCGGCATGGAACTGGTGGTTCTCCGCAGCGGCGCTGAGGCCCCGTTGTTTGCGCCGGTAGACGCGGAACCCCCCGCCGCGCAAATATACCACCTCACTTCGGGGGACGGCGGCAAGCTCTGGGGGTCCGCGGCCTTCGGCAGGACCTTTTTCAGCTTTAACCCGGAAACAGGCGCTGCCTGGAACTCCCCCGCGGTCATACACGGACCGTATGGGGGCGGGCAGCTGCAAGGGCAGGTTATGCTCGGCGGGAAGCTGTATATCCACGGCTATGCGGATGGCGGCCATATTCTCTATGACCCTGACGCGCCCTGGGACCTTCGGGGCGGCAAAAACCCGCGCGTCGTCCATATCAGCGCTCCGGAATATATCCGCCCGTTTTACCGCACGGTGGCGGACAATCACGGGTATATCTGGGGGGCATGGAACTCCAGATACGGGACTCGGGAGATGGCTGTCACGCGCTGGAACGCCGCCACGGGGCAGGTCACGGCCTTCGAGCGGCTCGTGCCCGGCCAGACGCCTCACGGCATAGGCTGCGACGGCGACAACGTGTGGGTTACGACAGGCAATTACGCAAACGGCCTGCCGAACAAGCAGGACCGGTTCGTCCTGTTCGCGCTGAATACAGAGGGTGAAATTATCTTTGAACAGCGCTTCGAGATACCTGTGAATTTAGGGCGTGTCTGCTTTATAGGTAAGCGAGGTGTCACAACGGCCGGACGCAAGGTCGTCGCCATTGACGCGGAAACCTTCACGCTGTCGGACATCCCCGGCATAGGTTTGAAAGCCGGCAAAATAGACTTGATCGAGCAGTATGACGGACGCGCCATAGCTGTGTTTGACGAGGACGCGGTCTATGTGGTGGATCCGTCCGAAAAGCGGCTGCTCTTTACCGCGCCCCCGCTGCGAGAATGCTACGCCGCGGCGTCCCATGACGGGGCGTTCTACGCCGCGGAGGGCGGCAGCCTTATGAGAATGGAGGATGAGACATGAGTTCCATGGAAACCGAAAAAACACGCCGCAGTATCTACACAGACGCGCGTGTAGAAAACGCGCGGAAAAATATAGAGCGTTATTCCTGGGCGAGGCAGACCCGCGACAGTGCGGTTGCTGCTGCGGAAGGGTTCCTGGCCGCTTTTGGGGAAAGGGAAACAGCGCTCGGTGAGACACTCCGCTCGCTAATCGTCCCTCAGGATATCCCGCGGACCTACCAACTGACGGTTACGGACCGGTGCCCCGTCTGCGGCGGCACTGTGAATACAAGCGCCTGGGAAACAGACCCGCTGCGGCATCCCTGGAAGGTCTTCTGCCCGCGCTGCGGCGAGAGCTACCCGAAAAATGATTTTTTGGCCTATTACCGAAGCGCCATGGACGAGTACGGCGTTTTCCGGCGCGAGCAGGCGGACCCGGCGTTTCTGCGCAACACAGACCCGGCGTTTAAGGACAGAGGCGAAGGCTGGTGCGCGGACGACGGCCTTGGCTGGCTCAGCCCGCCAA
>JAISYE010000042.1 GCA_031297485.1 Clostridiales bacterium
AAAAGCCCTAATCACAACCTTTGGTGACTAAGGCGTGTTTAAAAATTCTTTAAAGCGCAAAATTTCGAATAAAACCGCTGTAATTTCGCGCTTGAATCCAGTTTTCAAACACGTCCTAAAGACTGACGAATTAATTAAACGCCAAACTTTTTCACAGGGATAGTCGAGCTTGCTCGACTATCTCCGAAAAAGTTTGAGGGCTTTATCTTTGTCATTCCTATGGTTATCAGAGAATAACCGGCGCAAATCCATAACGCCCGGTGTAGGCGCCGTAGATGGTCATGCCCCCTGGCCCGCAGCAGAATTCCAAGGCGTGGCTGCCGGCAGCCAGCGCCGGAATCGCCAGTTCAAAGCGCTCGCCGTAGCCCAGGCGGCCTGTCATTCGATAATGATAAGGGTCGCCCCCTTGGGCGGCGTTGGAGAAAAGCCCCCGCTCGTCGCTTGGGTCGTCCTTGGGGTTAAGAATTCCGAGGAGTTTGCCGTCCAGCAATACCTTAATACTGGTGCCCCACAAGCGTTCGTCCGTAACCTTAACCGCGTTCTTGCCTTCCCGCGCGCCGGCTTCCAGCGCCAGCACACAATTTTCCCGCGCATGGCCGCAGCCGAACTTATAGAGAAGCGCGCCGGGCCCGTGCACAGCCATGGCGCACGCGCCTTCCTCCAAAAACAGCCATAGGTAATCGCCCTCTGCCCGCGCAAAGCTGCCGGGATCTATGACCAGCCCCTCCTGCTCCGCGCCCTTGACGCAAAACTGGCAGTATCCGCGGCAGAGTATTTCTTCATCAGGGAACCCGACGTCGGCAATATAGGCGAACAGGTACGCGCCCCGTATCCCTGCAGGCACCTTGATTTTCAGCGGTTCCTGCTTCTCTGCTTTAAACGGCGTAAACTCTATGGGCACTTCCCAGGTACGCAGGTCCCTTACATAACGCCCCAGCGTGTCAATGCCGGTTAACGTGGCGCGTAAAACCGGCGCTTTCGCTTCATGCCTGGAAAAATGAGAGGTGTAAACATCCACGGAAATTTCATCCCCTTCCCGCGCAAAGGTGATACGGTTTTTATCCAGCGCAACCATGTCCATGTTGTTTACCATATTATAACCCACGGGGTTCATGTGATGATCAACATACCCGTAATCCCGTTCGTAGCGCTCGGCTGTAAGGGGTCCGGAATCCTCCGTTTCATGGGACGCCACATTCATCCGCACGTACCCCGCTATTTTTTCAAACATGCGCAGCTGCATATCTATGCCGTTTATGTGCAGGAATTCGCTTATCACAATGGGCTGCCCGCACTGTACCGCGTTGAGGGCTGGTATGCAGTTGTACAGGGAACCGGGGTGGCATTCCGCGTTCAGCCGCTCCCAGCGGGCCTTTGCCTTGCCGTATTCTCCGGGGTAGAGATGGAAGTCGTTTATTTCGCAGGCATTGGTCTTGCCGAACCCGGAATTATCGCAGACCAGCACGTGAGGCCAGGCGGCCTTAGCGCGGCGGGCGCCGTCCTCAATAAAACCCGCGCGCAGCTCGTCCTCCCAGGGTGTCATACAATGCCCGCCGCAAACGCCCCAAGATTCGTTAATCGTGGAAACAGCCACTATGCAGGGATGGTTGTAAAGACGCTCCAGCATTCCATCCAGCTCGCGGTTATAGGCGCCGCGCCAGTTTGGGTCCTCGGGCACGGCGTAAAAATTGCCAGGGTGCTCAGTCCATACCGGCAGACCTTGCCGGTCGCACTCGTGATACCACAAGGGCTCGTTTTCTTTAATATGAACACGGGACAGGTTGTAACCATAGGCCAGCGTGCGGTCGATATCATAGGTTATGGACCCGCGCCGGCCTTCTTCCCCCTCCGCGCTCATACCGCGGTAGGTATAGATACCAAAGGCGTTGTAACACTGGTCCAGGACACCGATTATATAAAACGGCCTGCCGTTTAGATACAGATACTGATATTGCTCCAGCGGGTCGGACGTTTCTTCAGGACTATGCCCTGGCAGCCACTTGGTCTCTATCTTTCGCAGCCCTACGCGGCTTCGGACAGAATCCCGCGCGCCGGTGGCCCGCAGCGCGGCTTCCGCCTCGTACAGGCGGCCTTCGCGATAATCCCAAAGCTCCGGTTCCTCAATAGGGATGTCCCCTTCGGCCCGCCCGTTTTCCAGCAAAAATTCCGCGGCGTAAACCCTGCCTGAAGGCGCTGTAAGCGAGAGGGCTACTGTCCCGTTAACATCGGCCCCGCCCGAGTCCTCCGCGGCCGCCCGGACATGGACCGACGCGCGGGCGCATTCTGCGCCGTTAAAGTCCAAATCCGGCCGCAGGTGCAGCCGCGTCAGATGAGTTGTCCCGCGCGGCTCCAGCCAAACGCTTTGCCAAATTCCCGGCGCACTGGCGAACCAGAAAATCTGTTTGCCCATGTTATGGGAACAAATATGGTGAGGATACCGCGCCCGGATTACCAACGTGTGAACAGAACCGGGCTTAAGCTCTCCCAAGTCGAAGGTTAAATCGCTGTATTCGTCCTCGCGCATTCCCTTGTAGACGCCGTCCAGCCAGACATAGGTCACATTGGAACAAGCCCCGATATGCAGGATTGTGCGGAGGTTTTCCGAAAACGCCGGGGCGGTGAACTTACGGCGATACCAAGCCAGCTCGCCGGTTAAATGATAATTGTTAAAAAGCGTATTGGTCTCATGGAGAGTATCCCCGCAGACCAGGTGTTCCTCACCAAAGCCCATGAGCGACGACCAGGAAAAGGGCACTCGAATGTGGCGGTCGTACCCTTCCCCGCCGTCTCTGTACAGGTGCCGCTCCATACCGGTGTCGCCAGGGTCGAAACAAAACTCCCAGGTACCGTTTAACTGTAAAAATTCATGATGGCTGCGGTCGAAGGATGGGTTATTATATTCCCGTCTAGGGCAGTTTTCCGCTGTTTCGGGCCGCAGGCGCGCCAGGACGCGGTTTTCCGCGCCTGGGACACAGTTTATTGTAACCCGCGCAAAGGTGTACCCTTCGGCTGCCGCCACAAAGGTACGCTCGCCGCGCGGCACGTCTTTAAGCGTAAAGCGTCCTTCCGCGTCCGCGCGCGTAAAGAACTCCTCAAAGCCCGCCGCGTGTACGCCCGCAAAGGGAATGCCGCGTCCTGCCGCCTCGTCCGTTACGGTTCCCGTTACAGCGGCCCTTGGCGCGGCGCCTTCCAGCCGCGCCCAGTCCAGATAGGCGTACCGCGGTGTCAGGCGGTCCTTCCAGGGCAGGGCTTTAAAGACCGCGCGGGCGTCTCCGTCTATTTCACAAATGTGTGCTTCCAGAATAATTTCACCGTTCAATTCAGCTGTATAAGCGCGGCCGTCCCGCCGCAAGGTCAGCCTGACCGGCAGACGCTTCTCCCATGCCGCGTCAGCCACAACCAGCCATTTAGGCTGGCCGCCGCTCATGAACGACTCCCCGTTTTGACAGCCGGAATGGACGCGCAGTTCCACACGGGTGTCCGTAACCGCCAGCAGCACGTATCGCGTAAAACTGCCGCCGCCCCCGTAAAAGCCCAGCGCCGCGCCGCCGCATTCTGGGTCCCAGCCGGCGAACAGGGCGCTTACCTCGCTTTTTTCTTGCAAAAAACAGCGGCTCAGCAGGCAATTGCCCTCGTTCCAAATGTCATGCTCCGGCAGGCCCAGCTGGGAATCGCCAATCCGTTTCGGGACTTCGCAGCTGGGGGTAGTCATATTGCAAAACAGCCACATATCCCGATCCAGCGCTGCGCCTGTAAAATGGTCATGTATGATGTTCATGCGATTTGTTCCTTTCTGTGATAAGCGCGGGATTAAGGAATGAAAAAGGTCAAAAGATTAAAACAACGGACACTTCACCGTTAGGGGTTCTGCCCCAAACCCCGCTGAGGATACGTGCGAACTTAAGGCTTGGGGAAGGTCAAAACCTTAAAACCTTGGGGCTCTGCCCCAAACCCCGCTGGGGACTTCGCCCCATACGTGCGAACTTTTAAGGCTTGGGGAAGGTCAAAAAATTAAAACAACGGACACTTCACCGTTAGGGGCTCTGCCCCAAGCCCCGCTGGGGACTTCGCCCCCAGACCCCTTCTTAAGGGCGGCGAGTACAGCGTTTTTCTGTAGTGGGCGAACTCTGTTCGCCCGCTTTCATTAAAAAGTTGTATCCTGCATAAAAGCGCTGCGCTTGACGCGCAAAAGAAGGGGTCAAGGGGCGAAGTCCCTTGCGGGGGGTTGCGTCGAGTAAGCTCGACTATCGGGGGCAGAACCCCATAAGCGCGAACTTAAGAAAAAAATAACCAGTCCATTTTCTTAAAAAGGTTGTATCTGCATCAAAAACGCTGCGTCGAGCAAGCTCGACTATAGCACTCGCCGCCCTTAAGAAGGGGTCTGGGGATGAAATCCCCAGCGGGGTTTGGGGCAGAGCCCCAAGGTCTTAGTGTTTTGACCTTCTCATTCCTTAAGTTCGCGCCCATGGGGCAGAGCCCCCCCCCCGCTGCGCGCGCTGATTAATACAATTCATACTTTACACGCGTAAACGTAACGCGTGCGCCAAAGGAGCCCACGGCGGCCAAGCCGAAGGGCAGCGAATCGTTGTCGTAAACATCTGCGATAAGAACCCCGTCCAAATACACCGCAATCGCGTTTCCGCGCATTTCCGCCCGGACGCGGCAGCCGGCGCCTATTGGCACGGGGCAGCGCCTTTTGACCAGAACAGTCTTGTCGAAATTCATTCTCCAGATAAACACGTCTTGGCCGTTAAAGCCAATGTAATACCCCCGATGCCCAATTTCAACCTGGTCCGGATAGGCGGAATTTTCGCTGATCCGCAGGAACACGCCGGCAGACTTACGCATCTCATCACCGTGGAAAATTATATCTGTCTCAATAAAGCCATCGGTATTAAACCGGTCCCCAAACTGGCACAGCACCTGGCCCGGCCTGTCCATCTGCAGCCCCTCCGCACGGTCAATACATATTTCGCCCTCTATTTGCGCCGCTTTACGGCAAAGGGCCAGGCCCTCATACTCCCCTGCTTCCCTTCCCCGCGCGGGGAACAAGTCGAACCCACGAACCTGCGCCTCGCCTTCGAGCATTGTAAGGGACCATTCCTGCGGCCCGGCCGCGAGTGTGACCTTGCCAAGTTCCACGCGTTTAAGCGCCTCCATGCGCGCTATTTTCTTGCAGCCGTGAGTTACAGCGGATTGGTCGGGCGGGCTGACGGGAATTCGGGAGTCCGCGAACTTCCATTCAGCCGCCATTGGCACAAACGCCTGTAAAACCGCCTGCAAATGGTATTCCCCTTCCCTGCCCGCGTTAATCCGATAGGAGAGGCTTTCGCCCGCCCGGATAAGGAGCCTCTGCTCCCCGTCCTCACAGCGGAAGGGGCGGGCGGTTGGACGGCCGCTTGGCATACAAGTCAGTCCGCTCAGGAAGCCAGGCACATACTGGTAGTGGAGCCGGTCGCCGGATTGGTTTACATGCCGGCTGAACGCCACGTAGGATGTGCGGGCGCTGTTCTTCGAACCCACGCGTCCGGTACAGTCAAACTTGGGGATACGCACTGGGAGAATATTATCCACCATAATGACGGCGCAATCCGTCTGGCCGGAATCTTCCGGCGCGCATTCCAGGCGGACCGTATGAAGAACGTCCAGGCGAAACCCCTCGAACAGGGGGCGGCTGACTTCTAACTGCCCGCTCTGCCCCTCTTGTGCGGCAGGGTGCCTCTGAGAGACGGGGCCACGCACCGTAAGCTCGTGTTCAGAAAACTCAACCCATAAGAAACGCGCGTTATCCCGATAGGCGAAAACAGCCGCGCCTGCGCTGCCGGGCACAAGCGTAACCTCCGCCGTGCCGGACGCGCTCATCTCCTTGGCCGAAAGCACAAAATCATCTTCACGCAGGAACAGCTCCCCGCTGCCAGGCAGGCATGAGGAAGCGTCCTGGTCCGCCCAGCCGTAAAAATCCGGCATTTCCGGCACGGGGCATGGAGTCAGCGTAGGGCCGCTGACCTGCAGCTCGTCGCCGCAGAACAGCATCCTGTCCATATGCACCCAACGGCCGCGCCGCCTGTACCCGCGCCGGCGGCCGTCACGTTCCAGCAAGAAACTGTGGTAAAAAATCCAAAAGCTGTCCAAATCAGGGCCGATTACACTGGAGGAATGGCCAAGGCTGCCGTATTCGCAGCGGGTATCCACCAGCAGCGTCTTGTTGCGCGGCACCCTGTAAGGCCCCAAAGGGCCGTGTTCGCTTATGGCGTAATCGACTCGGTATCCGCGCGAGAGGAGATGGTTGCCTGTCATGGTAATATAGTGCAAGCCGCCCCGTTTGAAGATGCCGGGGCCTTCTGTCCAGTGGCCCATTGAGGTCCCGCGCAGTTCCACCGCCTCATGAATTACACCGTCCCTGTCCATACGGTGGCCATGGATGGATGGGTATTCCGCGTGAGTAAAATATAACGTCCCGTCGTCGCCGGCAATCATGGAGCCGTCTATAACCAGTCCCAGGTTGCCGGTCAGACGCTTAAAGGGTCCGGCGGGAGAATCGGACGTAAACAGGTAATGCCCTTCCCCTTTTGGGGAGCCTATCAGGTAGAAGGTTCCGTTAAAGTAAAAAATCTCCGGGGCATAGGTATGCCCCAGGCGCGGGTCCGGCGCCGCATTGCCAAGGCAGCGCCAGGAACACATATCTTCCGACTCCCACAATATAACACCCTCTACTGCCCCGGGCGACGGGCACATGTAATACCGGCCGTTAAACCGGAACACAAACGGGTCACCGCAGCCTTCCGCAGGCTGCTCTGGCAGCTCCAAGGGATTTTGATACGTTCGCATGTTTTTTTACTGCCTTTCTTGTATGGTCTAGGAAAGGTCAAAAGATTAAGACCTTGGGTTCTGCCCCATATGCGCGAACTTAAGAAAAAAATAAACAATCCCTTTTATTGAAAAGGCTGTGCCAGCGTCAAAAAACGCTGCACCCGCCGCATTTAAGAAGGGGTCTGGGGGCGAAGTCCCCGATAGTCGAGCTTGCTCGACGCAGCGGGGTTTGGGGCCTAACGATGGTTTGTTCGTTGGCCCCAAGGTTTTAAGGTTTTAAGGTTTTAAGGTCTTAAGGTCTAGATC
>JAISYE010000043.1 GCA_031297485.1 Clostridiales bacterium
CAGGCAGCGCAGAGGCATATTGAAATTTATTTCGGAATTTTCGCCGCAAAAGACGCGGCGAAAACGCGGCTTCGCCGCGCCCTTGTTCGTCGGGTTCTTTGTGGATTGATGTTCTATCAAAACGATAAGCCTGCCATTCAGCAAAAAGGCAATATCGGTTCTGCGTTCGTCGAACAGCATTTTGTCCAGCTCCAGCAATTCCACATGGGCGTCAAGGCCATAGGCACAGCCAGTCAACGCGTTATACAGCATGATAACTCGCTGTACATTATTAAACAAGGCCCTTCAACAAAAAGGCAATATCGGTTCTGCGTTCGTCAAACAGCATTTTGTCCAGCTCCAGCAATTCCACATGGGCGTCAAGGCCATAGGCGCAGCCGGTCAACGCGTTATACAGCATAATAACTCGCTGTACATTATTAAACAAGGCCCTTATCAAACTGTCCTTATATTTTTTGCTGCCGTTCATAACGTTACCCTCAATACTTTCTAATCCACACTGCCATTTCTCCCTCGCTGCGGTTACCCCAGTAGAAGTAGGGGACGAATACTAATTCCGTGTCCTTGGTGTTTTCCGAATTTGGACTGTACAACCCTCCGTTACTGTCCACATCGCGCCGTCCGGCGGCATAGATTTTTACTATATCTTCATGGGGCGCGACGCGCGCGGATAAATCCGCCTTTATGGCGCAGGCCGATAAATTTTCGCCGTTGTCGCGCTGCTCCAGGCAGTAAACCAGCGGCCCGCGGCATAGTGCCGCTTTACCGGCGTTTGCGCGCACACGCGTGTCAGCCCGGTATAGTTTTACCTCCATAGGCAGGTTTAACCGCACGGTGTGTTCGCCTGGCGTCAATTTAATATAGAGATACCCGTCTTTTGCCAGCGAAACGTCACACTGCCCGCCGTCCGCCGAAACCTCCGGCGCGGCGCACCAGGCGGGCAGCCGCAGAGCCAGAGTAAAATCCGCGTCAGCCCGCGCTCCGATAGTTACAGTGCCGTCGGCGGGATACATGGTGTCCTGCGTAAGCGTTACGCGGCCGCCGCTTACAGCGAAACCGGCTTCGCCGCCGATAAACAGATGCGTGAATATTACATCCTCCTCTTGGGTATAGATGTACTTGCCCAGTGACGCCAATAGGCGCGCTATGTTGGGCGGGCAGCACGCGCAGGGGAACCAGCCCGGGCGCCGCGGCTTTACATGAGCGCGCGTGGGGTTCTTTTCTGACGCGTCCGGCCACACTTCAAGGGGGTTTACGTAGAAAAAATGCTTGCCGTCCCTGGCAATGCCTGCTAATACTGTATTATAAAGCACTTTTTCGATTACGTCTGCATATTTTGCGTTTTTGTTCATCATCAGCATGCTGTAGGAAAAAAATATCAGGCCGATAGCGGCGCAAGTTTCAGAATAAATTGTGTCGTTGGGTAAATCATATTCAAAGGTAAAGGCTTCCCCGTGGGCTGTCTGGCCTATTCCGCCGGTAATGTACATCTGTTTTTCCACGATATTGTCCCACAGGGTCTCACAGGCTTCCTTTAAAGAGGCGTCGCCTGTACGCTCGGCTGTCATGGCCATACCGGTGTACATGTACACCGCGCGCACCGCGTGCCCCGCGGCTTCTTTCTGGCTGCGCACGGGCATATGCGCCTGGCAGTATCTCAAATCCGGCTTGCGTTTGCCGTTGTCCCAAAGGCTCGCGCCTCCGCGCTTCTCGTATTCCTCTAAAAAGAAATTAGGTTCTGTGCCGCGGGTGTCCAGGAAGAATTTCGCCAAGTCCAGATACTTCCGTTCGCCTGTAGCATCGTAAAGTTTAACCAGCGCCAACTCTATTTCCTGATGTCCGGGACAGCCCTTTTGTTTACCTTCCTCCGGCCCGAACAGGCTGTTTGCCAAGTCCGCGTACTTGCGCACCACGTCCAGAAATTCGCGCTTGCGCGTAGCTTCGTAATACGCCACAGCGGCCTCTATCAAATGTCCCAGGCAATACAGCTCGTGACACTCGCGCAGGTTTGTGAACCGGTTCTCCAAATCGTTTAAAATATAGTACGTGTTCAGGTATCCGTCCGGCTGCTGCGCCTTGGCCATGTAGGCGATTATTTCATCCGCCTGTTTCTCCAGCGCGGGGTTGGGCCTCTGGCTCAAACTATACCCTGCGGCTTCCAGCCATTTAGCCAAGTCGCTGTCTTGGAAAACAAACCCGCCAAAACTGCCTTCCGCGGCGCCCGCTGCCACTTTTAAATTGTGTATGGCATAGCTGGGCTCCACGTTTGGGACGCGGTCGTTTAGGCTTTCATATTGGTAGGGAATTATTGTGTTGTGGACAAGGTCGTTGTAGTAGCCCCAAAATTTGTCCGTAATAGTCACTTGGTCTAACGCGATACTCTTCATTTTATTTGCCCCTTTCTGCGGTACGCGCAACGAATAAATCGTAGTCATGAGGGCGTTCCGCGCTATTTTGCGCGGCTGCGCAATTCCAAAAATATATCGTCCCAAGTAAGGCCATTGTTCACCAGCAGTACACACAGGTGGTACATAAAGTCCGCTGTTTCGTAAATCAGTTCCCTGTTGTCCGGGTTCTTGGAGGCGATTATTATTTCAGCGGCTTCCTCGCCTATCTTTTTCAGAATCTTGTCCAGGCCCTTATTGAACAAATAATTTGTATACGAGCCTTCTACAGGATGTGCCTTCCTGTCCCGCACTGTGTCGTGCAATTCCCTTAAAATCCTGTGGGAATACATACGTTCTTCATCTGTAACGCTTTCGCAGGTTTCCGCGCCTTCGGCGTCACGGTAAAAACAGGATTTGTGCCCTGTATGGCAGGCAGGGCCGGCCGGTTTTACCAGCAGCAACAGCGCGTCTCCGTCACAGTCCAGCTTAATCTCCACTATCTCCTGAATATTGCCGCTTTCCTCACCCTTCATCCACAGCCTGCCGCGCGAACGGCTGTAGTAATGGGCCTTACCTGTGGCCAGCGTTGCGGCCAGGGCCTCGGCGTTCATATACGCCAGCGTCAGCACCTCCCGCGTTTCCGCGTCCTGGCTTATAACAGGCACAAGCCCGTCATCCGAATATTTTACGTCCATTTCCATTATCTCCTTTCGCGCTCGTACCGCGATATAACCTCGCGCAGGTCCAGGGCGCCGGTGTACAGCGCCCGCCCGATTATTGCGCCTTCTATGCCTGTGCGCTGCAACTTATCCAAATCCTCATAGGTTGTAACCCCCCCTGAGGCGATTATCCGCACGCCCGGTATGCCGCACATCTCCTGAGTGGCTTCTATGTTCGGGCCTTGCAGCGCGCCGTCCTTGTCAATGTCTGTGTAAATTATCGTCTCTACCCCAAGCTCCGCCATTTCCAGGGCCAGCGCCCCGGCGGGGACACGGCTTATTTCCTTCCAGCCGTTTATGGCGGCCATGCCGTTCTTCGCGTCTATGCCTACCGCTATTTGGCCGCCGTAACGCCCCACGGCCTCCTCTACCACCGATTTATCCGTTACCGCGGCTGAACCCAGTATTACCCTGCTGACACCCAGTGCAATCTTATTTTCAATATCAGTGAGTGTGCGGATACCGCCGCCGACCTGCACCGGTATGTCCACCGCCTTAAGCACCGCGCGGAGCGCTCCGTCGCTTGCCGAAGCCCCGTAACGGGCGCCGTCAAGGTCTACAATGTGTATAAAGCCGGCTCCCTGCGCCTGCCATTCCCTGGCCGTTACAGCCGGGTCCTGCCCGTACACCGTAACGTCGTCGTAACTTCCGCGCAGCAGTCTGACAGCCTTGCCGTCCTTTATGTCTATTGCGGGGTAAATTCTCATGAGAACCTCCTAAATTAGGACGTGTTTGAAAACTTGATTCCGATAGTCGAGCTTGCTCGACGCGGCGCGAAGCGTCGAGCAAGCTCGACTATCGTTGCAGTGGTTTCATTAGAAATTTCGCGCTTTAAGGAATTTTCAAACACGCCTTAGGGTCTTTCAAAATTTGGGTGGGGCCAAAGGTGTTCGGCACTTGCTATTTTGCCGCCATACTGCTATTACGATGAACCCTAATGAATCTATTAGGGTCATCTGGGACCCACCCGTATGTGGATTGAAACCAAGCTACAATATGCCCTTGGAGGACAGCACGCCCGTCACCCTGGGGTTGTGCGCTGCTGCCTGGCACAGGGACCGCGCGAAGGATTTGAATATCCCCTCGCAAATGTGGTGGCTGTTCTTGCCGGCCAGCATTCTTATGTGAAGGTTAAGCCCCGCGTGCTGGCAAAAGGCGCGGAAAAACTCCTCCACCATCTCGGTGTCCAGACCGCCGACTTTGGGGGAGGGGAAGGCCGCGTCAAACACAAGCAGGCCGCGTCCGGAAAAGTCCAGCGCGGTCATTACAAGGGCCTCGTCCATGGGGACAGTGGAGTTTCCGTAACGGTTTATCCCCGCCTTGTCCCCCAGCGCGCGGGCAAAGCCCTGCCCCAGCACAATGCCCGTGTCCTCCACCGTATGGTGGCAGTCCACTCCCAGGTCACCTCGCGCGGTCAGTTCCAGGTCGAAAAAACCGTGCTTTCCCACCTGTTCCAGCATGTGGTCAAAAAAGCCCACGCCTGTGTCTGTCTTGCTTATTCCCGTTCCATCCAAATTCAGCCGCAGGCGGATGTCCGTTTCGTTGGTCTTTCGCTCGATTGCGGCGGTACGCCCTATCATGTCACAGGCCCCCTGTTTCTTTTAAAATTCGGATAATCTCCTCGTTTTGTTCCTTTGTTCCCACGCTTATCCTTACGGAGAAGATTTCGCCGCCGGAGGCTTCGGTTTTACGGCTGCCGAAGCCGCGCACGAGTATACCGTGCCGCGCAAGCTCGGCGGCCAGGTCTCTGTGGCTTTCCGCAAACACAAAATTGGCTGTGGAATTGTACACTGTTATGCCCGCGGCAGAGGATAATCCGTTTAGCAATTGTTCCCGCAGCTGTTTCAGTTCCCTGACGCGGTCCTTGTATATGTCCGCGTGCCTTAAGGCGGAGACTGCCGCCAGTTGTGTAAACGTGCTTAAATTAAACGGCGCCTTTACTATTTCCAGCGCGCGTATTATTTCCGGGCGCGCCACGGCGTAGCCTACCCGAAGCCCCGCCAGGCCCCAAGCCTTGGAGAATGTCCTCATTATAATCAGATTGTCAAACCTGTCAAATGCCCCCAGCATGGTCGCGCCGCTGAATTCCGCGTAGGCTTCGTCCACCACTACCATCGCGTCTACCGAACCGGTTATTTTAATGATATCCTCCGGCTTTACGTCATGTCCCGTGGGATTGTTGGGCGTGCAGATAAATAATATCTTCGCGCGGTTGGCGTGCGCGGCCTCAATTATCACATCGGGCTCGCAATAGAAACCCGAAGACGCGGGCGTTTCCAGCCGCGCGATTTGCCCGTGGTTTAACGCAGCCGCCAGCGAATACATGGAAAAGGTCGGCTCAATTGTCAGAATCCGGTCCCCGCAGTCCAGCAGCGCCTTTGTTATATAGTCTATTATCTGGTCGGAGCCTACCCCGCATATTATGTTCTCGGGCGCAAGAGGCAGCCCGCCATTGTTCCAGAAATCCGCCAGGGCTTCCCGCAAAATAGTGCTGTCTGTGTCTGGATAAATATGAAGGTTTTCTTCATTTTCCAGCCAGCTGATTATATCCCGCTTTACCGCTTCCGGCATTTTATAGATGCTCTCGTTGGCGTCCAGCTTTATTTTGTTCCCAGGATTATTGGGCTTGTA
>JAISYE010000044.1 GCA_031297485.1 Clostridiales bacterium
AAGTCAAAGATACTGATGCAAATACCCAGTATTATTCCTGACGCCAAGGCGATTACGGTTGCAATCAGACCAAAAGCGGACGCCACCGCCGCCCTGATATTGGTGGGGACAGATTCCAGCCTTTGAAGGCCCAGCGTGTCGCCGTAACGGAAAAACGCGCCGTTGGCAAGCCCGTATATAACGCCTATCCAATATGGGTTTAGCCCGTTTTTTGCGGATATGACAAAGCCCACAAAGGCAGCGAGAGCCATTACGGAAGTGATAATCGCGGTGAGGCGGCGCCCGATTTTATCCGAAAGGACGCCTGTCAGCATAGCAACAGCCGCGCCCAAAACCGGCGCCATCAGGAGCGCCTTGTTCACGTCGGATGTTCCCATATTGTTGGTCGTCATAATGGATTCCGTGTATCCCGTGAGTGCCATAATGGTCATGAGCTGCGGAATGGTCGCCAGCATATTGCCCCTTGTCTGCTTATGGGAGAAAATATGCTTGAACGCCGCTCCGATTCCCTGCTTGTCCGCATTGTCACGCTTCGCCCGCTTGGCGGCTTCCGCCTCCGCCTTCCTCGCTTCGTATGGCTTGCTCAGGAATTCGATCCGCTGCTTTTTGAATATCTCGGTTTCGTGGGCTGCAATAATCAGTATGATACCTACAATAAGCCCGATAATCCCAGGTATCAGGTACAGCATCCTCCAATTCAGAACTTCATCAACTGTATAGAGGGCTCTGGATAAAGCTACCAGAAAAAGGCCGATCTGCCCGAAAACCGCTGTAAGCTGTATAAAGGTCGCTCTCTTTTCCGCCGGGGCTATTTCCATAACATAGATACCGTGTACGTCCGTGGCGACAAAGAAGAGTACCAACGCGCTGCCAAGCAAGTACACGGGGAGACTGCGCGCGATGTTGCAAATAAGCATGCCAACCGCCATACCGAAAACGCTGATAACAAGAATCTTTTTTCGCCCGAAGCGGTCTGATAACGCCAAGTAAAATACCGCCAAAATTGTAAATATCAACATTACGGTAGAAATAAGGCCCCAGGTTGACAAGCCCTCCTGATATGTCACGCCTGTCGGATTCACAATAAACTCTTTTACGAGCCAGGACTGAACACTTCCGCTGATATTGGAGGCAAATTCGTCCAGCGCGCGCACGACGCACATCAGGGCCATCATTACGAGCAAATAGCCCGCGTAGACTTTCCGGACCTTCCTCCACTTATTGAGTTCTTTCTGTTCTTTCGCCGCGATTTTCTCAATTTTTGCTTCCATCAACAATACCTCCTCTACTTCGAGCAAGCTCGGCTATCTTCAAGAAACCACGACGCGTACCCGCGCAAGGTTCTTTACCAGCGTAAACCCGTCGTTTTCATCGCGGTTTGACGCGGCGCGGAGCACGGGAAAATATGTGCCCGGCTTACCGAACACATGGGTAATTTCCGTTTCCGCAACGGTTTTATCGGAATTTACGAAACGGAGCTCAGCCGCGGTTCCAAAATCGCCCCGACCCTCCAAATCCCATTCTCCGTAAATAATGCGCCCGACGCCATTTGGGGCGGATATGCGCCCGCTTAACACAACGGGCCGGCCGGCTGGCACACAAGCGCGCCCACCTCCGTCCGCGCGCAGCGAAACTACCGGCTGTATACCGGCGCGGCCGGCCGCCTCCGCCGGCACGATAACCTGCGCGTCTTTAACGGCGTAATTAGTGCTTTCGGGCGGGGCGACGCCGTTTTCAACCCATTCGGCAATATCAAGCAAAGCTTGCTGCAACGCCCCGATGTAGTCAACCACATGCAGTCTCGCCTCCGCTCCGGCTGTTTCCGCGTGCATGGCGTTATCCATATACCACAGCCGGAAGGAACCGTCTGTTTTTTCTCCCAAATTTTCTCGAACCTTACCGCGATACCAGTCCGCCATACAAGGGAACGCGCTTTCATCCATTAAACAGGCAAGGACAATCATTTTGCCCGTAAAATGCCCGTTTTGAATGCCGCCGGAACCGTGAAAGGCTATCTGAGGGCCGATTATTGGCCGCTGAGGATAACGAGGCCTGCCCTCCGCGTCCGTAAACTGCCGCCAGCCCGGGTAATCCTCCTTGGGAACCTGGTGACGGTGAAAGGTCTGCAGGGCGAGGTAATCCGAGTTATCCAACCTGAGACCATCGCCGGGCTTAAGGGAGGAAAGGAGGCTGTAAAGGCTCGGCTGGCCGGAAGTTCCGACCCCGAAGGTTTCCCCGATTGTAACCCTCTTACCCTCTAGGGCGCTTAATGGCAGCCTATGTCCCGCCGCCGCTCCGTCGATAAAATAAATATCCGTTCCGCGCAAGTAGAGCGCCTCCCCCTTTGGCGCGTCCTCCAGCTCCAACGTGGGAGGGGCGGCAAAACGGTCTATATTATCAAAAATATGCCAGGCATCGTCTACACCTGTGCGCTTAAATTCTTCAGGCAATATCCTCTCCGGTATATGTATTGCCTTCAACTTAGTAGTAAACATAATCCTTTCCCTGCTGGCCGAACTTTGCGGGTCTGCCCCGAGATAGCCCTCGACATTCCAAAAATCCTTATAATAGGCGGGGTCCGCGGCGTATAGCATGGGCGTGAGCACGGGCAGCGCGCCGTCGCCCATAAAATAATGGGCGAACCATGTCCTGACCGGAAAACCCATTCTTGTGGCCTCCTCCAGCGCTTCCCGCTCCTCGGCGTTAAGACCCGCGTATATGTCCCCGCTTCCGCCGGGTTCCACAGCGTCTATTATTTGCGCCAGTTTATTCCTTATAAGCCGGTAAGCGTGCGCCCGCACCGTAAAGGCGCTTGGTATAGCCATTGGCGAGGCGATAACAAAGGGGACCGCGCCGTCCCATATACCGTCGGTGTTTTCAAAACAAGCGCAGGTTTTAAGCGAGCCGCCGCTTCCGCCGTAAATATAGCCATAGGGCCGATGCGCGCCATACACCTTTTCCGCCGCCATACGGGAATACCGCGCGGCTGCGGCGTTATTCCGCAGCAAGTCCTCGCCCGACGCGTCCGCGCCGCCCATGTTGGACTCTACGAAATAAGCGCCGTGGCTAAGGGCGAAGGCAATTTTATCATCCTCGCCATGGGCTGTCTGAGAAGCGTTTTCCGACCCCTGCGCAGGGGCGACAAAATGGTAAAAGCGCCGCTTATACAATTCCTTTGGTGGAAAATAAAAAGAGAATTTCAGTTCCGAACCCTCTATGCCGCCGTGCATATACCTGTGGCGGAGAGGCTTATCGCGCCATTCGTCCGCGTCGCAATAGGCTTTGCTGAAATCCCAGTCTTCGCAGTTGTAATATTTCCCTTTCATTGGCCAGTCTCCTTTTGTGTGTTATTGTCAGCGTATAACTGACTGCTTGATTCGTTCATATAAAATCTAGCATTTTCAAAATTGACTGTATACCATAATATTGATATATGTTATAGTATTTTGACAAAATTTTATAAACCTTTGTACAGGAGGCTTGCACATGAGTATTGAGATTATTTTAGAACAGTTTCATTTGGCTGTGGGCATACCCGTTTCGTTATATTGGGAGGATACGCGCGAAAACAAGGCTTGCTTCGGGGCTTTCCAAATTGATATTGCTTTCGAGATAATGGAGCCTGGCTTTTCTTCTATTATTTCCACCGCTTACCTGGTCACGCCGGAATATTTTTTCTGCGGCGCCATTCGGACGGGAACAGAAATAATAACAATGGGTCCGGTTTTGCCTTGCAAGTGCGCGGACAAACAGGCAAAAAACACATTAAGCGCTCTCGGGCTGCCCGCTAGTTTGAGCAACGAACTCTTCCGATGGCTTAACGCGGCCCCCTATTATTCCCTTTTCAGATTTAAGGGTATGATTAAGCTGCTTTGTATGCTGCTTGGCGAAAAGGAACCCGCGGAAGCGGAATGTATCCCGTATAAACCGGTTGACAGGCCATTATCAGCCAATTCTTTCGCCAGACTGGATTTTATTATACCTTCAAGCATGAGTTTGTACGAGGAACGGGTTATGTCATGCGTGGAATACGGAAAGGCCGACGAGCTTGAACAGGCGCTCGACGAATTGAGCGGGATGAATCTGGATATTCCGAATTTGGGATATGACGCTATACGCACCTTAAAAACGGTATTTATCGTTTCTGTCACACTGGCGGGAAGAAGCGCCAAACAGGGCGGATTATCCGCGGGAGTGAGCCAGGCGCTTTCTGACGTATACTTGGCCAAGGTGGAAACCATAGAGGAATTTTCAGGCTTCGTTACATTATGGCGCCAGATGTTAATTGAATTTACACAGCTGACGGCCCGCAGCAGGCAGATAGATTTCAGTTCAACACTGGTTGCGAAAATATGCAGGGACATCCAGTCTCATATATACGATAAAACATCGGCGGCAGACATTGCGGAACGCCTGCATATGAGCGTTCCCCATCTGTGCCGCCACTTTAAGAAAGAAACCGGTATGACGATAACCCAATACATACAGCGGCAAAAAACAAATGAATGTAAACGCTTGCTTGAAGCGACCCAGATGCCCCTTTCCAGCATTGCGTCGCTGCTTGGGTTTTCGTCCCAAAACTACTTGCACACAGTATTTAAAAAACATGTGGGTACAACGCCCGCCGAATACAGAAGCCGCAAATGCTGGTAAGGAATGACGAAAATATAGTTATACTCACACACGAAAACATCTGCTAAAAATCATTCAGTATTTTCGTGTGCGAGCAATCAACAACCGGCGCGAAAAGTGCATTTTTTCGCACCTTAGGATGTGTTTGAAAACTAGATTCCAGCTCGAAATTTCGAATGAAACCGCTGCAATTTCGCGTTGCGTCGAGCAAGCGCGACTATCGGAATTCAGGTTTTAAACACGTTCTGAAGAACGTGGTGAGAATTTTTTCGGGAATTACGGATAAATATTTTTGGCCGATAGTCGAGCTTGCCCGACACAGCAGTTGTAAACGCAAATGCTGCAGAGGTGCGGGCGAACCAACGGACAAATCACCCTTAGGTTCGCCCCTGCTATGATTTATAAGCCGATACACCACTACTCATGTAAAAAGCGCTCCACTTCTTCTATAGAAGTGTGACCAAGCAGTACGTGCTCGCGGGCGTTTTCCCATAGCGCCGTCATTTTGGCGACGCTCTTAATTTCCTCGCGTGTGCCGTTTTCGTTAATTACCGCGCGCAGGTCATCATCCATAATGAATACTTCGCACAAGGCAAAGCGCCCGCTGTAGCCCGTGTTTCCGCATCTGTGGCAGCCCGCGGGCTTGTAAACCTTTGTGCCTTCCGGCGCGCCTAACAGGGCGGCGCGCTCCGGGCCAAGGGTTTCCTCCGTTTTACACGCCTCGCACAGCCTGCGCGCCAGCTGCTGATGAAGAACTCCCTTGACCGTACTCCCTACAAGATACCTGGGCACGCCCATTTCAACAAGGCGCACCACCGCGCTTGCCGCGTCGTTTGTATGCAGCGTGCTCAGTACAAAATGACCTGTCATCGCCGCGCGTATGGCGCTGGTCGCTGTTTCCAAATCGCGTATCTCGCCAAGCATAATAATATCCGGGTCCTGACGAAGCGCACTCCGCAGTACGTCGGCAAAATCCAGCCCGTGCCGCGGGCGCACGCTTACCTGATTAACGCCGTACAGTACGTTCTCCACAGGGTCCTCAATAGTCACGATATTAACGTCCACAGTGTTAAGCTCTTCCAAAAAGGCGGTAAGCGTCGTGTTCTTGCCGCTGCCCGTCGGGCCTGTTACCAAGACCAGGCCACCTGTGCGCTTGAACAGTTCGTTTATCTTCTCTAAATCCTGCGGCAAAAACCCTAGTTCATGCTTGCGCATTGGCGCGCTGTTGTACATTATGCGTATAACCGCCTTCTCGCCGTAACGCGCGGTGGGCATTGTGCTAAGGCGGAAATCTATATTCGCGCCGTCATAGCACGATTGAAAACTGCCGTCCTGGGGCCGGCGTTTCTCGTCAAGGATCATCCGCCCCATTACCTTCAGCCGCGCTATAATGTTCGGGTGCAGGCTCTTATCCACGTTTTGAAACACGGTCAGCCGCCCGTCGATTCGGTATCGCGTTCTCAAAAGATTCTCAAAAGGCTCGATGTGTATATCGCTGGCGTTAGAATGTACCGCGGTGTCTATAAGCGAATCTATCAGTTTAACCGCCGGCGCGCTGTGTATATCCGTATCCAGTTCTTTCGGATATTTTCCGCTCTTTAAATTCTCCTCCACAATAAATTGTGACGCTATCGTGCTGATATGCGACTGAGCGTAAAACTTGCTTATATAATGTTTTATATCCTTTGCGCGCGCCAGGCGTGGTACCGGCGGTATAGGCGCGCACATGAGCGCGTCGTTAAGCGCGTCAAAGTCGAAAGGATTCTTCATTGCCAGAATAAGCCGGTTCTTCTCCGTGAATACGGGCAGAATGGTATACCGCACGGCTGTTTCATATGGGATCATGCTGATAATCTCTTTAGTAATCAACACCTCGGAAATATCTACTTCCGGTGTTCCGTATTCTTTACGCAAAAAATCGCGCAGTGTCTCATAGGGTACTAACTCTGAATCTATCAGACATTCCCATAATCCACATTCTTTCCCTTGATGAATCCAAGTGTCATTAATTTGCGTGTTATCCAGCAGTTTGGCAGCGCGCAAGGCGGTGTACAACGCCGATGCTGGTACCATAGAGAATCACCCCCCATAGGCGCGGACTTAAGAAAAAATAACCAGTCCCTTTTATTGAAAGCGGGCGCACCAACGGACAACTCACCGTTAGGTTCGCCCCTACAGAAAAGCGTTGCACCCGCCGCCCTTAAGAAGGGGTCTGCGTCGAGCAAGCTCGACTATCGGGGGCGAAGTCCCCAGCGGGGTTTGGGGCCTAACGATGGTTTGTTCGTTGGCCCCTAACGGTGAAGTGTCCGTTGGTCTTAATCTTTAGACCTTTCT
>JAISYE010000045.1 GCA_031297485.1 Clostridiales bacterium
CCGGCAGGTTTTCAAGGATAGCTTCCAGCGCGCGGATTTTTTCGTCAATGTCCTTAAGGCCGCCCAGTTCCACCTCTACGTTGCGCAAAACAAGACGCGCACAGTCCGCGCTGCTCATGCCAATTTTTACAAGCTCCTCCGCCAGCTTGTCATACTCGCTTATCACCTGGGCCAGCGTTATCGCGGTGGATAACGTCTCCGGGTTTTCCACGCTTAGCAGCCTGCCCACCGTAAAGCCGGAAAATTTAAGCCCTTCCACTCATAATTGTAAATGTTATTTTTGCACAGCCCCTAAGGCGTGTTTGAAAATTCCTTAGAGCGCGAAATTTCGAATAAAACCGCTGCAATGACAGTCGAGCTTGCTCGACGCTTCGCGCTGCGTCGCGCACGCTCGACTATCGGAATCCAGTTTTAAAACACGTCCTAAGGTGCGAAAAGAAATGCACTTTTCGCGCCAGTTGTTGGTTGCTCACACACGAAAACACTGAATGATTTTTAGCGATAGTCGGGCGAAGCCCGACGAAGATGTTTTCGTGTGTGAGTATATATCCGCAAACGTTGAGATTTGCCGCATTGAAACCGCCGCACTCGCCGCCCTTAAGAAGGGGTCTGCGTCAGCAAGCTCGACCGGGGCCGGAACATCCGGTATCGGGGGCCAACGAACAAACCATCGTTAGTCCCCAGCGGGGTTTGGGGCCAACGAACAAACCATCGTTAGACCCCATAAGCGCGAACTCAAGAAAAAAATAACCAGTCTCTTTTCTTGAAAAAACTGTACTTGCATCAAAAGCGTTGCGTCAAGCAAGCTCGACTATCGCACTCGCCGCCCTTAAGAAGGGGTCTGCGTCGAGCAAGCTCGACTATCGGGGGCGAAGTCCCCAGCGGGGTTTGGGGCAGAGCCCCAAGGTCTTAGTCCTTAGGTTTTAGTCCTTAGGCCTTAACAAACCTCAATGTTCGCGTGGTTTTACTTGATTATACCGGCGAGCCTGCTGTTGGCCATTGGCGCCGGCCTTTGGGGCCTAGATTTTATGGACACTTCCGCCCGGGTTTGCGCGCTTGTAAAGAACCCGCTCATTACCTCAAGCACATGAAAAATCAATTCGCCGCTTGCGCGCGCGTCCCGCTTTGCGGCAAGAGCCTTCGCCATGTCCGCCAAGCCAAGCCCGCGGCTGTTCTCCGGATATCCGAACATCAGCGGTACCTCTAAAAACTCCCCGCGTTCCGGACGGTAAAGGCGCACAGGACCTCCGAAGGTATTCGGGTCAGGCACGGATAGAGTGCCATCCGAACCGTAAATTTCTATGCGGGGCACCTCGGCCGCATAAGCGTCAAAGGTTGTGAATATAGTACCCAGGGCTCCGGACACGAACCGCATCATGCCCGTGATATAGGTGGGCACATCCACAGTTACGGTTTCGCCGTAGTGTGGCTGGCTGGTTATAAGCCGCTGCGGGAAACTTACCCTCGCCATGCCTGACACAGACTCTATGCCGCCCAGCAGATTTACCAGCGTGGTTAAATAGTACGGACCCATGTCGAACATAGGCCCGCCGCCGTACTTGTAGTAAAATTCCGGGTCCGGGTGCCAAGTCTCGTGGCCTCGGCATACCATGAAGGCCGAAGCGCCCACAGGCTCGCCTATTATACCGGCGTCAATAAGTTTGCGGCACGTTTGGATACCCGCCCCCAGGAAAGTATCCGGCGCGCCGCCAAGCCGCAGCCCTTTTGAGGCCGCCAAGCCCGCCAAGGCCACGCCTTCCTCCAGCGCGGCGCCCAGGGGTTTTTCGGTGTACACGTGCTTGCCGGCCTCAAGCGCCGCCTTTGTTACCTCGTAATGTTCGTAAGGCCGCGTTAGGTTCAGAACAATGTCTACTTCCGGGTCGGCGAAAAGTTCGTGCATGTCCTTGTAAATCTTCGGCACGCTATAAGCTTTCGCCGCGTCTTCCGCCCGTTCCCGTATAAGATCGCACACGCCCGCTATTTCCAGTTCCTTGAAAACCTCCGTTATGTTCTTCAGGTATATGCCGCTTATTGCGCCGCATCCTACAAACCCTATTTTCATAAAAGCCCTCCTAACTTAATACATCTTGGCGGTGTTTTCGAACCGCTGGGTGGTCAGCCCGTGGGTTTTGGCGTATTCCTTGCCGCCGGCCGCCCACAACATTCCGCGTTCCATAATAATCTGCGCTTCCGGCGAGTTGTCGAACACATCGTCGTGATGGCCCAAGGAAGTGTAAAACACCCTGCCGTTGCCCCACATCTTTGTCCACACCACAGGCATATCCACAGGCTTGTTGCTGATGTGCCAATAATTCACCAAGGGGAACCTAGTCGCAGCCAGCACGCTTACCGCGGGGTCAATATGCAGGTAGTAGTGCTCGCTTTTTACCTTAAAACTCCCTATACCCTCTGTTATTGGGTTGGACGGGTCGCAGACGTCCACCGTATACTCTATGCCGTCGCCGCCCGGGTGGCTTACCCACTGCCCGCCGGTTATAAACTGGTACTCTGTGTCGTTGCGGAACGAGTCGCACATGCCGCCGTGACAGCCCGCTATGCCTACCCCCGCGCCTATGGCCTTGGCCAAAATATTCGAGTGGCAATTATCGTTGGGGCCGCCCATTGTCCAGCACATGACTATTAAGTCGTTTTCCAGCAGTTTGTCTAAATCCGCCAGGTCCTCCAGTGTATCGCTGACGCGCGCCTCGAAGCCGTTCTTCTCCAGCAGTCCGGCGAAGCGTTTGGAGGTCAGCTTAGGCTCATGGCCGTCCCAGCCGCCTTGGAGTATTAGTGCCTTTTTCATTATCAAAAACTCCTTTCTTAATCTAATCTATACTATTCTACTCTCTAGGCGTCTGCACGTAAAGCCCCGCGCGAAAAATTTTTACCGCTCAGAGGTCAAAACATTAAAACCTTAAAACCTTAAAACATTAAAACATTAAAACCTTGGGGCTCTGCCCCAAACCCCGCTGGGGATTTCATCCCCGATAGTCGAGCCCGCTCGACGCAGACCCCTTCTTAAGGGCGGCGAGCGCGATAGTCTTGCTTGCTCGACGAAACGCTTTTTGACACAGGTACAGCCTTTTTATGAAAAAAGTGTCTATTCAGAGGTCAAGACATTAAGACATTAAGACCTTAAGACCTTGGGGCCAACGAACAAACCATCGTTAGGCCCCAAACCCCGCTGGGGATTTCATCCCCGATAGTCGAGCCTGCTCGGCGCAGACCCCTTCTTGCGCTTCGCGCGCACTCATTAAAGAACCCCGGCGGACAAGCAGCTCGCACCTCTGAATAGACACCGCGCTCTTACAAATGTACCATCCTTTATTTTGACGCGGCTTGCCTTTTGCTATCCGATATAGTATTTTATATTCATTCGCAGGGGCGGATGGCAATCTGCCCGATGGTAATCATACATGATAAGGAGAAACGCAAAATGGCGGTTTATTTAAAACGCGCGGGCGGGCCTGCCGGCCAGTCTGACGAGGAGACCGCGCGCGCGGTAAGCGGGATAATAACAAGGGTGCGGCTAGAGGGCGACAGCGCCCTGCGCGCGTATAACGAGGAATTCGACGGCTACACAGGCCCCATTGGCCCGGTGCCCGCGTCGGAAATAAGGGACGCGTATAAGTCCCTGGCGCCGCCGCTTGTGAAGGCCTTGCTTCTTGCCGCGGCTAATATAAAAAGGTTTGCCGAGTATCAACTGACCATGTTCAAGGATATGGAAGCGGAGCTTATGCCAGGCGTAACCCTTGGGCATAGAGTAATACCGGTTAGCGCCTGCGCGTGCTACGTGCCCGGCGGTCGCTATCCGCTGCCTTCGTCCGCGCTTATGACTGTCATACCGGCCAAGGCCGCCGGCGTAAAGCGCGTGGCAGCCTTTTCGCCTCACCTGCGGGGCGGGGCTGGCGGTATAGAGCCTGCCACCTTGGCGGCAATGGACATAGCCGGCGCGGATGAAATTTACTGCCTGGGCGGTTCCCAGGGCGTGCCGGCCTTTGCCTTCGGCACGGCAACCATTGCGCCGGCGGACTTTATAGCGGGGCCGGGCAACCGCTTCGTAACAGAAGCGAAGCGCCAGGTTTTCGGACAGGTAGGGATCGACTTTGTGGCTGGTCCCAGCGATGTTTTGATAATCGCGGACGCCTCGGGCCGTGCGGATTTTATAGCGGCGGACCTGCTGGCCCAGTCGGAGCACGACCCGCTGGCAAAGGGCGTCCTGCTTTGCACAGACCGGAGGCTTGGCCTGGCGGTTATTAAACAGGTAGAGAGCCTGTTAGAAACGCTGCCCACGCGGGAAGTGGCCGGCCAAGCCTGGCGCGCCAACGGCCAGGTCCGCCTGTGCGAAGACCTGCGAGAGGCCGCGCGCGTGGCGAACGAAGCCGCGCCGGAGCATCTGGAGCTGCAAGTATCCGAGCCCAGGGAACTGCTGCCCCTTTTAAACAACTACGGCTCGCTGTTTATTGGGGAAAATTCCGCGGAAGTATACGGAGACTACACCTCCGGAACCAACCATATACTGCCGACAATGGGCGCGGCGCGTTACACTGGAGGCGTGTGGGTCGGCACGTTCTTAAAAACCGTGACACACCAGCGTATAACCGCCGCCGGCGTTACGGCCTTGGCCGGCGCCGCCGCGGACATCGCCCGCGCCGAAGGGCTGTACGGCCACAAACTGGCGGCGGAATTGCGTATTAAGGCCACATAGTTTAAGGCGTGTTTGAAAATTCCTAAAAGCGCGAAATTGCGAATGAAAACGCCGCAATGATAGTCGGGCTTGCTCGACGCTTCGCGCTGTGTCGAACAAGCTCGACTATCGGAATCTAGTTTTCAAGCACATCCTAAGGACGAAAGGACAGGGGTTATGTCAACGGAAAGAGCATTACATGAGAAACTGGAGAAACTAAGGAACTACTTGCGTTCGCTTGAGAGTGTGGCGGTAGCGTTTTCGGGCGGGGTGGATTCGACCTTCTTGTTAAAGGTGGCGCGCGATACCCTGGGGGACAAAGTACTGGCGGTAACCGCGCGTTCGGCTTCCTTCCCTGAACGGGAACTTAGGGAAGCGTCCGCCTTCGCGGAGGCGGAAGGCATAACGCACATAATCTGCGATTCCGAGGAGCTGGACATAGACGGTTTTTGCCAAAATCCCACCAACAGGTGCTACCTGTGCAAGAGCGAGTTATTTACAAAAATAAGGGAAATAGCGCAAGAGCGCGGCATAAAGCACGTAGCGGAAGGCTCCAACATGGACGACAACGGCGACTACAGGCCGGGGCTTAAGGCTGTCGCGGAAATGGACATAAAAAGCCCCTTGCGTTACGCGGAGCTTACAAAGCAAGAGATACGGGCGCTTTCAAAAGAACTGGGGCTGCCTACCTGGAACAAACAGCCCTTTGCCTGTTTGTCCTCGCGGTTTGTCTATGGCGAAACCATTACGCGGGAAAAACTGCGGGCTGTGGACTTATCCGAGCAGCTGCTGCTGGACCTGGGCTTCAGGCTTGCGCGTGTGCGCGTCCACGGCAACCTGGCCAGGGTAGAGGTCAGCCCCGAAGACTTTGAAAAGCTGCTTTCAGCCGAAACCCGCGAGCTGGTTTACCGGAAGCTGAAAGAGTTCGGGTTCGTATACGCCGCCTTGGACCTGCGCGGTTACAGGACCGGCAGCATGAACGAGGCTATAATATAGGCAAGACGCTGCGAGCATATGAGACTTGCCGCGCAACAATGTCAAGAAGCTGACGGAGGACTATATGACATACGTGAAACTCTCAAAAAAAACGATTCTTTACCTGACGATGTAATTTATAATTTATACAGTCAGAGATTTCGCGCTATTCCAAAAGCACCGCTATGTCCTTGAAACAAGGCTTTGATTATCTTTAAGCTATACCCGGCGTAATGTTTTCTATATGAGGAAGGCGTCGAAACACCTCTGTCTGAATGTGTGCCAATTTCAGAAGTGTGGCCGGATGTATAAAATTATGATAACGCGTCAAGCAATAAAGGACGCGCGGAAATTAGAGAAAGCGGCGAGGTTGGGAATGACGAAAGTATAAGCTGCCAAACTTTTTCGGAAATGCGTTTCCTCGAGGCAAGCCCGGCTATCGAAGCGTTCGTATCTTCGCCGAGCAAGCTCGGCTATCCCTGTGAAAAAGTTTGGCGTTTAATTAATTCGTCATTCCTTGGTGGACTAACCGCTGTCTGCGCGGGCGGCACCCTGAAATTTTATGGTTATGGTTGGACATCAGAAAAGAGGGACTGTCATGGGAAAAATTTTCATTGTGGAGGACGACGAGGACATCCGCGAGCTGATAATATACGCCTTGGAGGCCGTAGGGTTTGCCTGCGAGGGTTTTGAGGACGGCGCGGCGTTTTTCAGCGCCTTAGCGTCCGCGGAGCCGCCGCTGCTTGTACTGCTGGACATCATGCTCCCTGGTGACGATGGCCTTTCGGTTCTGCGGAAAATGCGGCGCGACACCCGCTACGAGGGCATCCCCGTTATTATGCTGACTGCCAGGGGCGGCGAGGTCGATAAGGTAAAGGGGCTTAACCTTGGGGCGGACGACTATGTGACAAAGCCCTTCGGGGTAACGGAGCTGGCCGCGCGGATTCACGCCGTGCTGCGCCGCGCGGGAAAGCCCCTGGATAAAACCACGCTGGTATACAGGAATTTGGTGCTGGACAATGCCCGTCACGCCGTTACGGTGGACGGCGTCCCCGTATCGCTGACCTTTATGGAATTTGAGCTGCTGCGCTACCTGATGATTAACAGTGAAATCGTTTTAAGCCGCGAGAAACTCATGGACGCGGTGTGGGGCTACGATTACGAAGGCGAAAGCCGGACAGTGGACATGCATATAAAAATGCTGCGCCAAAAATTAGGCGCAGCGGATGGGACTCCGGACGCGGGCGAGTTTATAAAAACCGTGCGCAATGTTGGTTACAAACTGGGGGAGTGAATATTTAATGAACAAACGAGTATTCCGCTCCATGATGCTGGTTGTGCTTATCTCTGTTCTGGCATTCGCCGGTGTCTGGGGGCTGGTTTTCTCCCGGCAGTTAAACGATCAGGCGCGCGAAGGTCTGAAAACGCTGCGGGTGACTGTAATAGCCGCGGACGGGCAGGTGACGTTTGACAGCGGCGCAAACCCTAAGGACCTGGATAACCACGCGGACAGAGCGGAGGTCCGGCAGGCCGCGCTGGAAGGGTTTGGGGAAAGCGAGCGCTATTCCGACACATTAAAGGAACGAACCTACTATTACGCGGTGCGGCTGGGGGACGGGAATATCCTGCGGCTGGCGCTCAAGTCCGGCAATATCAATACTCTGCTCAGCTTTGGCCCGCTGACCTTGGTTTGCCTTAGCCTTTCCGCGCTGCTTGCCTTTTTGGCCGCGCGGCGTCTTACCAAGAGGATAGTGGCGCCAATTAACACAATGAATTTAGACGAGCCGCGCCTGAGGCCTTACGAGGAACTTGTACCCCTGGTGGAAAAACTGGAATCGCAAAGAGCGGAAATCTCGGCGCAGCTGGCTGAGATTGAAAAACGCTCGGACACCATAGCAGCCATTACGGACAATATGCGCGAGGGCTTGCTGCTGTTGGATGAAAATGGCGATATCCTGCTGGCGAACAAGAGCGTTTTACAAATACTGGGCGAACAGGACCTGATAGGAAAGAACGCGCCGCAGGTTTGCCCGGACGCGGGTTTTAACGAGAGTATCCACGCCTGTTTTGTCGGCCGTGAATCCGAGACCATCCTGCAAAAGGATGGAAAGAAATACGCCGTGTTCTGCAATCCTGTATCCCGCGGTGAAGGACTCGAAGGAGCGGTTGTCTTTATAATCAACGCTACAGACAAGTACGCCTCCGAGTCACAGCGCAAGGAATTTTCCGCCAATGTCTCTCATGAGCTTAAAACACCCCTGACCACTATTGCGGCGCTTTCGGAAATGATAGAAAACGGCACGGTAAAGAAGGAGGACGTGCGCTCCTTTGCCGGCAAGCTCAGCGCGCAGACCCGGCGGCTTATCGCGGTTATAGAGGACATTATACGCCTGTCCGAATTCGACGAGGGCGGTATTTCCAGGGAATTTTCGCGTTTTAATCTGCGCGAGGTGGCCGAGCTTGTCTTAGAGGGGCTCAAGGACAAAGGGCGCGAGCGGAACGTGACCGCGGCTATTGCCGGAAGCTCCCCGCTCTGGCTGACAGCGAACCGGCGTATGATTGACGAGCTTTTATACAATCTTGTGGACAACGCCATAAAGTACAACCATGAGGGCGGCAGAGTGATTGTGTCCCTTCGCGAGAAGGACGGCGCCTGCGAGATTTCTGTGGCGGACACAGGCATTGGCATCCCGCCCGCGCATATCCCGCACATTTTCGAGCGTTTCTACCGTGTGGACAAATCCCGTTCGAAAAAGACAGGGGGCACGGGGCTGGGGCTCTCGATAGTCAAGCACATTGTGGAGCACCACGGGGGCCGTATACACGCGGAAAGCGCCGAGGGCGCCGGCACCGAGGTCATTTGCGTAATACCCAAGGCGCCGCCCCAAGGGCAGAACCAGGAACGGGAAAAACCGCAAGGCGTGGAATAGACTGCGAGGACAACAGTATGGAAACTCCAAAGTATGAAATAGTTGTAAAATGGCTGAGAACCCAGATAGCTGAGGACGGTCTTAAAAAGGGGGACAAGTTGTATTCAGAAACCAAGATATGTCAGACATTTGGTTTCAGCCGTCAGACAATTCGCAAGGCAATAAGTGTGCTGGAGCAGGAGGGCTTGGTGAAAACTGTCCGCGGAAGCGGTACGTACATCTCGGCCAATGATACCGGCAAAAAGGCCGCGTCCAAAAACATAGGGATAATACTGACCTATCTGGACGATTATGTCTTTCCGATGATTTTGGCCGGCATAGAGAGTTATTTGACCGAAAACGGCTATACCATGCAACTGCTTATTACCCATAAAAAGGTTGAAAACGAGGAGCATTGCCTCAAAACCCTGCTGGAAAAGCAGGTTGACGGCATTATAGCGGAGCCGACCAAGAGCGGGCTGCCTAATCCTAACGGGAACCTCTACGGTGTGATAAGGAACCAAAAAATTCCGATTCTGTTTTTGAATTCTTTTTACCCGGAATTGGATTTCCCCCATGTAAGCGTAAACAACTTTGAAATAGGCAAGCTGGCTGCTACGGAACTGATAAATAACGGCCATAGGCATATAGCCGGTATTTTCCTTTTGGACGATTACCAGGGGCGTCAGCGCTACGCGGGGTATGCGGACGCCTTAAAACAGGCGCGCCTTGAGCTTAACCCCAACAACGTGCTTTGGCTTACCACGGAAGATTTGGGGGACCTTCCCTTTGCCTTTGAACGGATACTGCGCTGTCTGAAGGGCTGCACCGCGCTGTTATGCTACAACGACTTTATAGCTGCCAAGGCTTTGGATTTTTTTGTTCAAAACAATATTAAGGGCTTATCCCTGAATAAAGCAGAATGGCTTAAATACTGGATTTGCTAAAATGTAGAAATGGCGCAAAATCAACATTCTTGCCTATTAAGGGATAGGCTCTAAGGTTCCGGATGACATCTCCATAATAGGAATTGACAACGCAAAGCGCTCGGAAAATTGCGTTGTTCCCCTTACCACCATAGAAAACCCCATCACATCTCTCGCGCGTATTGCCGCGGAAAGGCTCGTCCGCCTGATAGGCCAGCCTGATTTTGACGCGGCTTTTGAGCTTATGCCCACCACGGTTGTGCGCCGCGATTCTATTAAACGCATATGAACACGGCCCTTATATGTGCGAAGTTAAGAATGAGACAGGTCAAAAGATTAAGCCCTTGGGCCAACGAACAAACCATCGTTAGGTCCCCAGCGGGGTTTGCGTCGAGCAAGCTCGACTATCGGGGCCAACGAACATACCATCGTTAGACCCCTAACGGTGAACTGTCCGTTGGTCTTAGGTTTTGACCTTCCCATTCCTTAAGCTCGCGCCCATGGGGCTGTGTCTCTCCCGCGCCCCACTTCGAGAGGATAAGAAAGGAGCAAAAATTGTGATTAAGAACAGCGGCGCAAAGATTGCCGATTGGATAATAGCCTTTGTTTGCGCGATAATCATACTCGTATGCCTGCTGCCTGTAATAAATGTCCTGGCGCGCTCTCTCAGCTCGGCGGACGCGCTGATACGGGGCAAAGTCCTGTTGTGGCCGGTAGGGTTTAATTTTGACGCGTACAGCAAACTGCTCTCCGACCCCAAGTACACATGGTCCCTTGAATGGACCGCCATATTAACGGTTATATGCGCCTCCATTTGACGCCGGCCTTGCCGATTACCTCGC
>JAISYE010000046.1 GCA_031297485.1 Clostridiales bacterium
CGAAAAGAAATGCACTTTTCACGCCGGTTGTTGGTTGCTCACACACGAAAACACTGAAAGATTTTTAGAGATAGTCGGGCGAAGCCCGACGCAGATGTTTTCGTGTGTGAGTATATAATCAAACCCCAATACAAAACAGGAGGTACTAACCACATGAACTTATTATATGAAGGTAAGGCGAAGAAAGTTTTCGCCGCGGACGAACCGGACAAGTGCGTAGTGTGTTATAAGGACGACGCTACAGCATTTAACGGCCAGAAGAAAGGCGCGATAGAAGGCAAGGGGGCGTTTAACAACAAGATAACCAATTTTTTCATGGGAATGTTGGAATCCCACGGCGTGCGCACCCATTATATTAAAGAACTCAGCGACCGGGAGACTTTGGTTACAAAAGTGGAGATAATCCCGCTGGAGGTAATAGTGCGCAACATAGCGGCGGGCAGCCTGGCGAAGCGGCTTGGCCTGGCGGAGGGCGCGGCCCTGGCGTGTACGGTGCTGGAGTTTTGCTATAAAAGCGACGAACTGGGGGACCCACTGTTAAACGAGTACCATATAGCCGCCCTAAAGCTCGCCTCGCCGGAAGAGCTGGAGGCGATTAAGACAGCGGCGTTTAAAATCAACGGCTTGCTGACGAACTATTTGGAGGCTGTCGGCATATTGCTGGTGGATTTTAAATTGGAATTTGGAAGGTTTAAGGGCGAAATCTTGTTAGCGGACGAAATTTCTCCGGACACATGCCGTTTTTGGGACGCGCAGACCCATGAGAAGCTGGACAAGGACAGGTTCAGAAGGGATATGGAAAACGTCCGCAAAGGTTACGAAGAAATAAGCGGCCGTTTGGGTCTGTAGAGGTAGGTGCGCCATGGGACTGAAAGAGCAGTGCGGAATATTTGGTTTTTACAATAACGACGACTTCGACGCGGCGGAGATGATTTATTACGGTTTGTTCGCGCTGCAGCACAGGGGTCAGGAAAGCTGCGGCATAGCGGTAAACGACAACGGCAAGATAATATATTATAAGGAAATGGGCCTGGTGCCGGAAGTGTTCAACGAGGTAATACTCTCCCACCTTAAGGGCCACATGGGCATAGGCCATGTGCGCTACTCCACCTCCGGCGACAGCCTGCGGGAAAACGCCCAGCCCCTGGTAGTAAAGTATACCCAGGGCAGTATGGCTGTGGCCCATAACGGCAATATCCTGAATTATAACGAACTGCGGGCTGATTTTGAGAAATTAGGGTTTATCTTCCAGTCGGAAACCGATTCCGAGGTAATCGCCGCCATGTTTTCCCGGCAGCGTATCAGCAGCGGGTCCCTGCAAGAGGCCATATCCAAGGTTATGCGGGTGCTGCGGGGCGCGTATTCCATTCTCGTGCTCTCCCGCAGCAAGTTGATAGCCGCCCGCGACCCTATGGGAATGCGCCCGCTGGTACTGGGCAGGAAGAATAATTCCTATGCCGTGTGTTCCGAGACTTCGGCCTTAAACGCCATAGGCGCGGAGTTTCTGCGGGATGTGCGGCCGGGTGAGATAATCATAATAAATAAAAAGGGGCTGCGCTCAATCCAGACCTATACCCCGGAAAAGTCCGCCCTGTGTATATTCGAGCATATATACTTCGCCAGGCTTGACAGCGTAATGGATGGCGCGTGTATATATGAGTCCCGCTACAAGGCGGGCGAAATGCTGGCGCGGGAATACAAAATCCAGGCCGACGCAGTGATTGGCGTGCCGGATTCCGGTATAGCCTCCGCCTTGGGCTATAGTAATTTCTCTAAAATTCCATATGTGGAAGGGCTGATAAAGAACCGCTATGTGGGGCGCACGTTTATCCAGCCGCGCCAGCAGACGCGGGAGCAGAGCGTGACGGTCAAACTGGGAGCAATAGCCAGTCAGGTGCGCGGCAAGGACATTATAATGATAGACGATTCCATAGTTAGGGGCACTACCAGCAGCAAGATTGTTCAGATGATAAAAAACGCCGGGGCAAGGAAGGTACACCTGTTGGTAAGCTCGCCGCCGGTAAAATTCCCGTGCTATTTCGGCATCAATATTTCCAATAAGGAGCAGCTGATGGCAAATAATA
Source organism: Clostridiales bacterium (assembly GCA_031297485.1). Classification (GTDB taxonomy): domain Bacteria; phylum Bacillota; class Clostridia; order Lachnospirales; family JAISYE01; genus JAISYE01. The sequence goes on from JAISYE010000046.1 coordinate 2,085, forward strand.
TGGCCCTTGACGAAATGCGTAAATTGATTGGCGCGGACAGCCTTGGGTTTTTGAGTATCAAGGGCTTGACGGAAATACCAAACGGTTCCAAAAGCGGGTTTTGCAAGGCGTGTTTCGACGGGCATTATCCAATGGAAATAAAAAGTTGATTTGAGAGGGACGAAAGTAAATGGATTACAAAGAAGCGGGCGTAAATATCAAGGCGGGCTACAAAGCTGTGGAATTAATGGCGGAAGCTGTGCGCGGCACGTTCACCCAGGGGGTATTCTCTGGGCTGGGCGGCTTTGGCGGCATGTTTTCCCTTGGGGCGTACAGTCATATGGCGGAGCCGGTGCTTGTGGCTGGCACGGACGGAGTGGGGACCAAGCTGAAACTGGCGTTTATGGCGGACAAACACGACACGGTGGGGATAGACTGTGTTGCCATGTGCGTCAATGATGTGGTGTGTTGCGGCGGGTCGCCGCTGTTTTTTTTGGATTATATTGCTGTGGGAAGGAACGACCCGGAGAAAGTGGCTGAAATTGTAAAAGGCGTCGCCCGGGGCTGCAAGCAGGCGGGCTGTGCCCTTATAGGAGGCGAAACCGCCGAGATGCCGGGTTTTTACCAGCCGGACGAATATGACCTGGCGGGTTTCTGCGTTGGCATAGTAGACCGCTGCGACATTATAGACGGAAGCCGCGTGCGAGAGGGCGACGCGCTTATTGGGCTGGCGTCCAGCGGCCTGCATTCCAACGGGTTTTCATTGGCGCGGAAAGTTTTCGAGGACCAGCTGCCGGAAATGGCGGCGGAGCTTCTCACGCCCACCGTCATCTACGCGCGGGATGTGCTGGAGCTTAAGCGCGTGGTGGATATAAAGGGTATAAGCCACATAACGGGCGGCGGTTTTTATGAGAATATCCCTAGAATGTTGCCCGAAGGTCTGAGCGTGGTGGTGGACCGGCCTTGGGATGTGCCGCCGGTTTTCCGCCGGCTGCAAGCCCAAGGCGGGGTAGGGGAGCGCGAAATGTTCAACACCTTTAACATGGGAATAGGTATGGCGCTGATAGTGCCGGCAAGCTGCGAGGCCGCCGCCGTAGACACGCTGGCGGCACGGGGCCGGCGCGCCTGGGGCATTGGTCATGTGACCGCGATGGGGGCGGGTGTGGAGATATGCTTAACGTAGGCGTACTGGTATCAGGCGGCGGGACGAACTTACAGGCGCTGATAGACGCGGAGCGCGCGGGAACCCTTGGGCCGGCGCGGGTCGTGTGCGCGGTCAGCAGCCGGACGGACGCGCCGGCGCTTGAGCGCGCGCGCTTGGCTGGTATTGACGCGGTATTCATAGGCAGGAAGGACTATGCGGATACCGCGGCATACGAAATGGCTATGGCGGATTATTTAAAGTCGCGGGGCGTGAAACTGGTAGTGCTGGCGGGTTTTTTGACCATATTGACCGAGGGCTTTATAGACGTGTTTAATGGCTGCGTTATAAATGTGCATCCTGCCCTTATACCCGCGTTTTCCGGCAAGGGGTTTTACGGCCTCAAGGTTCACGAGCGCGTGCTGGCCAGCGGTGCCGAGGTCACCGGAGCGACCGTGCACATGGTGTCCTCGGAGCCGGACGCGGGCCCCATAATTTTGCAAAAACGCGTGGCGGTTCTGCCTGGCGACACGCCGGAAATTTTACAGCGCAGGGTCATGGAGGAAGCCGAGTGGGTCATTCTCCCTCAAGCTGTGCGCATGATTGCCGAGGGAGATTAGGAAGGGGGATATTAATGGCCGGAAAATTTCCCGGGCCGAAATCCCAGTTGAACAGTGAAATAAAAAAGGTAATTAAGGATTCGTTCGGCGTAGATTTAGACAGTGAGG
>JAISYE010000047.1 GCA_031297485.1 Clostridiales bacterium
GCGCGTCTTGTTTTGCGCAACGTAGAGGTGGAACTGGGCGGCCTTAAGGACATTGACGAAAAAATCCGCGCGCTGGAAGCTATCCTTGAAAACCTGCCGGATAAGAACATGAAGGGCACGCTTGACATGCGGGACATGAGCAAGCCGCCAAGATTTACGATATTGACATAGCCAGCCTAATTTGTCGTATATGTTAATCATAATAAATTTTACGGGGGAGTGACGCTTGTGATAGACGTAGCGAATATACAATCGGGGAACGCTAAAATAAAGGTAATAGGGGTGGGAGGGGCTGGCAATAACGCTGTAGACAGAATGATAGAGGATAACGTGGAATCCTCTGTGCAGTTTATATCCGCAAATACGGACCATCAGGCACTGGAGCGTTCCAAGGCGCCCGTGCGTATTCAGTTAGGGGAACGGCTTACAAGGGGCCTGGACGCGGGCGGCGACCCTGAAATCGGCCGCAAGGCCGCAGAGGAATCCCGGGACGACATAAGCCAGGCGATACAAGGCGCCGACATGCTGTTTATAGCCGCCGGCATGGGCGGCGGCACCGGCACAGGGGCCGCGCCGGTTATCGCTTCCATAGCCAAGGAGCTTGAGATACTTACGGTAGGGGTAGTGACAAAACCTTTCGCTTTTGAGGGCAAGCCGCGTATGCGAAACGCCGTGGAAGGCATCGCGGAGCTGCGCAAACATGTGGACACGCTTATCGTAATTCCCAACGAGCGTTTGAAGGAGATTATCGAAAAAGGCACCTCGCTTCAAGAGGCCTTCAAGCGCGTCGACGAAGTGCTGCTCCAGGGCGTGCGTGGGAAATGGTCGGCAAAAAGGTATATCCGGATGCCACAAAAATAATGATCACCGCCGATTGCGGCGGCAGCAACGGATACAGAGTAATGCTGTGGAAAGTGAAGTTGCAAGAGATCGCCAATCAGCTCAACATGGCCATCCATGTGACGCATTTTCCGCCGGGAACAAGCAAGCGGAATAAAATCGAACATCGGCTGTTTTCGTACATCAGTGTCAATTGGAGAGGAAAACCTCTCGACGAAATGCTGACGATTATCAACCTGATAGCATCGACGACGACAGCCACAGGACTGACTGTTGAGTGTGTCTCCGACACACAGGAATACAAAAAAGGGCATGTTGTTACAGATGAAGAACTGAACGCAGTCAACCTTAAGCCGCAGGACTTTCATGGGGAATGGAACTAAATGATCCTTCCACAGTTGTAAAGTTTAATTTTGCACAGCTTCTTAAGCCATTGTAAATTCAAACCGGACAAACTATAATAAAACTTGTGCAGCGGAAAGGGCGGTCAAAGGGCTTGCTTCTGAAAGGAGGACAGTAAGAAATCTATCCTGAAGGAGGCGATGCCTGTGATTGCGTAACCCGCTCCTTCTTTTAGGAGTCAAGACTCTCTTATGAAAGGAGTGAGGTTTATGTCATTATTCGAAACGATCTATGTTATCGAAACGGCGATTTTAATTGTAATTGCCTTTTTGACATATAAAAACGCAAAAAAAATAACCGGACCAATTTCTCGCAAGGAAGTTGCCGGTTATTTTTTCGTTGTAGTATCGGCAGGCCCGCCGCCCTTAAAGCGGCAGCACCTTAGGACGTGTTTGAAAACTGGATTCCGATAGTCGAGCAAGCTCGACTATCATTGCAGCGGTTTCATTAGAAATTTTGCGCTTTAAGGAATTTTCAAATACGCCTTAGAGGAGCGTGAGAAGCGTTCCCCTTTGTAATGAGACCTGATTATCGCGCATTATACATAACGCATAAAGGTTGTTATTAACATAATTGCGCTGTACTCGCGAAGGAAAAATACGAAAGGCGGCAAAGAAAGATGGGACGGCTTATTTTATGTATAGCGGAAAGTCTGGACGGATACATTGCGGACAAGCGCGGCAGCGTGGATTTTTTGTTTGAAAAACCGCGAATCGAGCCGGATAACGAATATACTTCCTTTTATAAGGAAGTGGAGTCAATCTTATTCGGCAGTGCGACCTATGACCAGATTGTGGAGGATTTCCAGCGTGAAGGGTCCTGGCCCTATCCTGGGAAGGACTGTTATGTGTTTTCACAATCCCGTACCAGCGGGGAAGGGGTGATATTCACCGCACTGTCTCCCAGGCGCTTCACGGAGGAAGTTATCAGGCCGGCGAAAGGCGACAGCTGGCTGTTCGGCGGAAGGCGGCTGATCCATTCGTTTATGCGGGAGGATTTGATCGACGCGTACTGGATATACGTCTGCCCGGTGATACTCGGCGGCGGCGTGCCCTTGTTTTCGACGTCGCCGCGCTTTAATTTGGACCTTGTTTCGACAAGTAAAGTTGACGGAATGGTTAAATTATTTTATAATCGTCAGCATTAGAGGTGATAAAATGTTCTTTTATATTTTAAAACGCCTTGGCCTAATGGCGGTCACACTGTTCATGGTGCTGCTGCTTACCTTCCTGCTTATGCACGCCATACCGGGGGGGCCGTACAGCGCGGGCAAACGGCTTCCTCCGGCGGTTATGGAAGCCATTGAGGCGAAATACCATTTAAACGACCCGCTGGCCGCTCAATTTTTCGACTTCTTGAAGCGTATTGTCCGGCTGGATTTCGGCCCTTCGTTTAAATACGAAGGAATGAGCGTAAACGAGCTTATTGCCAAGGGCTTCCCCGTGTCGGCCACGCTGGGGGTCTTTTCAATGCTGTTTGTGCTGGCGGTTGGAATACCGCTGGGCGTTTTCGCGGCTGTTAAAAAAGGCAAGTGGCAGGACGCGGGCGTTACGTTCCTCACTACCTTGGGAGTGACGATTCCTTCCTTTGTTACAGCCACGGTGCTGCTGTACTTCTTGGCCTTTAAACTGGGGTGGTTCCCCATATTCGGCGCGGACAGCCTTAAAGGCTATATTTTGCCCATGCTGGCGCTTTCGGGCTATTCGCTGGCGTACATAACCCGGCTGACACGGTCAAGCCTGCTGGATGTTCTGCGTTCGGACTATATTCGCAGCGCGCGGGTAAAGGGGCTTTCCGAAGGGAAGGTTATAGCGCGTCACGGTATGCGCAACGCCCTTATTCCGGTTGTTACCGTAGTCGGCCCCCTCTTCGCGGGGCTGCTGATGGGTTCCTTTGTGGTGGAACGGATTTTCGCCATGCCCGGCATGGGCCGGTTTTTTGTACAGAGTATTACTAACCGCGATTATACGGCCATAGTCGGGTTTACCATATTTTATGCCGCTGTGCTGGTTACCCTTGTCTTTGTCGTGGATATTCTTTACTGCGTTATAGACCCGCGCATTAAATTAGAACGTTAACAAACGGGGAGGGGTTGCGCATGGAAACAAACGGCCTGTGGGATAAAATTTCACCGCAGTTGCGTCAGGCGGAAAAACTGGCTGGAAGCGCCACTTATTTCGGAGAAATGGTCTACCAGTTCAGCCGCAGGAAAACAGCTGCAGCCGGGCTGGTGGCTGTTATAATCCTCGTTTTAATCTCGGCGCTTGGCCCGGTTATTTCCGACCGCCAGTACGACTATCAAAACCTTGCACATGTCAATACTCCGCTTATGCTTGACACAGTAGAGATTGACGGGCAATATTATTACATTACCTCTAATATGAAAGTGACCCAGGTTTCGCCTGAGGGCGAGCTGCTGAATACCCTGGAGCGCGTGGGGGACGATTCCGTCCAGAAGCGGTTCTCCTTTGAAATCAGCGGGAATGTGTATTATTTGAATTATAAATATAATCCGCCGCGGTTGGAATCCGGCGACGGCACAGTCCTGAGTAAAAGCAGGCTGTTTTTTAACAAAACATACCCGCTTGGCTCGGACTCACTTGGCCGCGATATCTTTATCCGGCTTATTTACGGTATGCGTATCTCGCTGACAGTAGCCTTTATCGCTACGCTGGTCAACCTGCTGATAGGCGTGCTGTACGGCTGCGCGGCCGGGTACGCGGGCGGAGGCGCGGACATGGTCATGATGCGCGTGGTGGACATGATCAGCTCCATTCCGCTTACGCTCTATGTAATTTTAATTATGGTGCTCTTTAATAACGGCGGGTTTATAAGCATTGTCCTGGCCCTGGGCTTTGTCTATTGGGTGGATATGGCGCGGGTTGTGCGGGGGCAGATTTTAAGCCTTAAACAGCAGGACTTTATATTGGCCGCTAAAACTATGGGCAGCGGCAGCGGTTATATTTTGCGCAGGCACCTGATTGCGAACGCCGTTGGGCCGATTATTGTTACAGCCACAATGCAGATACCAGCCGCCATTTTTACCGAGGCGTTCATGAGTTTTATCGGTTTGGGCGTCACCGCGCCTATGGCATCCCTTGGCACAATGTGCAGCGACGCCCTGGAGGGGCTGCGGTCCGCCCCGTATCAGCTCGCCATACCCGCCGCCGCAATATGCGTAATAATGTTCGCGTTTAATTTTGTCGGCGACGGCCTGCGTGACGCCTTTGACCCACATATGAGGAAATAAAAGTAATTGACGAAAGGTACGGGGTAAGCGCATGGAAACAGTATTGGAAGTAAGCGGGCTTGTAACTTCATTCTATACAAAGTCCGGCGAGGTGCGGGCTGTGCGGGGCGTTTCATTTTCGGTAAACCGCGGCGAGATATTGGGCATAGTGGGTGAGTCGGGTAGCGGCAAGAGCGTTACAGCGCTTTCGATTTTGCGCCTGCTGCCGGAAAACGGGGTAATTAAAGACGGGAGCATTATGTTCGAAGGCAGGGACATTGCCAGGCTGTCCAAGAATGACCCCCAGGCCCGGCGCTGGCTGCGGCAGATTCGCGGCGGCAAAATATCCATGATTTTTCAAGACCCCATGACATCCCTTAACCCCTTGATGACCGTCGGCAAGCAGATAGAGGAAGCGATTGCGGAGCATAACCCCAAGCTGCCCAAGCACGAGCTCAGGGCGCGGGTGACAGAGTTTCTGAAAAAAGTGCGCATCCCTGACGCTGAAAGCCGTTATAAAGCCTATCCTCATGAGATGTCGGGCGGTATGCGCCAGCGGGTGATGATCGCCGCGGCCCTTTCCGGCGGACCGGGCGCCGGCAGCGGACCGGGCGCCGGCGCAGGGCCGCAGCTTGTTATAGCCGACGAGCCTACGACAGCCTTGGACGTAACTATACAGGATCAAATACTGATGCTTTTAAAAGAAATGAAGAAAGAGCTGAATTTGTCAGTAATTCTCATAACCCACGACTTGGGCGTGGTAGCGGAAATATGCGACAGAATGCTTGTTATGTACGGCGGGCTTATATTGGAAGAAGGGCTGGCGCCGGAAATATTTCAAACCCCGTCCCATCCCTACACGCTGGGTTTGATGGCGTCCATGCCGAGCATTAACCAGCGCAAAGGCGAGGCCTTGAAGCCTATTTTCGGTTCCCCGCCTGATATGCTCCGGCCGCCGGAAGGCTGCCCCTTTTACCCGCGCTGCGAGTGGGCGCGCAATATCTGTACAAGCGCGCCGGACTACACCAACCTGACAGACACGCACAGAAGCATGTGCTGGCTGCTGTCGCCGGACGCGCCAAAAGAGGACAACCCTTTCGGCGAGGATGTAAGGAAAAAATAATTAGAAAAGGCTCTACCCGCCATCAAAAAGCGCTGTACTAGCCGCCCTTAAGAAGGGGTCTGGGGGCGAAGTCCCCGATAGTCGAGCTTGCTCGACGCAGCGGGGTTTGGGGCGGAGCCCCAAGGTCTTAATCTTTTGACCTTTCAAGCCACTACGTGTTCAGAATCCATTGTAAAGAGGCGAGCTATGAAAGCTGATACTAACCCGCCCGGCGCGGGGAAAAAGATATTGGAAATTAATAACCTCTGTCAGTACTTCAGCCTTCGCGGGAAAATAGTAAAGGCTGTGGACGGAATCAGCCTGACAATATACGACGGCGAGACCTTCGGATTGGTTGGTGAGTCCGGCTGCGGGAAATCCACGGCAGCCCGGTGCGCTATTCGCATATACCAGCCTACGGCGGGTGAAATTATTTTAGACGGAGATGTAATCACAAATCTGACACAGCAGCAGCTTAAGCCGTACCGTAAGAAAATGCAGATGATTTTTCAGGACCCTTATTCCTCGCTGAATTCGCGAATGCCAGTTAAGGACATTCTCATGGAACCCCTTGTGGCGAATAAAGTAGGCAAAAATAAGGGCGAACGCCTGGAAATGGCGGTAAACGCGCTGGAATCGGTGGGCTTGCCGGCTTACGCGGCTGCCCGGTACCCCCATGAGTTTTCCGGCGGCCAGCGCCAGCGTATAGGCATTGCCCGCGCCCTTATAATGCGTCCGAAATTGGTGATATGCGATGAGCCTATTTCCGCGCTCGACGTGTCCATACAGGCCCAGGTCGTCAATATGCTGGAGACCTTCCAGAGGGAATTGGGCCTTGCCTACTTGTTTATCGCCCATGACTTGTCTATGGTGCGCTACGTGTCCCACAGGGTCGGCGTAATGTACTTGGGACGCTTGGTGGAAGTCTGCGCCAGCGAGAAGATTTACGCAAACCCCTTGCATCCCTATACCCAGGCGCTGCTGGAATCCATACCCGTCCCTGACCCGGAGGTTTCTAAAAATAAAACTTCCGCCCGCATTGAAGGGGAGGTCCCAAGCCCGATTAACCCTCCGGCCGGATGTCACTTCCATCCGCGCTGCAGCCGCGCGTCTCCTTTGTGCGCGGAACGCGCGCCGCAAATAAAGGATATGGGGGAGGGACATTTTGTAAGTTGCCATTTGTATACTTAATATTATAATAAGAAGGAGAGTATTAATCATGATGAAAAAAGTTGCAGCCATTTTAACGGCCGCGCTGTTAATGGCGGGCTGCTCCGCCGTCCAACCGTCCGCGGACGCCCAAACGGGCGGAACAGCGGAGCAAAAACTTACCTTTGCCGTATTGGACGACCCGGACAGCCTGGACCCCAACTATACGGCGAATACATTCGCGGGCCCGCTCTTTTTTACCGCCTTTGAGGGCCTTGTAAAATATGACACGGGAAATAACCTGGTCCCCGGTCAGGCGGAGAAATGGACGCTAAGCGACGACGGCCTGGTCTATACGTTCTATTTGCGGGACGGCTTGAAATGGTCGGATGGAACGGCCCTTACGGCGGGTGATTTTGAGTTCGCCTGGAAGCGCCTGCTGGACCCCGGTTACGCCTCGCAAAACTCCCACCTGGCCTATGCCTATATTAAGAACGGTAAAGCTGTTTTTGACGGCGAAATGACGCCGGACCAAGCGGGTATAAAGGCCCTGGACGATAAGACGCTGGAGGTAACCCTCGAGGCGCCGTGTTCCTTCTTTATGTCCCTGCTGGCCACATGGACGTACATGCCGGTTAATAAGGCAAAAGCGGAAAATAACCCGGACTGGTCCAGGGACATCGCGAATTATGTCTCTAACGGCCCCTATAAGCTGTCGGACTACAGATTGGGCGAGGGAATTTATCTGGTTAAAAATGAAAATTATTGGAACAGCGCCAACGTGAAATTGGAAACGCTGTCGTTTAAGATAATGCAGGATACTTCTACAGCGCTGGCCGCTTACGAACGCGGCGAACTGGACGGCATGCTGCGCGTTCCCTCCTCGGACGTGCCCCAGTACCGCGCGCGGGAGGATTTTCATAGTATGCCGCAGTTTGGCAATACCTATTGGCTGGTTAACACCACGTCGCCGGGCCTCACTGACCCGCGCGTAAGAAAGGCGCTCGCCCTTGCCGTGGATAGAACCTCCCTTATTGAGGACGCGCTGCAGGCCACCTATGATCCGGTGCTGGGCCACGTGCCCAAGGGCTATATACAGTCTGACGGCAAGGACTACAGGGAGGCGGGCGGCAATTACGGCCTGAAACCCAACGCGGACATCGAGGAGGCGAAGCGTCTCCTGGCGGAGGCTGGTTACGAGGACCTTTCCACCTTCCCAAGGCTGCGGCTGGGCTACTATACCAATGATACGGCTAAGAAAGTGGCGGAAACACTGCAGCAAATGTACAAGCAGAACTTGGGCATTGAAATGGACATTGTAAGCGCGGAGTGGAGTGTTTTCTACGACCAGGTTGTGCAGCTGGACTATGACATTTGCGCAATGGGCGACCTGGGCACTTACTTGCATCCAATGGCGTTTTTGAGCACCTTTGCCGGCGACGCCCCGCCCCTTGAAACCGGCTGGCGCAACCCGGAATACGACAGGCTCCTGGAGGAATCCTTGAAACAGACTGACCCGTCCGTATCCGACTCCATGATGCACCAAGCGGAGGATTTGTTTATGAACGATTTTCCGATTATCCCCTTGTACAGCGGCACACAGTCCATGATGATGGCGACATATGTTGAAAATTGGTACTACTCGCCGGTTGGCGCGTTTGTTTTCGATCAGATTGAAATTCTGCCTCATTGATGACAGACATAACGGATGAAGCGCCGGCAATAGCCGAAGCTGAAAATATACTGTTGTGGGCGGCCGGGCGGAATCCGGGCAGATGGGTGGCGCACAGCCGAGTTGCCGCCCGCGCGGCTAAGGTTATTGCGGAAAACTGCCGGCCCGCGGCGGTAAATCCGTTGTCAGGCCGCGGGCTTAACGCCCAGCGCGCCTATATCTTTGGGCTGCTGCACGATATTGGGCGTTACGAGGGTCAGCGCTATATGCATCACATAATAGCCGGATACGAACTGCTGCATAAAAAAGGCATGGATTTGTCCGCGCGGATATGCCTGACCCATTCGTTTCCGTATCAGAAAATGGAGTCCTATCTTGGCGCGCGGGATTGCTCCGCGGAGGAACTTGCCTTCATAGAGTCCTTCCTCAGCGTTGCGGTTTACGACGACTACGACAAACTGATACAGCTATGCGACGCTGTCGCGCTTCCGGAAGGCGTCTGCTTGGTTGAGACACGCCTGATTGACGTGGCCATGCGCTATGGTTTCAGCGATTATACCCGCGAAAAATGGAAAGCCGTGTTTCAGCTTAAAGAATATTTCAGCGGGCTGTGCGGACAAAGTATTTATGAATTGTTTGCGGATGAGGTCCGCAGGAATAGTTTCAGTCTGTAAAGAATTTTTCTTTGAAGTATCGAAAAGCGCAAAAGTATTTACACGATTAAAAAACGTTCTCAAATTTTAAGCCGGTCAAGTCTGCCCGCAAGCAGACTTGACCGGCTTTTACACGTAAAAAAATACCCAAAAATAAAAAACCCAAAATGCCGGTCCTATATTTTGACACCTAGCAAATACAGCTAGGTGGGCAACCGCACATGCACGTCCGCCTTCCGCTGCCCAAAGGGAATTAGCTTGCGGCCTGACGTAGATACATGTTATAGGAAACCCCTTCTTGAACTGTAGGTTCAAAATTATAGGTTATCGAACATTTCAGGATTCATGAAACCTATTATAATATATAATTGCTTTATTGGCAATAGGTTAAAATCAAATTAGAAGAAAAAATATCGTGTCTATTCAGAGGTCAAAAGATTAAAATCAACGGACACTTTACCGTTAGGGACCTAACGATGGTCTGTTCGTTGGCCCCAAACCCCGCTGGGGATTTCATCCCCGATAGTCGAGTTTGCTCGACGAAGCGCTTTTTGAGGCAAGTACAGGCTTTTTAACAAAAGGGCTTGGTTATTTTTTTCTTAAGTTCGCGCCAATAGGGACTTTGCCCCAGACTCCTTCTTGCGCTTAGCGCGCATTAATTAAGGAGAACTCGACGAACAAGCACCTTACACATCTGAATAGACACAAAATATTCTACGCCCAGTCGCGCCGCTTCCGGGCGGCGTAATCCGAGCCTTGTATAAACCCGATAAACTCGGCCAGGCTTCTGTCCCAGAAGTTCCATTCGTGAACGCCGTCCCATTCCTTAAACTCGAAATCCAGCCCCAGACCGGTCAGATGGCTGGCCAGTTTCTTGTTCTGGCCGTACAGGCTGAAATCGACGTCAGTGTCCTGCCGACCGCAGGAGAGCCACAGGCGCGGACGCTGGTCCGGCTCCAGACGGGCCGCGCGTTCCGCCAGTGTAAACACGTCCGCGTCCGCCGGCAACACCAGCTGTTCTCCGAAAACCGCCTCCAGTACCGGCCGGATAAGTGATTTGGGAGAGGCAATAGCCGGCAGAGCGGCGCGCATATCCACCACGCCGGAGAAGCTGCCCGCGGCGGCATAGCGTTTGGGGCGGGCAAGCCCTATTCGCAGCGCGCCGTAGCCGCCCATGGATAAACCGGCAATGTAGTTTACTTCCCGCGCCGCGGGGATGTTGTAAATACGCCGCAATTGTTCCGGCAGGCTCTCGGTTAAAATGGCGTACCAGGGTGAACCGTGGGCCATATCGTTGTAGAAAGAATTTTCCGCGCTTGGGGCGATGAGAATGTAACCGTTATCCGCCGCGTAGCGGCAGGCGGCTGTCATGGCGAACCAGTCGGAGCAATCGCCATGCAGCCCGTGCAGCAAGGTTATAACGCCTTTTACGCGGTTGCCCACGCTTTCGGGCAGGTCGGTGGGAAAGTACAAATGCAGGTTTACCGGCTTAAACGCCTCCGCTATACTCAATTTGGCCGTAATAAGCGCCATGTTACCGCCTCCTTATAAACTTTTAAATTGTGCCCCAGGCTGTTTCCAGCGCTATTTCCATCATCTCGCGGAACGAATCCTGGCGCTCCTGAGCGGATAGCCCTTCGCCCGTAAATACATGGTCCGATATCGTAAGTACGCTTAACGCCTTCTTACCCAATCGGGCGGCTGTGACGTACAAACCGGCGGTCTCCATTTCTACCGCTAACAGGCCCAATTTGCGCAAGCGCGCATTGGCCTCAGGCAAGGGATTGTAAAAATAATCCGAGGTGAAAACTGACCCGACCTTAACCGGCACGTTGTTTTTTTCCGCTGCTGCCACAGCCAGACGAAGCATATTATAGTCCGCGCAGGGGGCGATTATACCGGGGAAGTCCGCCGAAACCACAATATTTGAGTTAGTAGAGGCGGTCATAGCCACTATAACGTCGCGCAGGCTCACGTTTTCCCCTATGCCGCCCGCGCTGCCGATGCGTATTATGGCCTCCACGCCGAAAAAGGAATACAGCTCCTGGGCATACAGCACCATGGACGGTACGCCCATACCGCTTCCCATGGCGGATACGCGCTTACCCTTGTATGTGCCCGTATAGCCCAGCATATTGCGTACACTGTTAAAACACTCCGCGTCCTCAAGATAGTTCTCCGCCACAAACTTGGCGCGCAAAGGGTCGCCCGGCATCAGCACCACTTTCGCGATACTCCCCTCCGGAGCCTTGATACTTGTTGATGGTGACTCGGTTATATTCATTAAAATTACTCCCTTCTATAAAATTGAAAAAAGTTGAATCCTGCATTAAAAACGCCGTACTCGCCGTACTTGAGAAGGGGTCTGGCGACTTCGCCCCCGATAGTCGAGCTTGCTCGACGCAGACCCCTTCTTAAGTGCATGAAGTGCGGTGACTTTAATGTGGCAAATCTCAATGTTCGCGAGTATAATTCGAAAATCCTTAACCTATTGACATTGTTTTCCCATTCCTTAAGTCCGCGCCCAAGGGACAGAGCCCCTAGCGGTAAAGTGTCTTTCCGTCATGTTGTTAACGCGCGAGACTTTCCGCGAAAGGCGGGCGGAGGACGCCCCTTTCCGTAATAATGGCGCTAATAAGCGAGTGGTCGGTTACGTCAAAGGCGGGGTTGTAGCACTTTACTCCCTTGGGCGCCATGGGGCGCAGGTAGAATTTTTCGCGTATCTCGGACGGCTCGCGCAGTTCTATGGGAATGTCCGCGCCGGTGGCGCACTCAAGGTCAATTGTGGAGGAAGGCCCCAGCACGTAAAAAGGTATGCCGTAGTGCTTGGCAAGTATCGCCACACCGCTTGTGCCGATTTTATTCGCCGTGTCGCCGTTGGCCGCCACACGGTCACATCCCACAAAACACGCTTGTACCCAGCCGTTCTTCATTACAATGGACGCCATGTTGTCGCATATAAGGGTCACGTCCACACCGGCGCTGTCCAGCTCGTAGGCGGTAAGCCGCGCGCCCTGCAGCAGCGGCCTGGTCTCGTCCGCAAATACTTTGAGTTTCATGCCCCGTTCGTGTCCCAGCAGCAGCGGCCCCAGAGCTGTGCCATAACGGGACGTGGCCAGCGGCCCGGCGTTGCAGTGGGTCAGTATCCCGTCGCCGTCCTTTATAACAGTCAGACCGTTTTCGGATATTGCTTCGCACATGGTTATATCTTCCTGGTGTATGGCGCGGCATTCCCTCTCCAGCGCAGCAAGCAGCTGCCCGCGCGGCTTGTCCGCGCAGGCAGCTGCAACGTTATCCATGCGGTTAAGCGCCCAGCTTAAATTTACGGCTGTCGGCCGCGCTGAATTGATATATTCCTTTTGCTCGCGGAATTTCGCGTAAAATTCTGCAAAGGTTTCCGCTTCTATGGCCCGGGCCGAGCAGTATATCCCGTATCCCGCGCATATGCCTATGGCGGGCGCGCCCCGTACCTTTAAATGGTATATGGCGTCGTACACTTCCTCCGCGGTACGCAGCTCAATATACTCCACACTGTTAGGCAGCAGCCCCTGGTCCACTATTATTACCGCCCGCCCGTCCGCGCTGAGCTCCACATTCTTTATCACGCCTTATTTCCTTTCCTTGTTGGATTTATTCATCCCCGCCCAGTTCTTATATTTATCCAGCATGTAACTCTTAGTCGCCTTGGGTATATTTAACTTGCCGCCGGAAGAACCGCCCTTTGAGATAAACATCTGGTTCTGCCGCTCCTGTAAACGGATTTTTACGTCCAAGTCCATTACATCCTTTATACCGCTCTGCAACAGCCGGATTAATTCCGCCTGCTCCTCAGCCCGTTCCTCAAATTCGGCGCCCAGCCGCGAGAAAATATCCTGGAATACATTGTCCCCGTTTATGACCTTGTCTATTAGTACCTGTTTTTCGTCGTTCATACCGTCAAACAAGAATTTTATGGCAGCCAGTTCTTCGCTGTCCGCCTTGTGGCCGTCCGCAGCCGCGGCCAGGGCTGTTCCTTGATTTTCGGTTATATTAAATATTTGTGTCAGAGTCTCCTTCTTTTTTAATAGAATGTCCAGAAGCAGCTTCAGACTCGTTTCAAAATTATCCAAATCATTTCAACTCCGCTTTTAACACGGCTGCCTTGTCCAGGCGCTCCCAGGGCAGGTCTACGTCCGAACGCCCGAAATGTCCAAAGGCGGCTGTCTGTTTGTATATAGGACGGCGCAGGTCAAAGTACTTGATTATTGCGGCCGGGCGCAGGTCAAAATGTTTCTCCACCAGCTCGGTTATCTTGTTGTCGTCCAATTTACCCGTGCCGTGAGTGTTCACCAATATGGACACAGGCCGCGAAACCCCAATGGCGTAAGCCACTTCTATTTCGCAGCGGTCAGCCAGCCCTGCGGCAACGATATTTTTAGCAATGTAGCGCGCCATATACGCGCCGGAACGGTCCACCTTGGTGGGGTCCTTGCCGGAAAACGCGCCCCCTCCGTGGCTTGCGTAACCGCCGTATGTGTCTACGATTATCTTCCGGCCAGTCAGGCCGGCGTCGCCCATCGGCCCGCCGACGACAAAACGCCCAGTGGGGTTTACAAAGTACTTGGTGCCGGCGTCCAGCAAATCCGCCGGTATCACAGTCTTTATAACCCGATTGATAATGTCGCGCTCAATTGTGGCGTGCTCCGCCTCCGGCCCGTGCTGGGCGGATATAACCACCGCCGCCACCCGCACGGGTTTGTCGTCAATGTACTCCACCGTTACTTGGGACTTGCCGTCCGGCCGCAGATATTTCAGCTCGCCGTTTCTGCGGACCTCCGAAAGCCTGCGGACCAGCTTGTGCGCCAAGTAGATGGGCAGAGGCATGTAGTCCGCTGTTTCGTTGCAGGCGTAACCTATCATCATGCCCTGGTCACCCGCGCCGGTTTCCGCTTCCCCGTCACCCGCGCGGGTTTCCAGCGCTGTGTCCACGCCCAACGCTATGTCCGGCGACTGGCCTTTAAGGGACGTGACAACCGCGCAGGTGTCGCAGTCGAATCCGAATTTGGCGCGGTCGTAGCCTATGTCCCGCACTGTTTCCCGCGCAATAGTCTCAATGTCAACGTAGCAGTTTGTCGTTACTTCCCCAGCCACCACAATAAGCCCGGTGGTGGTCAGCGTCTCGCACGCCACCCTTGCCATTGGGTCCTGCGCCAATATGGCGTCAAGCACCGCGTCGGATATTTGATCGCATATTTTGTCCGGGTGCCCTTCTGTTACGGATTCGGACGTAAATAACCTTCTTGCCATTTTATTGCCTCCTCATATTTAGAAATGCAAAAAAATAAGCCCCAAGGGGGCCCATTTACAAATGAAGCAACTCATCTTCCGGCTGTTTAAGCCGGGGGAGTTAGCACCATTGCCTTCCGGCCGGTTGCTGGGTTTCACAGGGCCCTTGTCCCTCCACCTCTCTGGATAAGTATTGTTATTAAATTTTATACACATATTATAAACGCCGGCTTGGGCCTTGTCAAGCTATACTCGCGGACGCCGCCCATTTGCTGCATTGAAACCGCCGCGCTTCATGAATATATCATGTATAAAATTCCCGCAGGGGGTATTCCTGACTGTGAAGCGTCCGTTAGTTCGCGCCTATGTGGGAGCTATTGGCGCGTTTTTTTGTCTCGGATTTTTTTTGCTGTTGCGGCATAATTTCGCTTGCATTATGTCGCAGTTTGTAATACATTACATATGTGGAATTTTTTAATGATAAATCTTGACGCAGTCCGTTGAGATTTCCATCCAAAGTGGATTGAAACGTCAAAATAGAGGCACAATGGAGGGTTGCCGAACTGAAAAACTTTTGATGCCCCGATTGGGGGAAAAGATATATAAATCATGTGGTATTAGTTATCGCGTTCGGCGTGCCGCGCGGAGCGTCCGCCGCTATGGGGGATTACAGGCGAAGTGTCTGGGGTGTGAGACAATGCAGCCTTGTTATAGGTTCGTTAAGCTGTAAGGTGGTTAGCAGAAGTTATGCATAAAAGTACATTTCATGTCAAATACTAGGGCCTGAAAGCAGCCACCTTTTCATGCAACTATAAGTCTGAAAATATATTTTAAGGAGGAGTTTTTTTGAAAGCAACGGGAATTGTAAGAAGAATTGACGATTTGGGCAGGGTGGTTATCCCTAAGGAAATACGGCGCACTTTGCGTATCCGTGAAGGGGATCCGCTGGAGATATTTACCGACCGCGAGGGTGAAATAATTTTAAAAAAGTATTCACCTATTGGCGAGCTGGGTTCCTTTGCGAAAGAATACGCGGAGAGCCTTGCGGAGAACTCCGGGCATATCGCGTGCATAATAGATAAGGATCAGGTTATAGCCGTATCCGGCGGCGCGAAAAAAGACCTGCTTGAAAAGCACATTTCGCTGGCAATGGAGAAGGTTATTAACCAACGTAATACATTTCAGGCCACCCGCTTTGAGGCCGGCTTTGTCCCCGTCCTAGAGGACGACGACGACACTATGTACAAGCACGAACTTATTGCCCCCATAATTTCAGAGGGCGATGTACTTGGCGCAGTGGCCTTTTTGTCTGCGGATAAGAAAATGGGCGAGTTGGAAGGCAAGCTGGCGCAGACCGCCGCTGGTTTCCTGGGCAAGCAAATGGAGCAGTAAGAACTTCCCGGAAAGGCCCTCATGAATAAAATTCATGGGGGCCTTTCTATACTATTATTTGATGGCTGTGCAAAACTAAAATGTAGAACTGTCTGCTTTGGAGGGAAAACAAAACTTAGCTATACTCATACACGAAAACATCTTCTAAAAATCTTTCAGTGTTTTCGTGTGTGAGCAACCAACAACCGGCGTGAAAAGTGCATTTCTTTTCGCGCCTTAGTATAACCGGAAGGGTCTATTCAGAGGTCAAAACACTAAAACCTTAAAACCAACGGACACTTCACCGTTAGGGGCCTAACGATGGTTTGTCCGTTGGCCCCTAGCCCCGCTGGGGAATTTCATCACCGATAGTCGAGTTTGCTCGACGCAGACCCCTTCTTAAGGGCGGCGAACGCAACGCTTTTGATGCGAGTAGAACCTTTTTAAGGATACGAGCTTGCTCGACCTAAAAGGGATTGTTTGTTTTTTTCTTAAGTTCGCGCTTACGCTCCCAGACTCCCGGTTCGGAATTTCCGGTTCTTTTGCGCGTCATGGACTAAATTTTAAAGCTTGCTAGACGCGGCGACGCGGGAAAATTGGCGTGGTTTCATTCGAAATTTCGCGCTTCAAGGAATTTCCAAACACGCCTTAGCGTTTGTCTTTTTTAAGTGTAAAAATGGAAACCATGCTGCTCAGCGTCTCGGATTGGCTGGAAAGCTCCTGGGCGGAGGCGGCGGTCTCCTGGCTGGTGGCGGAGTTGTTCTGAACAACCTGCGAAATTTGCCCAAGACCAATGGTCACTTGTGAAATAGCGTTGGACTGCTCCTGAGATGCCGCGGCTATTTCTGAAATTATGGAGGATATTTCGTTTATATCAGTAACAATTGTTTCAAGAGACCGTGCCGTGGTGTTGGCAATGCTCATACCGTCATTAACGCGGGCAATGGAATCCGCTATCATAGCGGCGGTCTCACGTGCGGCTGTCTGGCTTTTGACAGATAAATTGCGCACCTCCTCCGAAACAACCGTAAACCCCTTCCCGTGCACTCCGGCGCGGGCGGCCTCCACCGCGGCGTTAAGCGCCAGCAGGTTGGTCTGGGACGCGATATCCTGTATCGTGCTTATAATGCGCGAAATATTGTTGCTGGACTCCTTTATGCCCTCCATGGCCGTTAGCATCTTGCCCATTTCATCATTGCCCATAAGCGCGTTCTGCTTTGAGT
Organism: Clostridiales bacterium; assembly: GCA_031297485.1. Taxonomy (GTDB): domain Bacteria; phylum Bacillota; class Clostridia; order Lachnospirales; family JAISYE01; genus JAISYE01. The sequence goes on from JAISYE010000047.1 coordinate 16,907, forward strand.
TCTCTGAAAATGTATTGGCGTTCTTGGCATTCTCCGCATTGCTGCGGGTTTGGGTGTTTATCATGTCTATGGTGGCCGAAAGCTCCTCTACCGAACTGGCCTGCTCTGTAGCGCCGGTTGCCATGGCCATGCTGCTGTCGGATATGTTCTTGGCCCCCACCGCCACTTGTTCTGTCGAACTGCTTATATTGCCTACTATATCGTTAAGCCGGGTGATTATTGTCGTCATGGCGTTTTTGATATTCTCAAAGTCCCCAAGGTATTCCCTGTCAACAGTTACATCTATGTTGCCGTTGGCAATTTCGCCTAATACATAGGAAATATCGCCGATATACAGCGATATGGCTTCAATAGTGCTGTTCACCGCGTTGGCAAGTCTGGCCAGGTCGCCCTTAAAGCTGCCCGTTACTTTTTCGCGTAAATTTCCCTTGGCCATTTCCTGCAGCACCCGGGATGATTCCATCACAGGCTTGGTAATGCTGTCCAGCAGGGCGTTCATCCGCCGCATTATTTCAGCCCAGCCCCCGCTGAAATTCTGGGTTTTGGCCCGTACCGAAAGGTTGCCCTCCAGAGCCTCCCGTACCATGCTCTCAATTTCGTCGCCCACGCCTTTTAAATTGGCCCTCATTACATCTATGGCTTCGTTTACAAATACCTTCTTGCCGCGCATACGCTCCATGGCCACGTCAAAGTTGCCTTTGGCAAGCTCGTTTATGCACACCATTACGGAACGCGTGAGCTTTATATTGGCCGCCACCATCTCGTTCACGTTAAGGGCGACCTGAGCGTAAGCGCCTTTGTAACGGTCCTTGTCAATGTAGGCGTCTATGTCGCCCTCGTCGTTCTGCTTGACAGACATTACGTCAATATCGCTTAGAATATTCTTTATGCTCGCCACAGCCACGGAAAAGCTTTGCGCCAGCTGGCCTATCTCGTCCTTGGCGTTAAGCTCCAGGTTCATGTCCATGCGGCCTTCCGCCAGGTTGACGGAAGCCTCTACCATATGGTTTATGGGACGCACAATTGAACGTATTATTACAAGGTAAACGATAATCAAAATCAGCAATTCAACAGCCGACAGCATAATGGTTAAAATTATGGCGGAATTCCGCAGCTGCTGTGTTGCTTCGGCAAGCACGTCGGCGCGCGCGCCGTTTATAGCGCTTAGACTGTCCAGCAGGGTGCCCAGCGATTCCATCATGGGGTAGAACTTTTCGTTCACCAGTTCCGTGCTGGCTTCGATTTCGTCCCTCAGCCCATATTCCGCTATTTCGTCCGCTACAGCCTTCACGCCGGGCAAGGCGTTTTTAAAGGACATAAGCACGCTGTAGCCCTCTGTGCCAGCCATACCGTTGTCTCTTAACAATGCTTCATATTCGCCGGTTATGGTGTTAAGCTGCTTGTAAGCCTCAGCTATATCATTTTGATCTTGCAATAAGGCTTCCTTGTCTGTGTTCAGGATTATATCCCGAACTTGGATACGCATTAAGCTGAAATTTCTTTCCAGCGCGGTAAGCTTACGAAGCGGGTTAACCACTACAGCGCTTATCTCAATTGAATTATTGGAGAGATTATTGCTGATAAAAATATTGGTAATACTTATAATCAGCGTGGCTATAATTGTAAATAGCAAAATAAAATACAGTTTGCTGCTGATTTTAAAATTCCTCATAATGCAAAGCACTCCTTAAGGAATGACGAATAGTTATAGCCAAACTTTTTCACAGGAATACTCGGGCGAAGCCCGGCGAAAAAGTTTGGTGACTTTATCTTTCGTCATTCTTAAATATTATTTTATACCAGCCGCTTTGCCCATTTGTTTCTAAAGACCCTGACAGCGGCGAAAGACAGTTTAAAAAATTCCTCCGAAGCCGCAAGCAGCATGACAAAGTGTATGGGCAGCCGAAGCAGCAGCGCGCCTATAAGGGCAAGGGGAAGGCCGACGCACCATACGCTGCACATGTCCAGTATAAGGCAAAACATAGTGTCGCCTCCGCTGCGCAGTATTCCCACCACAAGGGTGTAGTTAAACACCTTTACCACTATAACCGCGGCGACGATCACCAGCAGCAAGTGGGTATATTCGCGTACCTGCGGCGAAATGTTAAACAAGCTGACAATAAAATTCGAGCACAGCAGCAGCAAGGCGGAAGTGCAGACATTGGCGGCGGAAATAGTCGCAAGGCACTTACGCGAATAGCTTATGGCTTTTTTTATCTCACCGGCACCCAGGGCGTTGGAGAGCATGACGGCGCAGGCGCTGCCAAAGGCGAACCCCGCCACCTGGAAAATCTGCTGGATATTCATGGCGATTTGTACGGCGCTTTGCGCGGCTGTGCCGCATTCCTTGTAGGCTAGGTTATAGGCGGAGGTGCCTAAGGCCCAGGTTACTTCGTTGAAAAAAATCGGCGCGGCGACTTTTACGTAGCTTTTTATAAACGCAAAGTCCGCCGAAACATATTCGCTCCACTTGCCCAGCACCGGCAAACGGAATTTTTTAATAAGGATCATTTGGGCGGCAAGCTCCAAAAAACGCGCCAGTACTGTAGCGTAAGCCGCGCCCCTGACTCCCCAGCCGAACACATAAATAAAGAGATAATTAAACAGCGCGTTAAACAGCAGGGAACACACCATTGTTATCATGGGGAACACAGGCTTGCCCATGCAGCGAAGCGCGAAATTAAGCGGCATGGTTATCGCTATAACCAGGTAGCAGGGCCACACTGCCCGCAGATATTCCACCGCCAGTTTAATTACCGCGGGGTCGTAAGAAAAAATTGACATAATCCGGTCGGGTATGGTAATGACCAGCAGCGTAAAGACACAGGCGAAGAAGGTACTCAACCCCAAAGCTACCCCCAGCGTCTTACGCACGCTTTTAACGTCGCCCTTGCCCCAAAACTGTCCCATAAACACCGACGCACCGCTTACCACACCAAATGAAAACAAAAAGTACAAAAAAAACGTCTGGTTCGCGATGCCCGTGGCAGCTATGGCTTCGTCGCCCAAGCTGCCTATCATTATTACATCCAGCGCGTTTACCATGGCGCTTATAGTATCTTGCGCGATAATTGGCAGGGCTAAAAAAAACAGGGCCTTTAAAAAAATTTTGTTTTCCTCTTTAAACATATACTGTCCTTTCTATAAATATGATACACCACTGCGGCCGGCATATCAAATATACATTATAGCGGCCCATTTTTCAATGCATGTCATGTGCCAAGTATTACATGCGCTTGAATACATAAATAATTTATTTACATTCAGACTATAACGCATAAGTTTCCGCCATGAGTTTAGAGAGGGGTATGGGCGATGGCAATATGTATAATTGGGGGGCGCGAGGCAGAGGACGCGCTGTGCCTGCTGAGGAAGTTAAACGCCGCAGGGTACGCCGCGCGCGATTTATCCGGCGTCGCGCCAGGTGATTTTCTGCTGGTTAACGTTGACGAAGGCGGCACGAAAAATCTGCTGGAAGGCGCTGTGGCTAAAATAATTACTTACGGCTTTAACGGCAAGTCCTGTGTTACTGCTTCAAGCGTGACCCAGGCCCTTTACGCCACAATTATATGCTGTGTTCAGCGCGGTCTGCCGACTTTGCGGGGGAATTTGCTGGAGGAGCAGGAGTTCTCCGTAACAGTGGCGGACAGCGTCCTTAGTATTTACAGCGTGCTGGCTGCTGTAACCGCCGCGCTTATCAGCGATGTGGGCGCGGATAAAATTTCAGGGGTTGTGCTGTGAATGGGAAGATAAAGAATTAATCCAATCTTGACATTAAATAAAGCAGAAAATATAATGAAGTCATTATTTTTAGGAGGGGTATACTGGTTATGTCTGCGGCAAAGAAGATTAAAATTTGTAAAAAATGTTCAGGATTGGATGTAAAGGAGCTTAAGGAAGCCCTTGATCCAAAAGATTACAGTCTTGGCTGTATTCAGAAATGTCTAAGCAAAAATGCCGAACTTGGAGGAAAAATTTTCGGTATGATAAACGGAAACTTTGTGGTATGCGATACAAAAGAAGAGTTTCTTGCGGAAGCGAAAATAGCAGCCACGGGATGAGCGTTGTGAAAAATTTCGACCTGTGCAATAGGTTTTTACTGAAAATGGCCCAAATAGTGAATTCCATTTTAGGCAGGCAAAAATTCGGTACTCAGAAACCCGTCCGCATTGCAGGGTTCAAAGGCAATTGCACAGGTAGAAAAATTTTAGGTCTTATCCCTAAGGCATGTCTGAAAATTCCTTAAAGCGCGAAATTTCGAATGAAACCGCTGCAATTTCGCTCTGGAATCCAATTTTCAAACACGTCCTAAGAATGACGAAAGCATAAGTTACACTAAGGCGCGAAAAGAAATGCACTTTTCACGCCGGTTGTTGGTTGCTCACACACGAAAACACTGAAAGATTTTTAGAAGATGTTTTCGTGTGTGAGTATACCAAACTTTTTCGGAGATAATCGAGCTTGCTCGACGAAATGCGTGGAAGCGTTCGCATTTCCTGTGAAAAAGTTTGGTGGCTTTATCTTCCGCCATGCCTAAGCAAACCAAAGAGGGGACTGATTAATAACATGACCTACTTAATAACCGGCGGAGCCGGGTTTATCGGCGGCAATTTCGTACACTACATGGCGTCTAAAAACGCTAAAATAGTTGTCCTGGACAAACTTACCTATGCGGGGAATCTGGAAACACTGGAACCTGTGCGGGATAAGATTACGTTCGTAAAGGCGGACATCTGCGACCGCAATGCTATAGATAGGATATTTGAGGAACATAAGCCGGACGTTGTGGTCAACTTCGCCGCCGAAAGCCATGTTGACCGTAGTATTGATAATCCGGGTGTTTTCTTGCAAACGAACGTAATCGGTGCGCAGGTGCTTATGGACGCTTGCAGGAAGCACGCTCCGGACGGTCTCGGCATTAGATTCCATCAGGTCGGCACGGACGAAGTATACGGCGACCTGCCCCTTGACCGCCCCGACTTGCTGTTTACGGAGGATACGCCGCTGCACACCAGTTCGCCCTACAGTGCGAGCAAGGCCGCGGCTGACCTATTGGCCCTGGCTTACCATCGCACATACAAGCTGCCTGTGACTATTTCCCGATGTTCCAACAACTACGGGCCGTACCATTTCCCTGAAAAACTCATACCGCTTATGATTGCCAATGCCCTTAGCGGCAAGAGCCTGCCAGTGTACGGCAAGGGAGAGAATGTCCGCGACTGGCTGTACGTAGAGGACCATTGCAAAGCGATTGATTTGATATTGGAGCGCGGAAAAATAGGCGAGGTATATAACATTGGCGGGCATAACGAGATGCGGAATATTGACATCGTCCGTTTGATATTGGCGGAGTTAGGCAAGCCGGAGTCACTGATAGCCTATGTCGCCGACCGCGCGGGCCACGATTTGCGCTACGCCATCGACCCGAGCAAGATAGGCGCGCTGGGCTGGCTGCCTCAGACACCCTTTAGCGTGGGAATTAAGAAAACGGTTGCGTGGTACTTGGAGAATCGGTCTTGGTGGGAACGGATTGTGACAGGGGAGTATAGGGAGTATTATGCGCGGATGTACGGCGAGAGGTAGCGGGGGTGGGCGTTATTCCCATTGGCGCGGAGTTAAGGCTTGGGAAAGGTCAAAACCCTAAAACCTTGGGGCTCTGCCCCAAACCCCGCTGGGGATTTCATCCCCGATAGTCGAGCTTGCTCGACGCAGACCCCTTCTTAAGGGCGGCGAGTGCGATAGTCGAG
>JAISYE010000048.1 GCA_031297485.1 Clostridiales bacterium
CCTTCCCCATTCCTTAAGTTCGCACCAATGGGATGAAATCCAATCCCCAGCGGGGTTTGGGGCAGAACTCCAGACACCACCGTTTCATACGTCCCGAACCTCCCCCGATTGCAGGAGCCGGTACTGGACAGAGGCAAAGGCGGCGGCAGCAATGCCGTAGCTCCAGTTTTTGCCTCTGGGTGTCAGTCGGTAGCACAGGCTGGGCAGTATGTGCAACGGAATGGTGGGCGCGCTGATTTCCGGCAGGCTCAACCTGCCGCTATCTTCGTAAATACTCTTTGTCACAGCGCTGAAAGCCCTTTCCCCTGCGCCGCGGTACCGCCTGTCCAAGTAGCCTCTGCGCACACCGTGCAAAATACCGGCGGCGATAAGCGCCGTGGCTGAAAGCTCGCGGTAGCTGGGCTTGTTGATGATGGTACGAAAGCTGCCGTCCGGGTTTTGCCAGGGGATGACCCCTTCGGCCGTACGGTTCAGGATAGCGCGGATGCCCTCGAACTCCTGGTGTTCCGAACCAATCTCATCCATGATCATCGGCAGGGCGCACACCACCCAGCCGTTGCCACGCCCCCAGAACACTTTTCCTTTTGGGTGGTGGCGCCCCGCCCGTACCCAGTAGCTGTGGTACCATAGGCCCGCGCCCGAGTCCTGCATGTACCGGCTGTAGATGCGAGGCTGGCGCGCGGCAAAGTCCAACAGCTCCCAGTCGCCGTTTTCGGCGGCGTAGCGGGCGGGAAAAACGCTGAACATCATCAGGCTGTCCACCCAAATGGAGCGCGGATACCAGCGCGCCTCTGGGCTTTTCCCCAAGTGATTCACAGCGTCGCTAATAAGCCGCGGCTCATGGCGAATGTAATCCAGTGCCCGTTCTGTCAGCCGCGCGTAGTCCAAGTTGCCGGTTTTCTTCTGCATGGCATAGGTAATCAGCGCGGGCGCGACACGATCAGCATAGTCCATGACCGGGGGGTGGGCCACCCAATAATCACAGTAAGCCTGAAGGAAAGCGGTAAACTCGTCGGCGCCTGTCAGGGCGTCCAGCTCGCTAAGGGCATAACCGAACAGCGCCGCTCCCCACATCCACTCCATTTTAGGGTTCCGGGCAGCCGCTTCGTCCCGGCACAACTGGCGCACACGCTCGAAAGGATCGCCGCTCATTGCTTGTCCACCTCTCGTTCCAAACCCTGCCATCGTAGCCGCAGACTGCGGCCGCTGCAGCTTACCCTGTATTCGCCAGGCTTGCGCGGCACCGTGGCATAGGGGCTTTCCAGCCGCAGATAGTCGGCGGCCTGCCCTACGCCGTTCACGGCAAAGTCCCGCCTGTAGGCCAGCGCATACAAATCGCCGCCGATTTCAAAGCGCAGCGTGCGCCCATCCAGGGTCAGCCGCGACTGACGGGCTTTTTCCACAAACGCCTGATAACCGCCGGCCCCGGCATCCTCCACAATCACGGCCCAAGCTGTTACCTTACCGCGTTGGATCAGTTCCTCATCACCCGCGCGCTCAATCGCCCCCAACGAAAACAGCGCCGCATATCCATCCCCGCTGCGAGCTGTTGCCAGATGCGGGCCATGGAAGCCGATCTCGTCGAACTGCCGTGCCGGGAACCAAGCGTGGGTGAACCATTGCCTGGGTTTTTCCAGCAGACCCTTGCGCACCCGCAGGTCGTACAGGCAAAGGCAAACATTCTTGTGCTGGGCGGCGTGGGGGTTTATCCCGTTGCCCACCCAGTACGAGGGCGAAAAATTGCGAGCGTTATCTTCAAAAAAGGCGGCGCCGGGATGGGTGGTGAAAATGGTTACGCCTCGGCCGATAGTGGCTTGCCAGATATGCTGCTGGTCGCCAAACTCGCCGGGATGATAGCACTGGGCAGATGAGAGCATGGTGTGGGGCGTTTTCCATGTAAGGCAGTTGGCCCGCTGGATGGCAATGCCCTGGGTGACGGGGTTCAGCAGGCGCACCATCGTCGGCGTCAGCCCCAACTGCTTTACCACAGGAACATCCATGGCGCGGATGTTCTTCAGGAAGTCGTTGTGTTTCAAATCCCAGGCATTGAAGATATCCAGCGTTTGGTTGGCCGACTGCGGATTTGTAAAGGCCTCCATGCTCCACAGGTACATGCCGCGGCGCAGCGGATCCTTTTTGTCGGGGAATTCCCGATCCGCCTCCACCAGAGCAAGCCCCATGGAATCCCTGATCTCCGCCGGACCCTTATGGTGAGCAATCTCATACAGCACCGGAGGCATTTGATATCTCTGATTCAGGATAAAATCCGCCGACAGCCGAGTATAGTCGTATTTCCCTATATTGCCGAAGCCAAAGGCCTTCTCCGCTATGTCCAGCACATCCTGGCGCAGGGGGTCTTTTTTCTGCGCCTCGTAGCAGCGGCCGCTGGTGGCGCAAAACAGCCCGCGGTAGCTGTGCAGCGCAATATCCAGCAGCAGCAGATCCAGCAGCATGGCGGCCCTGCGCACCACTGTCTCGTCCTCGCAGCAGTCAATCAGCAGCGACAGGGGCGCGATATCCTCCTCGTAATAGGTGTTGGAATGCCACTCCACAAACCCATATAAAAAACGGGTCTCGAACCATATGTCCAGCCGCCGCGCCGCCTTTTCCATGTGCTGCCGGCCGGTAAGACCGCTATTTGTGAAGCTTTCATTCGGGTACATCTGCCCTGACAGGTATTCACAGGCGGCAAACAGCAACTGGTGGTTTTCGCTCCAGTAGCACATGCTGTCGCGGCCCGGCTCGTCCATCCAGTATTTGAAGCCCAGCACGCATTGCCGCATGCGGTTCAATGTGCCGGGCGATACCAGAGCCCCGTACTTGAAAAGGGTGCGCAGAACGCAGACCATGCGGAAATCGGCGCAGTCGTACCGTAGGTTGATGTAGTCCAGTATTTCGCGAATCTGTCCCTCATCGGCCGGCTGTCCCGCCGCAAGCTTCGCAATATCGGGGAAGCATTTATTGTTCATTTTGACATCCATGACTATATCTTTGTTCTGTTCCATGCCCCACCTACCTATATTCGCGCACCAGCGCCTCGTATTCGCCTCGCTCGGCGTCGCTTAACGCCTGCTGCCCGCCCGCGTGGCGTTTCGCCAGGAAGTACTTTACCCGGCCCGCTGTCTCGGGGTTCAGTTTCAGCCTGCCTGCCACTCGCCAACCGTTGCCGGCCAGCAGCACAAAAACCAAGATAATGATAAGGCGGATGGCCCATAGGGTGGCAACGGGCTGCAAAGGCGAGGGCACCGCGTCGGTGGGGCTGATAAAGCCTGAAAGCTCTAAAGCGTTGCCAACCATAAAGATTGTGAAAGCCGAGCTTAGCTGCCGAATAAAAGACATGGTGGCGCTGTAGGAACCCGCGTTCCGCCGCCCATCCACCAGTTCGCCAATATCCACAATGTCGGGATAGATAACCCAGTTTAGCGTCACGGCACCGGCAAAGCCCAGGGCCGTGAGCGCCGTGAGCGCGTACACCCCGGCCGCCGGCCAGGATGCGGGGTACAGCCCAATGCCAACGGCGCCCAAGATAGAGAGCGGAAGGCCGAAGCGGTACAGCCTGGTCTTGCTCACACGGTTCACCAACCGGTTCAGCAGCGGGAACATCACCAGCTGCATCACCAGAAAGATACCCAAAAAGATGGTGGAGCTAATCCCTGGAACTACGTACATGGCGTAATAAATAACCACTGTGGAGACAGTGTCCATGGTAACGGTTTGGGTCAGGTACAGAGCCACCAGCCGGCGGAAAGCCCTGACGCGCAGCGGCGCCGCCAAGGCCCGCAGGTTGAGGCGCTCCTTTTCATCGCTGCAGGGCGCGCGTTCGCGGCAGAAGATGCCCGCCATGAGGATGGGCAAGGTGAAAACCAGCCCGAACCCGACCACAACGATGAGATAGAAGGCGGAAAGGGTAAGCGCACCTTCCACCAGCATATCGAAAAACACTGTGGGCAGCAGGCTGCACACCGCCGAGGCAGACATGGAAAACACCAGCCGCGTCATATTCGCCTTGTTACGCTGCACAAAATCGGTAGTGATCTCGGTGCTCATGGAACTGTAGGCAATAGCCAGGGATGAGGCTACCGTGGCGTAGAAGATGTTACTGACCAAGATGAAAGCCACCTGTGCAAACTCGGAGTTGAACCGCACCGGCAGCCACAGCAGGGCCATTGCCATCAGCAGGGCCGCGCCGCCGAACATCAAGTATGGCCGGCGCCTGCCCCAGCGGGTGCGGGTGTTGTCTTCCAGCACACCCAGCACCGGGTCTATAACCGCATCCCACACCTTCACCAGCATCAGCGTAGTGCCCGCCAGGCCCGGGCGCACCCCCAACACATTGGTGAGGAAAACTAGGTACAGCACCGAAACAACGGTTTGCCCGCCGCCGCCCCAAATATCGGCCGCCGCAAAGATAAAGCGCTCTCTTTTGCCCAGTTCGTTTTTTTCAGCCATTCTTGTACTCCCTCCAGCAAATACCCGTTATACTAAGGCGCGAAAAGAAATGCACTTTTCGCGCCGGTTGTTGACCACCAACGCGATTCGCCGCGCTTAATTTATCGTCCATCATCGCCAGAAACTGCGCGGGGGTCACGATAAAGGGTGCGGCGGGATAGTCCTTGGTATTGCCTGTAATCAGGTACGCATCGCAGGTTTTGGCAACGTCATAGTTTCGATCCACATTTGGGTGGGAATCCAAATGACTAATAGTCGAGCTTGCCTCGACACTTGTAACGCCAAAAGGATTCGCTTTCGACCGGGGCCGGAACGTCCGGCGGGGCCGGAACATCCGGCGGGGCTGGAACGTCCGGCGCAACGGTGAATTCACCATTAAGAATCAACATCCGGGGCCAGGATCGGATGACCACTTACCTAATTTAATATAGCAAGATGACAACAAAATTACAAGAGTTAAGGCGTGTTTGAAAATTCCTAAAAGCGCGAAATTTCGAATGAAACCGCTGCAATTCAAATAGGCATAAGCCTTGCACCTCTGAATAGACACATTTTATGTTTTAGCTCTGCATGCTTGAAATTTAATTTGACACAAGGGCCAAAATAAAATATAATAATATTAATTCGCATCCTTAGCTCAGTTGGATAGAGCATCGCCCTCCGAAGGCGGGGGTCGCCGGTTCGAATCCGGTGGGGTGCAGACAAGCGGCACGGATTCTGTTCTTAAAATAACGGAATCCGTGCTGTTTTTTCGCCGAATATCAAGGCTGCGACAAAATTCTTGCCGCTTGTCTGTTCCGCGCAGGCTTATTGTACAACTACCTCGGAGCCGCGGGTGGCAAGTACGTTCATTTCAGATAGGGAGACGCGCAGGTATTTGTACCCGCTTTCCTCGTATTCTTCCAGTACGCCCGTAACCTCTACCCAGTCGTTGTTGCAGGGGTATCCGCTGTCCCAACTGACTTCAAAGCCTACGTCCGCGTCAATTCCGCAGCAGCCGGGACCGTAGCGGATGACGATGCAGTAGTTTTCACCAGTTTCGGGCAGTTCATAAGATTGAAAAATACCCTCGTACTTGATAATTTTACCCAAATACTCCTCAGGGTTGTAGTAGATGTCATTAGTCTGCGCGACAAACATCTTCTCCTTAATTTCCACAATACTTTCCCCGCCCTCACTGCCGGAAGCGCTGCCGCAGCCGGCCTGCAGCGCCAGCGCGAAGACCAACAGAACGAATATTTTTTTCATGTGAAGTTTCCCCCTCATTAAATTCATTGCCCAAAACAGCAGAAACGCGGCGATGTTCACAATAACCACGCTGGCTCCCGTGGGCGTGGCGTATAGGTACGACGCGGCCACTCCCGCTAAAAAACATATTACGGAAACAAAGACGGCACATATTGTGACGCTTTTAAATCTTTTGCACAGCCTCATAGAGGTAAGGGCTGGGAAAATAATAAGCCCGGAGATAAGCATGGCGCCCATCATGCGCATACCCAATACAATGGTAACCGCCGTTAAAAGAGCGATAAGCATGTTGTACAGCCCCGTCCTTACGCCGGACGCGCGGGCGAAAGACTCGTCAAATGTTATGGCGAATATTTTATTATAAAAAAGCACAAACAGCGCCAGCACCACCACAGCCAGGAAAACGCTTAACACCACGTCCTCGCGGCTCATCGCCAGTATGCTGCCGAACAGATAATTACACACGTCCGTGTTTATGCCAGAGGTTAAAGAAATTAGAATAATCCCGGCGGCCAGCGAGCCTGTGGAAATAAGCGCGATGGCGGCGTCCCCCTTTATTTTCCCGCTTTCACTCAGACGCAGCAGGAAGAACGCGGCAAGCACCACCACCGGTATGGCGACCGCTAAAGGCGCGGCATTCATGGCGGTGGCGGCGGCCAAGGCACCAAAGCCCACATGGGAAAGCCCGTCGCCTATCATGGAGTAACGTTTAAGCACAAGCCCCACACCCAGCAGGGCCGCGCACAAGGAAACCAGCAGCCCGACCACCACCGCGCGGACTATAAACGTATATGAAAACATTTCGGCAAATGTGTAAAGCATGTCAAACACCTCCGTTGAGCAGTCACGCGAGAAAGCGAAACGCGGCTTTTCGCGGGGTAATTCTCCCGCGAAAATCATCACGCCGCGTTCCGGGTTAAGCGCCCTTTAACTAAGCGCCTGCTTTAACGCTTCAACATTGCCGGTCATTAAAGATAAATAACTCGCGTCCGACTCAAAGTCAGACTTTGTAATATTGTGGCACGCATGCAGCAGCAGTACCTTCGCGCCGGTCGCCTCGCTGATGGTGTTCGCCATCTTTTCATTTGAAAGCTCAATGTGGAACACAACCGGTATCTTTTCCTCGTTTATTTTATCAATTAAAAATTTACCCGTCGCCGCGCTGGGCTACGTTTCCGTGGAGCAGCCGGGAAACGCCGCGAAATAAGAAAGCCCGTAAGCTTCCGCAAAATACCGGAAGGGAAACCTGTCCCCCAGCACTATTGTGTTTCTCCGCGCGTTGTCAACCACGTTCTGAAACGCGGCGTCCAGTTCGTCCAGGGCAGCCAGATACTTCGCGGTGTTTTGCCGGTAAACATCGGCGTTGGCAGGGTCGGCTTCACAAAATGCGCCGCTTAGTTTTTCCACAATAAGTTTCGCGTTTTTGGGCGAAGTCCAAACATGCTCGTCATATTCCGCCTCGCCGCTTGCTTCTTCCTCTTCCTGAGAATTTCCCCAGGAGAATTCTTCTTCCTCTTCCTCCTCCATGCCTTCCACTATTTCTTCCTCGAAAACCTCCACGCAGTCCATCAGCGTGACAATTTTCAGATCGGAATCTATGGATTCGAGGATATCGTCCACCCATTCGTCCGATTCGCCACCAACGTAGACGAAGACGTCGCAGTTTTGAATCTTAATTATATCCTGGGGCGTCGGTTCGTAGGAATGAGTTTCCGCGCCCGGCGGGATCAGCATAGTTAAGTCGGCGCTGTCCCCTGTTATTTCCCGCGCGAAGTCGTAAGGCGCGAAAATGGTGGCGACAACGCTGAGCTTGCCGCCGCTGTCAGCCGTAATACCGCCCGCGCCGCATCCAGCCGCCGCAACAATAAACGCCGCCAGCGCGATTAACCGCAGCCCAATAAATCGTTTCATAATATATAAACCCTCCCGTTTAGCTAATGCTGAATTTTTTTGCAGATAGTCGAGCTTGCTCGACGCAAATGTAAGGGGGAGGTATAATCAATTATTCATTCTAACCTTTAAGGCCACAAGGGTTTGGACACGTGCCCACGGCCGGCATGGCAGCCCGCGGCCGGTGTCCGCCCTACAAAAGGCTAAGGGCGCCACGGCTACGGCCGCAACTGTGGAAAGCTGACGCAGCAGTTTTTCCACGGACATTACACGCTCGCACACGGCGCAGCAGCCGTCATGACCGTCAGTATCGTGGGTGTGGCGCGCGCTGACAATGACAAAGGCCTCGCCCAGTATAAAGATAACTATAAATATAACGCACAGCGCAAAGGCGGCGGGTTTAAAATCTTTAAGAAAACAGCGCATGTCAATACATCTTCCTAATATTTAATAGTCGAGCTTGCTCGACGCTCGAGGCATAACTTTTTTT
>JAISYE010000049.1 GCA_031297485.1 Clostridiales bacterium
GAGCGCCAGCAGCAGGCCCAGGGCGAAGGCCGCCCGCAACAGCAAGGCGAGCGTTATCGGCAGTCCACAGGCGCGGGTTATTGGCGGCAGCGCAAGGAAGATGAACGCCAGCAGCAAACCACAGGCGAAGGCCGCCCGCGTCAACAGGGCGATCGCCAACAACAGCCGGCGCACGGCTCGCGACCCGAAAGCGACGGGCGTCCGCGTCCGCAGCCGGCGTTAGGCCAGCAGCAAGACCGCCGCCAACAGCGAAGCGGCGAAAACGGTGAGTGGCGCCAGCAGCAAGGAGGCCGTCAGCAGCAGTTTACGGCCGGCACCCGGCCCGCAGCCGGCGTCCGGCCCTCGGGCGCGGCCTATGGCGGCGGGCGTCAGCAGGAGCGTCAACCGTCCGGCGCGGAACAAGGCGAACGGCGTCAGTGGCAGCCCGCGGCCGGAGCTCGAACTTCAGGCGCGCCGCGGCAAGGCGGGTACGGGCAACCTTCCGGACGGCCAGCGCAGGGCGTTCAGGGCCAGGGCAGGCGTCCACAAGGCGGCGGAACCGCTTCCGAGCGTCCCCAGCAAGGCCGTTCGTCCCAGCAGTTTACTCCAGGAGTCAAACCGTCGCCTACTTTGCGTTCTGAACGCCTGACACGGCTGGATAAAGCCAACCGTCAGGAACAAATAGAAAACAAACCGGACAGCCAGCGCCGCAGAGGCATAAAGATATCAACGGCAGCGCCGGTACGCCCGGATATATCCAAGCAAAAACCAAAAGCGAAGCGCAAGCGCCCGACACCCAAGCCCGCGCCGATAGAGCCGGTTGTGGAGATTGTGGAAGACATAGGGCCAAAGACCATTCAACTGGCAAAGTCTGTGGTAGTAAAGGAATTCGCGGATAAGCTGGGATATCCGGCGTCGGATATAATCAAGAACCTGATGAAAGTCGGCATAATGGCTAACCTTAACCAGGAGATAGACTTCTATTCCGCGTCGCGTATAGCGGAGGAAAAAGGCTTTACAGTAACCAAGCTGGACGAAATTGACCTTTTAGAGCAGGCATTTAAGGAAGAGGACGACGCGGAAGAGGACAAGAAAGAGCGGCCCCCGGTGGTGGTGGTAATGGGACATGTGGACCACGGCAAAACATCACTATTGGACTATATCCGCAAAAGCAGCGTGGCGGCAAAGGAAGCCGGCGGAATAACGCAGCGTATCGGGGCGTATACGGTGTCGATAAATGACAAGCCGATAACCTTTTTGGACACGCCCGGGCACGAGGCCTTTACGGCTATGCGTATGCGCGGCGCGCGGGTAACTGACGTGGCCGTGCTGGTAGTGGCGGCGGACGACGGGGTGATGCCCCAGACAATAGAGGCGATAAACCACGCGAAGGCGGCGGAAGTAGAAATAATAGCGGCCATAAACAAAATAGACAAAGCCAGCGCCAACACGGAGCGGGTCAAGCAGGAACTGGTAGAACACGGCCTGCTGGCGGAAGAATGGGGCGGCGACACAATTGTTGTGCCGGTCTCAGCGCAAAGCGGTGAAGGTGTAAGCCACCTGCTGGAAATGATAACCCTTGTGGCCGAAATGAAGGAATTAAAGGCCAACCCGAACCGCAAGGCGCGCGGCACGGTAATAGACGCCATGTTGGACAAAGGCCGCGGGCCGGTGGCTACCGTGCTGGTACAAAACGGAACCCTGCTGGTAGGCGACCCGGTAGTAGCGGGCAGCGCCTATGGCAAAGTGCGCGCGATGGTAGACGACAAGGGGCGCAAACTTAAAGCGGCGGGACCTTCCATGCCGGTGGAGATAGTAGGCCTTTCGGAAGTTCCGCGCGCTGGCGATTCCCTCTACGCGGCCAATAACGAGAAGCAGGCGCGCAGCATAGCGCAGTCGATAGTGGCGCAAAACCGTGAGGTTATGACAAACTCGTCAGCCCACAAGGTTTCGTTGGACGACTTGTTTAACCAGATACAGGACGGCAGCGTAAAGGAACTTAATATTGTGGTAAAGGCGGATGTCCAGGGTTCTGTGGAAGCGGTAAAGAACAGCCTCGAAAGGCTTTCTGATGAGGAAGTTCGTATACGGACTATCCACGGCGGCGTGGGCGCCATAACGGAAAGTGACGTCATGCTTGCCTCGGCCTCCAACGCCATAATAATCGGCTTTAGCGTAAGGCTGGAGCCTTCGGCGAAATCGGTGGCGGACGCGGAAAAAGTTGACATACGCATGTACAGCGTAATATACAACGCCATAGAGGATATTATGGCGGCTATGAAGGGTATGCTGGACCCAGTGTACGAGGAAAAAATAATCGGGCACGCCGAAATACGCCAGCTGTTTAAAGCGTCCGGCTTAGGCACCATAGGAGGCGCCTATGTTATTGACGGGAAGATTACGCGTAACGCGAAGGTACGCGTAACACGGGAAAAGAGCGTTATATACACCGGCACGCTGGAAACGCTTAAACGCTTTAAGGACGACGTGCGGGAAGTAATGGCCGGCTACGAGTGCGGCCTGCTGTTCAGCAAATTTAACGACATAAAGGAGGGTGATATGGTAGAAGCGTTCTTAATGGAAGAAAAACAAAGGTAGGTGTAAGGTACGAAGAACGGAACGAGGCTTATAAGGATAAACGACGAAATATTAAAAGAGACGGCGAATATAATCCGCGCCGAGCTGAAAGACCCGCGGATAAGCGCCATGACCAGCGTTACCAAGGTAGAAACCAGCAACGATTTAAAGTACGCCAAGATATACGTAAGCGTGCTGGGAGACGAAGTGCAGAAGGCGGAGGTAATGACGGGCCTTAAAAGCGCGCAGGGGTTTATACGCAAGCAAATAGCCGAGCGTATAAACCTGCGGGTTACACCGGAGCTTAAGTTTATAATGGATTCTTCCCTGGAGCATGGGATGAAGATATCGAAGCTGCTGTCCGAAATATCGAAATAAGGCGTTATGGGCGATTCGTTCGCGAGTATAACCGCCGCCGAAGGTGAGGCTGTATGAAATCATTGCATGAACTCGCGTTTCTTTTGCGGGAAAGTGAAAGCATAGTGATAACAGGGCATAAGAACCCTGACGGAGACGCGGTGGGGGCCTGCCTGGCAATGGCCATGGGCCTCGCGGGCGCGGGCAAGCGGCCCTTGGTGGTCTTAGAGGAATACAACGAAAAATTTTTAATTATACCAGGCCGGGAATATATTTGCAAGGACATCGGACGCGCGGCACAGTCCGACGCTATAATCGCCCTGGACTGCGCCGGCCTGGAAATAATGACGGACAGCGGGAAGAGGCTCTGGAGCGCCTTTGAAAATACCTTTAATATAGATCATCATGTCAGCAACAAGTATTACGCGCGGCATAACTTTGTGGCAGACAGCGCGTCCTCCGCCTGCGAACTGGTGTTTGACGCGCTTAACCCATTTGTCGCTATTGACGAGCGCATAGGCACCGCGCTGTACGCGGGTATGGTCTACGATACAGGGGGCTTCCGGCATAGTTCCACATCGCCGGAGACCCTGCAAAAGGCAGCCCGCCTTATGGCGCTGGGCGTGCCCTTTTCAAAGATATATAACGAGCTTATGTTTTCCCACTCTTTACTTGAGGCGAAAATATTCGCCCGTGCCCTTGCCCGCTTGGTTGTGGAGCCGGGTTATCCCATAGCCGTCTCCTATATAACCCCGGAGGATTTCGCGCAAACCGGCGCGCTCCAGAAAGACGTGGACGGCGTTGTGGCCTACATGGCGAACCTGCGCGAGGCGCAAGTCTCCTTGCTGGCCTACGAGAAAGAAAAAAACCTGACAAAGTGCAGCCTGCGTTCGGGCTGTTTAGACGTGGCCCAAATCGCGGCGCGCTTCGGAGGCGGCGGACACCGGCTCGCGGCGGGCTGCAACTTTGACGGCGCGGCATCCCAGGCCCTGGGGGCCATACTTCCGATAATAAAAAGCGAGATGAGAATCAATGGACAATGAAATAAACGGTGTGGTAAATATCTATAAAGAAAGGGGGTATACATCCCACGATGTAGTGGCTGTTACGCGCAAAATTTTAAATTGCTCTAAAGTAGGGCATACCGGCACACTGGACCCGGCGGCGGAGGGTGTGCTGCCTATTTGCGTGGGCAAGGCGACAAAAATTTCGGAATACTTGACTTCGGAAATAAAGGCGTACCGGGCTGTCGTCCATTTGGGTATCACCACTGACACCGGCGACTGCACAGGGGAAATAAAAACCAGAACCCCTTTCCCAGTGGAAGACTTACCTATTTCAAGCGACCAGGCAATCCGCGAGACGGTTTACTCCTTTATGGGCGAATACCTTCAAACGCCGCCCATGTATTCCGCGATTAAAATCGGCGGGAAAAAACTTTACAACCTGGCTCGCAAGGGCATAGAGGTGGCCCGTAAGGAACGGGTTGTAAATATATATGAAATTCAAGTTTTGAATATAGAATACGGTACGGAGTTTCAAGGAGACGGCGAGGATTTTGCCCGCTGCGCTAAAGTCTTAATCTATGTGCTCTGCTCGAAGGGCACATATATTCGTGCGCTGTGCGCTGACATCGGGGAAAAATTAGGTTGCGGCGCGTGTATGGGCCAGCTTGTGCGGACGCGGTCGGGAGATTTTTGTATTGACGACAGCATGACCCTGAACGACTTGGCGCGCGCTGTTTCCCAAAATACCCTGGATTCGGCGCTTATTCCCATTGAGGAGACATTGGGCGGCCTTAAACGCGTCTTTGTCTACGAGCCGGCCGACAAATTTTTGTATAACGGCAACAAAATAAGTGTAAACTACTTGGAGGACAAAGGCGGCAGTCTTAACGCAGGCGAGAATGTCTTGGTATACGATTCTTACAAAACCTTATGCGGTATCTACAATGTGTCCTTTGAGGACGATAAACGCATAATTAAGCCGGCCACTATGCTGTTATAATATATGGCTCTTTCAAAATTTAGTGGCAGGGATGCCTGACTCTTTCGACGCTTTGCTGCCATCCTGCTATTATAAATTAGGTATGTGGTCATCCGGGCCTCGCCCCGGATGTGGATTCTTAACGGTGAAGCTGCCGTTACACCGGACGTTCCGCCCCCGATCGAGCGAAGCCTTTTGACGTTCATAAGTCTCGAGCAAGTTCGACTATTAGTCATTTGGATTCCCACCCAAATGTGGATTGAAACAAAGAAACCCCTGAGAATGGCGAGTGATTATCAATGCTAGTGCTACATACCGATACTGATGTTTTCTGCGGCAAGGAGTCGGCCGTGGCAATAGGGAATTTTGACGGGCTGCACATAGGTCACATGCGCCTGATAAACGAGCTGACGGATTGCGCGAGAAAAGCGTCGCTGCAATCCGTCATTTTCACGTTTAACCCGCACCCGCGCGCGGCTCTTGTTTCAGAGACCGCGCCGCACAATCTTGCTCCAGGGACGGAATTCAGCTTAATCCTCACGCCGCCCGAGCGGGAGTTTATCCTTAGCGGCGCGGGCATCGACGTTTTGCTGGAATATAATTTCGCCGCCTTGGCCGACCTGACACCGGAAGATTTTGTTAGAGATGTTTTAGCGGCGCGCTTACGCTGCCGGGAAGTTTTTGTAGGGTGCGAACACCGCTTTGGCCGGGGCAAGACGGGCGACTCCGCACTGCTGAAAGCGCTGGGGCGCAAATACGGCTTTAACGTGCATGTTGTGCCTAATCTGACCGCCGACGGCGTGAAAGTAAGTTCCAGCGCCATACGCCGGCTTGTCGCGGAGCGAAGGTTCGAGGACGCGCGGCGCTTGCTGGGGCGTCCCTACTTTGTCATGGGGCGTGTGGAGCACGGCCGCCAAATGGGGCGCAAGCTGGGCTTTCCCACCGTAAATATTCTACCGCCGCCTGCCAAACTGCTGCCGCCCAATGGGGTCTACCTTACCGCAACCGCTGTCAAGGGCCAGATGTACCAGAGCCTGACGAATATCGGCTTCAGCCCTACCTTTGAAAACGCCGGGCATAAGTTGGAATCGCACCTCGTTAATTTCTCCGGGAACGTGTACGGCGAAACCGTGACAATATACTTTCTAAAATGGCTGCGCGATGAAGTAAAATTTAACTCCTCTGACGAGCTGGCGGCACAGCTTCGTGACGACCTTTCGAGGGTCCTTTACGACGGTGCCGTAATTGCGACTGTTCGCGCTACGGGTGAATAGACTGTGACGGCGAAAAATGACGGCGCCTTATCTGCGGCATCCGAGAATGCCGGAAGCGCGTAAATCGAGATATCACCCAAATCTTGAAACACCCAGTAGAGGAGGAAGATGCTATTGTGGAAGTGCTAAAGCGCGAGTATTACACCTATGAAGAATGGATGTCCCTGGACGACAGCCTTCTTTCCGAACTAATCGACGGGCAAATAGCCATGATGGCACCGCCGTCAATGCGACACCAGAAAATTTCCGGCGCTCTTCATGGAATGTTGTGGGCTTTTCTTAGAGGTGAACCGCGCGAAGTTTTTCACCCGCCCTTCGGTATCCGCTTGGCAAAGGACGAGGACACGGTAGTGCTGCCGGATATCACGGTGGTGTGCGCCCTTTCAAAACTCACGAAAGAGGGTTGCACAGGCGCGCCGGATATGGTTGTGGAAGTCTTGCCGCCATCTGCCTCACGCTATGACAAAAGCGTGAAGTTTAACAAGTATCTCCAAGCCGGAGTACGTGAATACTGGATTGTGGACCCGCAGGATGAAACTGTGGTGGTTCGCATCTTAAAAAACGGCGAATACATGACGAGAATATATGTCAAAGAGGATACTGTTATACTCACACACGAAAACATCTTCGTCGGGCTTCGCCCGACTATCGCTAAAAATCTTTCAGTGTTTGTGTGTGTGAGCAGCCAACAACCGGCGAGAAAAGTGCATTTCTTTTCGCGCCTTAGTATAGTATATCTGTGCTGGAAGGCTGTGTTATTAACCTGACGGATATATTTGCGGAATAAAAAATCCCTCCAGTCAGAAGGCCGAAGGTTAATACCGAAATAGGAAGGCGAACGCACTTCGCCCGCGGCTCGTTTGGAAAATATATTTGTTCGCAAGTATAAACACCCTGTTTTTCAAACCGCTAAGGAATGACGAAAGTATAAGTTACCAAACTTTTTCGGAGATAGTCGAGCTTGCCCGACGAAACGCGTTGAAGCGTTTACATTTCCTGTGAAAAAGTTTCGACCTGTGCAATAGGTTTTACTGAAAATGGCCCAAATAGCGAATTCCATTTTAGACAGGCAAAAATTCGGTACTCAGAAACCCGTCCGCATTGCAGGGTTCAAAGGCAATTGCACAGGTAGAAAAGTTTTTGGCGCTTAATGTCGTTCGTCATTCCTAACCGCCTAAAACACCACTTCTTTGCCGCTCTCCGCCGACTTATAGAGCGCCTCAAGTATCTTGGTCACCGTAAACGCCTGTTCCGGCGTTACCAGCGGGCTGCCGCCGTTCAGCACCGCGTCCAGCCACTGCCGCGCCTCCATTGTGCCCGGCTCCTCCGCGCCGCCGGCGAAATAGGCGATCTCGCCGCTGTCGGATATCCGTTCCTCGGTCAGCTGGCCGTGGTGCCCGCGGTTGATGACGATCTCGTTGGAACCCGCCTTCATGCCGGAATACACCTCCGCGCCCGCCAGCGTGCCGCACAGCGTGACGGACGCCTCGCGGGACTGGGCGACGTTAAGCGCCCAAGACGCCTCCAAAAAAATTGCCGGGCCTCGGGCCGCGCCGCCCGCAAGTTTTATCAGGCCGAAGGCGGAATCCTCCACCTCGTAAGTCTCGGGGTCCCACGGACCGAACAGGTTGCCCTCCGTCGCCTGCCGCAGGTGCCCCAGCTCATAAAAAACACTCCCCGAAACGGATTGCGGGCTGTAGTTGTCCATCATCCACAGCGTGATGTCCAGCGCGTGAGTACCGATGTCAATCAACGGCCCGCCGCCCTGCAGCGCCTTGTTTGGGAACACTCCCCAGGTAGGGACGGCGCGCCGGCGCACCGCGTGCGCCTTGCCGAAATAAATCCTGCCCAGTTCCCCCGCCTCGACAGCCGCGCGCAGCATTCGTATTTCCGGACGGAAACGGTTCTGGTAGCCTATGGTAAACTGTTTGCCGCTCTTTTTCCACGCGTCAAGCATCTTCTGCGCGTCCTCGGTGTTGTGGGCCATGGGCTTTTCGCACAAGACGTGCTTGCCCGCCTCAAAGGCAGCCACCGTTATGGGCGCGTGGGCGACGTTGGGGGTCAGCACGTGCACCACGTCTATCCTGCCGTCCTTTAACACTTCCTTGTAGTCCGTACATACCTTCGCGCCCGCCGCGCCGAATTCCCTGGCCGCGTTTGCCGCCCGTTCCTCTATAATATCACAAAACGCGGCCAATTCGCACTTACCGCTCAGCTTGCTAAGCGCCGGCAGGTGCTTCTGTCTCGCGATGCCGCCGCACCCGACCAGCGCCACCTGCAACTTGCCGTCTTTCATGCCCGAAACCTCCCCGCCTATGCTTCCAGACACTTGCGCATCAGTTTGTGGTGCTTGTTGACATACGTTATCTCGTCGCACCAGCCCTTTACGTTCAGGCGGCGGTTGCCCTCGAACTCCGAGCAGATGTAGCCCTTATACCCGCCCGACTTCAGCGCGTCGAAAATCTTGGGATAGTCCATGTTGTCAACCTGCCCGTTTTCATCGATGTCGTAGAACTTTCCGTGGACATAGACCAGCTTGGAGGCGTAGTCTTTCAGCGTCTTGTACATCTGCGTCCAGTCTGTCGGTCTGTAGCCGCCGTTATATTGGGTGACGCCCATATATTTCATGCTGGTGCCGTACACGGGGATTGACATATCCAGATACGCCCGGTCGCAGTCGTTAAGCGGCATTTTGTCAAATTCGCGCTTCACCTCGTCGAAAACAAACGGCCTGCCCTCGAAGTACGCGTCGCGCTGCAGCGTGCGCAAACGCTCCAGCACCCCTCGGCTGCAGCCGTTGTGTACGCACAGCTCTATGTCGGCGGTGCTGACACAGTATTCGTAAGAGCTGAAATCGGCTTGCAGGCCGACATACGGTATGTTCCGCCGTTCCGCCGCCTCAAGATATGCCTCGTGTACAGGGTCGTCTATGGTGGTGGGCGCGTGGCATTCCAGCGCCAGCATCACGTCATACTCTCGGGCGGCTGGCAGCAGCCGCTCCACAAGCTTCGCGTCGGTTAAACGGTAGGGCGAGATGCCCAGCCCAATATGCTCATGGTGCAGTACGCGCAGATTTTTGCACCCCAGCTTGTGCGCTGTCTTTATATACAATACGCCGCGCTCGTAGAGTTCGTCGTCGGTCAGCTGTTTGTTCTTCCACATGGCGCGGTCTGAGAAGTGATCCAGGCAGACCGGCTCCAGTCCGTAGCGGTACAGCAGGCCGTACCACTTGTCGGTAAACGCGTCGGATATATACGGCCACTCAGGCATCATAGTGTCCGCGAACACCTCTATGCCCTCCGCGCCCGCACCTGCCGCCGCCGCCATACAGCCCTCCAGGTCATGGCGGTGGAAGTAGAAATTGTCTTGATAGCTGTAAAGGGAAACCCCCAGCTTTATGCCGCCTTGTTTATACATGTACTTACCTCCCTCAAAGTGAATTGACTAGGACGTATTTGAAAACCGGATTCCAGCGCGAAATTACAGCGGTTTCATTAGGAATTCATTAGGAATTTCGCGTTTTTAGGAATTTTCAAACACGCCTTACGCGAATATTAAATCTTTCTCGCAGACGGAGACCATCGTCGGCGTATAGCTCCTGCGGGTACCCAGCTGGAGCCTTACCTTGTGGACGCCCTGAGCGATGCCGCCCGGCTTTTTGATCACCACGCGCAGGTGCTCGCCGTATACCCAGTAGAAATCTGTGGGGAAGTCATCCTTCAGTATATCAAGATACGGCACTTCCTTGCCCGCATGCTGCAGCACCATCGTCTCAGGGGCTGCCCGCTCGCCGTCCACCCACAGTGTAATCTCGTCCACGCAGCTCATGGGCAGCCCGCGGTAGTAGTTGATAGTGATATTTACGGCGTAGCCCTCTTTTTTGCCCGCCGCCCAGACGTTCCTGCAGCCCACGTCTGTAAGGATGTAAGGATCATACATTTCAAAACGTCCTTTCATTTATACTAAGGCGTGAAAAGAAATGCGCTTTTCACGCCGGTTGTTGGTTGCTCACACACGAAAACACTGAAAGATTTTTAGCGATAGTCGGGCGAAGCCCGACGAAGATGTTTTCGTGTGTGAGTATATATTGTACTCGCGGACGAATACATTTTCCAAACGTTACGCGGGCGTGTAGGGGCGAACCGCGTTCGCCCGTCTCTCGCGGCAGCTCTAAACGCCCGCGGGTATGTCATCTGGCTTCCGCCCTGTTGTGGATTGAAAGGGATACGACTCTGGCGAAATAGACCGCCGCCAGCAGCACCAGCCCTCGCACGCCCTGCGTTATCGCGCCGCTTACGTTTAACAGCACCAGCCCGCTTTCCAGCAAGGTGATCATCAGACACCCGGCGATCAGCTTCGAAACCTTTGTCCCCATGCCTCCGCTTACGGGTATGCCGCCGATGAACAGCCCCATCATGACCTTCATCTCGAAAGACGTACCCAGCGTCGTGCTTACGCCGCCCACCCTGGCGGCGGTGAACACCCCGGCGATGGCCGCCATGACGCCGGAAATCGCGAACGCCGCTATCTTAACTTTTGATACGTTAATCCCCGTGTATTTCACGGCGTTTTCATTCTCGCCGATTGCCTTGGCGTACATGCCCAGCGGCGTATAGTTGAATACATAGACCACTATGAGCACCAGGCCGGCCAAAACGCTTAGACGCACCGCCCAGCCGTTGAACAAATCCCTGAGCGGCTTGGCAATCTGCAAGGTCTGTATGCCCAGCATCAGCGTGACGAGCGCCCTGACTGAGATGACAAAAGAGAGCGTAATCATAAACGACGGCACCTTGAACCGGGTGTTTATAACGCCGATTAACAACCCTGTGCACAGCCCCGCGAGGATTGCCGCAGGGAAAGCGGCCCAAAATCCCGCCGCTGTCACCGCCATGCAGGCGAAGTATGAAGCCAGCGCCACTACCACGCCTGTGGAGATATCTGTAGCGCCCATGGCCACCACGAACATCATCCCAAGCCCAGCGATAATCGGCGGTATGGATTGGTTCAGGATGTTGTTCAGATTCATGGCGGAGAGCAGCGCGCCCTTGGTGGCGGCCGAGAAGAACAGCGTCAGCGCCAGCAGGGTAAACAGCGGCACAAGGTCGCCCATGTAAGCCTTAACGCCGCGCGTCATAACATCACCTCCACAATGCGTTCCTCGCTGAAATCCGCCTCGCGGTTCAAAACCGCCGCGTTACGGTGGTCTTTCAGCACCATAATCCGGTCGGACATGCCCATCGCCTCCGGCAGTTCGTCGGATATGAGGATAATACCCACGCCCTTGCGCTTCAGTTCCATCAGTATGCCGTAAATGTATGCCTTAACGCCGACGTCCACGCCGCGCGTTGGACAGTCCAGTATGATGTATTCCAAATCCTTTACCAGCCAGCGGCTTAGGTTCACTTTTTGCTTATTGCCGCCGGACAGGCGCCGCGTGTGCTGTTCCAGGCCGGAGGACTTTATCTCGTAGTCCTTCATGGCCTGTTCCGAGAGCGCCCGCAGGCTCCTGGGGTTTTGGAAGCCCAGCGCGCCGCTCAGCCTGTCCGCGTTCGGCAGGCTTATGTTGCTGTGGATGTCGGCGTCCAGCATCAGCCCATAGGCGTCGCGGTCCTTTGAGAGATAAGCGCCGTGGGTTTTCACCACGTCTTTCGCCGACTTCAGTTCAGTATTGGCCGGAATGTACGTGAGCCTGCCCGTCCTATGTTCCGCAAGGCCGAATAGAGCCGTGCCCAGCTCGTGTATGCCGGCGTCGGATAAACCGCACACGCCCAATATCTCACCTCTGTGCAGCTCGAAGGAGACGCGCTCTATCTGCCCGGGCACATGGAAGTCCTCGGCTTTGAGCACGATGTCCGGTGAATAGTCCGCCTTCGCGTCCATGCGGTAGTAGTGACCGCTCACCTCGCGCCCTATCATCAGCCGCTTGACCTTGTCCGCGTCCAGGTCCGCCGCGTCATGGGTCGAAACCAGCGCGCCGTCCCGCAGAATCGAAATCTCGTCGCATATGGCGAGCATCTCCTCCAAGTCGTGCGTAACCATCAGTATCGTCTTGCCGCCCGCCTTGAAGTTATCAATAAAACGGTAGAGCACCCGCCGGTTGTCGTGCGACAGCACTTGTGAAATCTCGTCCAACACCAGTACGTCGGGGTCGTTGGTAAGCGCCCGCGCCAGTTCCAACATCTTACGCTGCTCTATGGAGAACGCCGAGGCGGGCAGCTCCAACGGCACCTCGGGCAGTTCCCATTTGGCAAAGGCCGTGTGCGCCGCCTCCAGCAGACGGCGGACGTTGACGACGCCAAACCGCGAAAACTGCTTCATTTTACCGAGGAAAAGGTTCTGGGCGGCAGTCAGGCCGCCGATGACGCCCAATTCCTGCACAACCATCGCCACGCCTTGCCGGTTCGCCCCAAGTGGTGTCTCCGGGGTGTAGTGCCTGCCGTCCTTAAACATCACGCCGCAGTCCGGCGCCTGTATGCCGCTTATGATGGACGCCAGCGTGGACTTGCCGGAGCCGTTTTCGCCGGCCAGTCCGTGGACGGTGCCCCGTTTAATCGTGAGCGTTATACAGCGGTTGGCGTGGGTGGCGCCGAAATGTTTATCGATACCGGTTACCGAAAGAACGATGTCGGAGGTCATTTGACCACCCCTTTCGTATGCACGCCGGAAATCATACCGCAGGTGACGACGATCGCGCCCAGGAGTATCTGCTGCCACGTGCCGGACGGTACGCCCAAGAGCGTCAGCATGTTGAATATGCTGGTAACCAGCACCGAACCCACCAGCACGCCCACCGACGTGTTTATGTATCGGGCGAACGAGCCGGAGAGCAGCACCACCGCCAACGGGTTGAATATGGTTGACAAGCTGCCCAAACCGGCGACGGGTATAAACTTGCTGGCATAACTAACCTGGAACACAGAGCCTATGCCGAAGAACGCCGCGCCTATCACCGCGCCGAGTATTACCGTGCGTTTCGCGTCTATGCCCATGGCCCCGGACACGTGCGGGCTTCCGCCGACGGCGCGTATGTTGCACCCGATGGCGGTACGGTCGGATATCAGCATGGACACCGCCGCCCCGAGGATAAGCGCCGCCAGCATGGCAGGGAACGTGCCCAGGGCACGGTACTCGTCCAGCCACAGGATGTTCGTGCCGGACAGGTAGGCCGAAAGCCCAACTGTAGTCGCCGACTCCATTACCAGCGCCATCCCAAGCCCTGCAATCCATGACGGTATCTTGAGCGTCACCGCGCAGAAGATCGTCAGCTGTTCAAGCGCGACCGCCGCCAGCACCGTCCCCAAAATCAGCCCCGGATAGCCCAGGCCGAGATATTGCGCCAATAACACGCCCACGTTCGCCGACAGTATACAGTTAGCCCCCACCGACAAGTCCACAATCCCGCTGGTAAAGATGAACATCATGCCCCAAGACACAAACGCCGGGAATACGGACTGGGTAATCAGCAGCTTCACATTGCCGGGGCTTAACAGCTTAAACCCGGACACGAAGTGCATGGCCACGAACAGGCTGAGCAGCACCGCAGCGATGATAAACTGAGCCCGGACGCGGGGGTTTTGCCGCAGCGCCTTAATATTTGCCATTGCCGTCACCTTCCTCATTGCCTTGGCACGGTCCGCCGCGCCCGGGCAAACGATATTTACGGTTCTTTAATTTACGGCAATACCTGCCGCGTCCATTTCCGCCTTGGTGATTTTACCCTCGGCGTAGCGCGCTTTCAGCCGTTCCTCCAGCGAATAGTTCTTAACCACGTCCATAAACACATCGTAGTTAAAGTCGGGGTTGACCGCCGTGCGCATCTTGCTCAGTTCCTCCGCCGTAAACATGAATTCGTCGATAAAGAACTTCTTAAATAGGTCATATTGCGCGGACGGTACGCCGAAAGGCATGATGTCGGTATACCATACCTTGTCGCCATTGGCGTCCAGCAGAGGGTTGCCGTCCAGTTCGTTCATTAATATTATCGCGGAGAACGCGCCAGCCACCCAGTTGTCTCCGTTCAGGAAGTCCATGGGGCTGTCGGGGTCGGCCAGCCGCTCCAGCGAGGTGGAGTCAAGCCCGGAGGAAAGCACCTTCGTTTTCCAGCCCTTGCCGTACAGCGAGTCGCATGAGGCGTTGGAGTAGTCGGGGCCGGTGGCGTAAATAAAGTCTGGTTCCGGGTAGGCGACGAGGGCGTTGTCAATTGTAGGCTGGATGTCAGCCGTACTTGCCGCGTGCGCCTCATTTAGCACAATACCGCCGCCCGCCTCAAATTTAGCGCGGAAAGCGAGTATGCGGGGCGTGTCCGTCGGGTCGGCGGCGTCGCCGGAAAGGATCAAGACGGTCTTCCAGCCTTTGGCCAGCGCGTATTCCGCCACCGACTCGCCGTATACGGCGTTGGCAGGCCCTATCGCCCCTGCAAAATAGGGGTTCGCTTTTATATTGCTGATAGTGGCGGGGTCCTCGGGCACCTTGTCATTAAGCACAAAGGGCACCTTGCCCCTTTCGCACAGTTCCGAGAGCGGGTCGAACATCTGATCTACCAGCATCCACGCGATAACGCCGTCGCAGCTGGACGCGATCATGTTTTCAATGTCCTGCATAATCTTCTCGGGGTTCGCATCGTCGTCGATGGGCAAGGCGTTGCTGCCTAACAGCTCAATCACCTTAACGGAGTTATCCCGCAGGGTAACCAAGACGTAACTGGCGCTGGTCATGTAGTTGATGCCGATTTTGTATGTGCCGGCGCCTTCGGGCGCCGTTGCCGTGGGTTCCGGGTTCTGCCCTGCGTCCGCGCCCGTACTGGTCTGGGGCGCCGTGTCATTATTAACCGGCGCCTCGGCGCCCCCCACGCACCCGGTTGACGCCGCCAGCGCCAGCAAGCCCGCGAGCAGTAGGGATAAGCGTTTCTTCATACTTTTCTTCATACTGACTTCCTCCTCTATCTGTTTGTTGTTTACGGTCAGATTCTAACACCGCGGCTGACGCGTGTCTCACCGTTTTTTGATGTGTTTTGCTTACGCTTTATGATTTTTGCGGTTCAGAATAGTCTGTATGTATTTTGTTGTACATCAAAACTTAGCGTTAACTTTTGATGTACCAGAATGAACGCGTTAACTTTTGACATGCGGCAAAAAAGGCGGCCTTGGCCGCCAAAAGTTACGTGAATGAGACTCACCTGAACACCTCAATAATTCCGAATTCGTTGGCTTTTACCGTCAAGCCCAGTTTAAGCGTCCCGTCCGTAACGGTGTTTTTCTTAATGGTCGTCCGTGGCGTAACAATGCCGGCGAGACAGCGAATCTCCTCCTGCCATATCTCGGCGTTGTCGCCGTAGCGCAGCCATTCGTCCAGCAGACTGCCCGATTTGGCGTGAACCGAACGGCGGCGCAGCTTGTACTCGCCGGCGGGCATATGCGTCAGGCCGATCACAAGGTGCAGCGGCTCGGTATCCTCAAAGAATATGTTCAGGTTGTTGTAGGTTACCTCTCTGCGCCCCAGTAAGTAGTTAAACGCCTTCATGTTGTGGTAGGCTATGACGACCTGGCCCTCGGCGTCCCGGGTGATAATATAGTTGCCGCCCTTAGCGACTAAATTATCGCACAGTTTGTCCAGAAAGGCGAACGCGTGCATGGCGGGCTTCGCGATGCCGTCCTTGCTCATGAGCCCGCAGCCGCCGTAAAGCAAACGCTGGCTGTCATAATATTCAGAATACGCGTCCGAGGCGACGAAGTAGGTCAGCAGGTCAACATTCCCGATCGCGTCGATCACGTTCTTAATAATGTACGCGCCCTTAAACACCGTGTCGTTAAACAGGTTCCGGTTGGACATCGTCACGTTCCATGACGTGATATACAGCGGTATATCTGCTAAGCCGCTCTCACACATTTCGGCCTTAATATTCCGTATATTCTCCGAAAGGAAATCCCGCGACGTGACCCAGTCCAGCAAGTATTGCTCGGCGCTGGCATATGGGAACCCGCTGTACGACAAAAAGTCCGGCACGGCGCCCCGTGCCTTCCAGAAAGCCGCGGACGCCCCTAACTTGCCGGCGTGTTCGTGCCTGAAAAACTCGCAGCCGCCCACCTTCGCGGCCGGTACGTGGCGTTTGATGGAATGAAAGAACGCGGCGAAATGCTCCTCGGTATACCAATGATACCAGTCGAGGTCCCACGGGCCGGGCGACCACATCTCAAAGCGCCATCGCTTAACCTCGCGCTCGCCGAAGCGCGATACCAGGTGCCTCATCAATTCGTCAATCAGGATTCCCCACTTGTCCGCGCTGAATTTTATCACCGGCGTGTCAAACTTGTGCACGACTGATGAGTACACCTCGGCGCCTATTGACTTGGTGGCTATGGGGCCGACCTGTATAAACGGCCTGATATCATTTGACAGCAGGAAGTGCAGGCAGTCGTCCAGCTTTGAAAAATTCAGGCCGTCTAACCCGTCGTGCGGGAAAATCATCATATCCTTGTCCCACACGCCCCAAAAACGCGCCATCTGTATGCCCAGCGCATTCTTTACATGCCGGACATGGGCTTGAATCTTTGGGTTCAGCAAATCCAAGGCGTTGCCGATGTTAATGACCTTCGACCATATCTTTTCATAGGGCTCGAAGTGTGAGACGTCCGCGCTCGCGTGGCTAGCGGCTGTCCGCGCTTTTGCGGCCTCGCCGAAAATTACCGTCTTCAGTTCCGCTGCCGTCTTCTCCTCAAGCGCCCTGCGGCGTTCGAGGTTCGCCTCCATCTGCTTCTTGGTGTTCTTTCGGTAAGCCGACGGCGTAGCGCCGTAGATGTCCACAAACGTCTTGTCAAACATCGCGATGCTTGAAAAGCCGTTATCCAAGGCGATCCTCGCGATGGACTTGCTCGTCCGCGACAAATCCGTTTCGGCGTGTTCGCATCGCACCCTGTTCAAGTATTCGCGGAAGCTGATGCCCAACGACCGTTTCAACTCACGCGAAAGATGGGCTTCAGACACGTAGAACTGCTTCGCTAATCCCGCCAGCGTAATCTGTTCGCTGAAATTCTCTTGTACCAAGCGCATGACCTCGTAAGCGCGGCTGTTCGGCTGCACATCTTTGACTAAAACGCGGCGCTCGTCCTCTGGCACTAAGAAGATGGTGATCAGGCAATTAAGTATGCGCAAATAAGCCTGGTATTCCAATATGCCCATACGGGAGCCGTTTTCCAGATAGCCGTAGAGCATCACGTTGACATATCTGCGCAGCGTGCTGAAACCGGCCAGCTTCTTGCCGCCCGCCCCAGAGTCCGCGCTGTTTAGGTCACAAACAGAGGGGGCGCGCGGGGGGGGGG
>JAISYE010000050.1 GCA_031297485.1 Clostridiales bacterium
ACACGAAAACATCTGCGTCGGGCTTCGCCCGACTATCTCTAAAAATCTTTCAGTGTTTTCGTGTGTGAGCAACCAACAACCGGCGTGAAAAGTGCATTTCTTTTCGCGCCTTAGTATAAGTCATTCTGTTTTATTCAGGGATAAAATCCTATATAGGTCCGCCCCAAAAGGCCCAGTCATTATTTGGTTTCACAGCTTTACCGGTCTGTGCCTCCAAAAAATTAAAGTACCCTTCTGGGCCGCGTTCTGCTGTCCAAAAATCAACGGACTTCTCCAGACGTACCAGGCATTTTATCGGAACAGTGTAGAACGCTTTCAAATCGTCAATTGAATTAATATCATACTTGCGCATAAAAATTTTGTGGATTTTCTTGTTGGTAAAGGGGTCGTAAGTTAGTAACAGGGCTTGAATGTAGCCGCTGTTATCCTTTGTTATATATTTATCCAAATCGTACTCAAGCTGATTAAACCGCCCGTCAGTTATAAGCATGCAGACGCGCAGGGCCTCAATTACGCGCCTGCCGTTGTTGACCCCGCAGTGGCGGTTAGCTTTTAACAAGTTATATTCCATTGGCATTAAGCAATCAATAAAATCGGACTCATTGCCCTTCTTGATACTCCCGAAACTTTTGGACAGTTTGGAACCGATACTTTCAAATTTATAATTATTGACGGCAGTTTTCATAAATGCCTCCTGCATAATGACCTATACATTATCTGCCATGTAGTAAAGGAGTTCCTCTGTTTGAGACCAGCCCAGGCAAGGGTCGGTTATGGACTTGCCGTAGGTATTCCCGCCTATTTTCTGCGCGCCTTCCTGGATATAGCTTTCTATCATCAGCCCGCGTACTATCCCGCGTATGTCGTTGCTGTACTTGCGGCTGTGAAGTACCTCCTTGGCTATGCGCGGCTGCTCGGCAAAATTTTTGCCGGAATTGGCGTGGTTTGTGTCAATTATAATAAACGGGTTGCGCAGGTTGCGCTTATTGTACATATCCGCGGCAAACAACAGGTCCTCGTAGTGGTAGTTGGGTATGCTGAAGCCGTGCTTGTTGACCGACCCGCGCATTATGGCGTGGGCAAACTCGTTGCCGTTGGTCTTAACCTCGTAGTCCTGATGTATGAAGGAATGGCTGCTCTGGGCCGCCTGTATGGAGTTATACATAACGGTAAGGTCGCCGCTGGTCGGGTTTTTCATACCAACCGGCACGTCTATGCCGCTGGCCGTAAGCCGGTGCTGCTGGTCCTCCACCGAGCGCGCGCCTATGGCAATATAGCTTAAAATGTCCGACACATACGCCAGGTTGTTGGTGTACAGCATCTCGTCCGCAGCCGTAAGCCCTGACTCGCGCATACTGCGTATGTGCAGCTTCCTCAGCGAAAGTATGCCGTCCGCCATGTTTGGCTCGTCAATCGGGTTGGGCTGGTGCAGCATTCCCATGTAGCCTTCCCCGGTCGTCCGCGGTTTGTTAGTGTAAATGCGCGGCACGATGAACAGCTTGTCCTGGACTTTTTCGTAGAGTTTTGCCAGCAGCGCCACATAACTGCACACAGGGTCCTCGTCCTCCGCAGAGCATGGTCCTACTATTACCAGGAATTTGCCGCTTTCCCCGGCGATTATCCGTTTTAACTCCGCGTCACGGGCTGCCTTTATTTTTTTTAGGTCCTCCGAAAGCGGGGAAAGTTCGATTATTTCCTCGGGGCTTGGTATCTTGCGAATATTCTCGAAGCTCATCCTGTACTCCTTTTTCTTTTTGGTGCATGATATAATCCCTGCCGCCAAATGTCAAGCCGCGAGGGGAACCTTAGGCTGATTTACTTCCCCATTCGTTTCTTGTAGACGTACAGCATCATAAGGAACATAACAAGGAAGGCGACGATAACGCCAAGAGCGCGCCAGTCCAGGTTCGTAAACGCGATAACTATGGAGATAGCGCCGCACAGCGCGCTGAAAAGGTAGAGGATAAGCACGGAGCGCGTTTGAGAGTAGCCCATGGCAATAAGCCTGTGGTGCAGATGACCTTTGTCCGCGGCGGAGAAGGCCTTGCCGCTTAAGATTCTGCGTACGGTAACAAACAGCATGTCAAAAATAGGCAGGGCCAGAACAAACCCGGCGATAGCCACGGCTAAAAGGGCGTAACCCTTGAACAGCCCGAAAATAGAGGAGACGGAAAGCACATAACCAAGGAACAGGGCGCCCATATCTCCCATAATAACCTCGGCCGGGCTGAAATTGCGCGGCAAGAACCCAAAGCAGCTTCCGGCAATAGCAGCGGACAGCATGACAGCCAGCTGGTTGCCGGACAGCACGCACAGCACGGTAAGGCACAGCCCGCAGATACTGCTCACGCCGGCCGCCAGCCCGTCCAAGCCGTCAATAAAATTGACCGCGTTGGTAATGCCCACAATCCACAAGATAGTGACCGGCGGGCCAAGGAACGGAAAGTTGGCTAAAAAGGGCCACTTCATGAAATTAATGGTGGTGCCGGTACACACAACTACCAGGGCGGCGATTACCTGGAAAATAAACTTTGGCAGCGGCCGCAGCTCGTAAATGTCGTCCACCGCGCCCACCAGCGCGATTATTACCGCGCCCGCTATAAAGCCGGCGAATTCCTTAGTGCGGAGTTCCGGTATAAAGGGCGTGAGCAGCAGCACGGAGACAAGAAAGCCCAGCACAATGGCTATGCCCCCTAAGCTGGGCATAGGCTCCTTATGCATGCTGCGCACGTTGGGATACGCCACGCCGCCTACTTTAAAGGAGATTTTTTTCGCGAGAGGCGTCGACGCCAGCGTTATACCAAAGGCGCTGAAAAAGGCCGCGATATATAAAATCCAGTTGTGGTTACTGTACAAGAACATGAGTGTCACTCCTTTGTTTGTTGCTCGCAAACGAATACATTTTCAAATAGGTGCGGGCGAACACGGAATGCCAGTTCGCCCGCACCTTTATTTGACCGTCACTTAGTGCCAAACAGCCTGTCGCCCGCGTCGCCAAGACCCGGCACTATGTAGCCGTGGTCGTTAAGATATTCGTCGCAGGTGGCAGTATATATGTCAACACCAGGATGCTCCTCTTGAATTTTGGCAATGCCTTCCGGCGCGGCTATAAGGCACAGCAGCTTCAGCTTACGCACATGCCGCGCCTGTAAGTACTTGATAGCCTCGGAAGCCGTGTTACCGGTCGCCAGCATGGGGTCTATAAGAAATACCTCGCGTTCCTCTATGTCTGCCGGCAGCTTGCAATAATACTCTACGGCCCGCAAGGTTTCAGGGTCCCTGTACAGCCCTATGTGGCCCACTTTGGCCGTGGGCATCAGGTTTAACAGACCGTTAAGCATGCCTATGCCTGCCCGCATTATGGGCACTATGGCGAACTTTTTCTCTATAAACTTGCACATGGTGCGCTTAATGGGCGTTTCCACAGGCGCGTCAACAGTCGCCACATCCCTTGTGGCCTCGTAACAGATAAGCGTCGCTATTTCCTCCACCAGTTCCCGGAACTCCTTGTTGCCTGTTTCCACGCTGCGCAGCATCCCTATTTTGTGCTGCAGTAACGGATGTTCTATAACATTACAGCTTCCCATGTTGGTTTTCCTCCTTAAAATCAACGGACAGTTCGCCGTTAGACATATTCTTTAATTTACCTAAACGGCGCACATGGCGTTCGTCATTGGAAAACTCTGTTTCCAAAAACGCTTTTAACACTTCCAGCGCCGCGCCTGTGCCTATGACGCGCCCGCCCATCGCGAGCACGTTGGCGTCGTTGTGCCAGCGCGACTGCCTAGCCGAAAACACGTCGTGACATAGGGCCGCCCGTATGCCACGCACACGGTTCGCCGCTATTGACACGCCTATACCTGTGCCGCACAGCAGCACCCCTTTTTCGCATTCGCCGCGCAATATGGCGTCTGTAACCGCTTTGGCGTAGTCAGGGTAGTCCGCCGCGCTGTCCGCGCTGTCACACCCGACATCCCGCCAGGTTATGCCTTGCTGGGACAAATAGTCCTTAACCGTGGTTTTCAGTTCGTACCCGCCATGGTCGCAGCCTATCGCAATCATATGCTCATCCTTTCCGCGGCAATCTCTATCAGGCGCAGCAACTCTGACGCGCAGGCCAGGTATGTTGCGTCGCCGCCTCCGTATGGGTCTGGTATGTCGCCTGTTTCCCCCGCGTATTCACGCAGCGTACAGACTTTGTCCTTATTTGGCGCTTGGGTTTGCGCTAAGCGCTTTAAATCCTCCGTCATTGTCAGAACAATGTCAGCCGGCTCCAGCAAGCTCCTTTCCAGCCGCCGCGACCTGTGGCCAGACAAATCCAGCCCCAGACTCGCCATTGCCATTAACGCTCCGGCGCTGGCCGGACTGCCCGGAAGCGCCGCCATACCGGCGGACGAAACTTCCACGGTAAGCCGCCGCTTTTTTAATATATCCCGCGCAATGGCTTCCGCCATTGGACTGCGGCAGGTATTTCCGGCGCATACAAACAAAACATTCATTCCGTACATCATTCCTTTATAAACGTTATAACCGTATTATTTCCGCCGCGGCTTTTTTTAGACGGTTCATTACCGCCAGCCCGGCTCCGGTTTCCTCCAGGCTTTCAGCAAAAATTTCCCGTACGTTCCGCTCGTCAAATTCGCGCAGAAGGGCGAACAGATTTGCCCCCGCAGTCTCCGGACGGTTCCTGTCCCCAGCCGCAAGCACTACATGCCGCGTCTTGTCATAAAGCCCTGCGGTCTGGGCGGAAGCCAGCACACCGGCCGTAACGCCCGGGGTTTTCGCGCGCAGGATTTTGTTTATTGCCTGGGCGGCTGACTCGGGTTCGCCTATAACAAGGGTCAGACGCGCGCGGGGGGCATAGTGCCGGTATTTCATGCCTGGCGAGGGCGGAACGCCGTATGCCTCTATGTCCGACACCAGGTTTCCGCAGGTTTCCCGCAGCATTTCCGCTGTTACGGAACCCGGACGCAGCAGGCGCGGCACGTCCTCAAGGGCGTCCACCACTGTGGATTCCAGACCGAACACTGTGGCGCCGCCGTCCAAAATCATGTCGATTTTACCGTCCAGGTCGCGCAAGACATGCTCGGCGCGGGTAGGGCTGGGACGCCCGGACTTGTTGGCGCTGGGCGCCGCTATGGGCACGCCGGACGCCGCTATAAGCCTGCGGGCTGTCTTGTCAGCCGGAAGGCGTATGCCAACCGTATCCAGCCCGCAGGTAACCTCGTCCGGTATAATGGGCGTCTTGCGCAGCACTATTGTCAGCGGGCCGGGCCAGTAGGCCGCAATCAGCTTTTCGGCCGCGGTGGTTACCTCCGGCGTTATCAGCCGCAGCTCGTCCACGTTGGAAATATGGACAATTAAGGGGTTATCCGCCGGCCGGCCCTTTGCCGCGAATATCTTCCTCACCGCCGCGGCGTTTGTAGCGTCCGCGCCAAGCCCGTAAACCGTTTCCGTGGGAAAGGCCACTAGCCCGCCCTGCCGTATTATATCAGCCGCTGTTATTACGGAACAAGTCCCGGCTTTTTTTAGCAGAGTTATCATACCGCAGACGGCGTTCCGTCCGCAGACGGCGGGTAAGGAGCGGCGCCGCAGCATTTTTTATATTTCAGGCCGCTTCCGCAGGGGCACGGGGCGTTTCTGCCGGGCTTCGTACCGCTGACGGCCGTGCCGGACCGCTTTTGCCGGGTGTACATTTCCTTGCGTTCCTCCATGGTGAAGATATTGTCCCATTGCTTAAGGGTGTAGAGGGTCTCCGCCCGGAACTCCACCATCTTCATATATAGTTTTTCGAAATTTATTTTCAGACGCACTTCGGAATCCGGCTCAAGCAGCGTCGCGTCCAGCGCGGCGGTCTCAGGGGGGTTGTCCAGCGCTTCGCTTATGCCGTCGCAAAAGCCGCAGAAATACTCCGCGCTCATGCCGTGCGCCTCTGCCAGTTCCGCCACCGTGCCGTTCAGCTCGGTTATCTTTTCTTCCAATACGTGTTCGTACAGACGCCGTTCCAACGGCGCGTATTTATCCCAATGTTTTTTGATTATGCGTCCTTTCGCGTCATAAATGGCGTCCTTCCAGCTTTCATATAAAGACATTACTGCTGCTCCTTTCAAGTATTGGTTCTTTCAACATTCAGGCGGCGCCGGACTTGGCCTCTGTCTGTGGATTTAAACACGACATATTTTACAACATTTACGCTGCGGATGTCTATGCTTTATTGGCGTGCTAAATTGCCCGCCGCGAATTTCTTTGGATTCCCACCAAAATGTGGATTGAAACGATAAACGTCAGAAACGAAAGCGCCCGTTCAGACGAGAAAACCAAACAAAGTCCGTTATAACAGAAAAAGTCCGCACCACGCGCGGGAGACGGGAGACCGTCTGCGGGCTGATGCGGACCTATGGCTATATAGCCTTATCGACGACCATACCCGTTTCAATAACTTTAAAGGTATCGGTTTCGTAAGTGCCATATTTATAATTATAATAGTAGCCTAAGAATTTAAACTGCATATGGTCGGTAAGCGGGGCCTTTAAAATGTCGCCGCTTTCGGAATATATCAAATTAAAGAAGTCTACCGTTTCGCCAATAGCAATGTTAATGGAGTCCTGGTTAAGCCCGGAAAAGTATTTTTTATCGAAATCAAGGGAATCGTGCGCGTCAAGGGAAATACCCACATAATGCAAACGGCTGTTATTGGTTTCGGTTTTTTCCCTAAGCGAAAGGGCAAAGTCCTTAAGGGCGGCGCTGTGCTCCTGGGTTTCAAAAAAAACGACGGCCTTATTGTATTCGCCGGCGAATTTAGACAAATCCTCCGTAAGCCACTTGCGGGCTGTCTGCTCCCCGCAGCGGTAAACATTATTGTTGAAGCCTTCCATGTCGAACATGACATTTTTAGAAGATTCTTTAACACCGTTTACATTGGAAGATATATCGTTAATATAGTGCACCACATCCGAGCGCAGGGTTTTATTAAGCAGGAATGTGGAATCCTTCCGGGCGTCAAAGTACATGTTTTCTAAAATTTTAGGGCGCCTTGGTGTTTCTGTACGCTTGCTGCCATACCCGTCAATTAAATAGGGCTTGTAATAATTATAATAGAAAATCTGAGTAAGCATATACTTAACCCCCATCCGAGTTTTGATTTTTCTGTTTTTTAGGTCGGGCTTAATACGAGGACGTGTTTGAAAACTTGATTCCAGCGCGAAGCGTCGAGCAAGCTCGACTATCATTGCAGCGGTTTCATTCAAAATTTCGCGCTTTAAGGAATTTTTAAACACGCCTTAGGGTCACCAAACTTTTTCGCCGGGTCTCACCGGACTATTACTAACGGTGCTTTGTCCGCTTAAAAAGTTTAGCTATATAATTATTCGTCATTCTTTACCTTACATATTATATCATTTTAAAATATTTTTGCAATAAAATACTGAAAAAAATTTTAAGGGAGCGGCGGGAATGAGGGTGTCTAGGACGTGTCTGAAAACTAAATTCCAGCGCGAAGCGTCGAGCAAGCTCGACTATCATTGCGGCGGTTTCATTCGAAATTTCGCGCTTTAAGGAGTTTTCAAACACGCCTTAGTCAGAGGTCAACACCTTAACGCCTTGGGGCAGAGCCCCTAACGGTGAACTGTCCGTTGGTCTTAGAGCCTATCCCTTAATAGGCAAGAATGCTGATTTTGCGCCATTTCTGTGTTTTAAAATCCAATATTTAAGTCATTCTGCTTTATTCAGGGATAAGCCCTTAATCTTTTGACCTTCACCAAGCCTTAAGTTCGCACGTATAGGGACTCGTCCCCAGACCCATTCTTGCGCTTCGCTCGCACTCAAATGAGCATAAGCCTTACACCTCTGAGACACCGGGAATGAGGAGAGAAAAAAGCAAGAGGCCGAGCCTCCGCAGACTCCCAAGGCAAAGGGTAACGCGCAAGAGACGAAAAACCTCATGAGCGCTTTCTATCTGTTTCTAACGGTGATTTGTCCCTTGGTTTGCCCGCTCCTAATTTGACAAGGCAATGAATACCGTGTATATTTATATGTATGATGTAGCATGTATACCTCCCGCACTTAAGAAGGGGTCCGGGACGAGTCCCACAGGCGCGAACTTAGGACGTGTTTGAAAACTAGATTCCGATAGTCGAGCTTGCTCGACGCAGCGCGAAGCGTCGAGCAAGCTCGACTATCATTGCAGCGGTTTCTTTCTAAATTTTGCGCTTTTAGGAATTTTCAAACACGCCT
Source organism: Clostridiales bacterium (assembly GCA_031297485.1). Taxonomy (GTDB): domain Bacteria; phylum Bacillota; class Clostridia; order Lachnospirales; family JAISYE01; genus JAISYE01. The sequence goes on from JAISYE010000050.1 coordinate 8,233, forward strand.
TAAGAAAAAAACAAGCAATCAATTTTCTTCAGAGGTCAAACCCCGCGTCAGCAAGCGCTGCTTTTGACGCGCTTCAGAAGGGGTCTGGGCGGACGGACAGTTCACGGTTGTCCGTTGGTCTTAGGTTTTCATGTTTGGCAATGTATTGGTTCGTGAGTATAACATAAATGTGGAAAGGAGACCCATGGATGGACGCGCAAGTGGAAATATTTGAGGCGGCGCGCCGTGGCGACAAGGAAGCGTTTGGGCAGCTGATATTGAGTTACGAAAAATTGATATATAACGTGGCATACCGGATATTAGGCAATGTTGAGGATGCGCGGGACGCGGCGCAGGATTCGCTGCTAAAAGCGTATAAAACAATAAAAACCTGCCGCGAGAGCAGGGCGTTTAAGAACTGGCTGTGCAAGATAACGGTCAACACATGCCTGGACGAGCTTCGGAAGCGCAAAGTCACGGCGTCCGAAAGCCTGGACGCCTATATGGACGCGGAAGACTGCGGGCTGGGGTTGCAAATAGTTGACGGCGCGCCCACACCCGAGGAGGAGGCGCTGACCAGGGAACAGGCGGAGCACATCCAAAACATGCTGAATTTGCTGCCGGAAAATTTGAAAACATTAATAATACTGCGGGATATAGAGGGCTTCAGCTATAAAGAGGTGGCGGAAATAACCGGCCAGCTCCTAGGCACGGTTAAATCGCGGATTTTCCGGGCCAGGGCCGAACTAAAAGGTTTACTTGCTATGCCTTTTGCGGAACAAAATGCAGGCGGCAAACGTCCAAAAAAGTAGATATACTCGCGGACGGACACATTTGCAAAAGGCCGGGTGCAGCGCGGACCCTTGCGGCAAATCGGGGCGTTCGCGAGTGTAAAATAACGGTTTCAATCCACATCCGGGTGGGACACAGATGACCTTAATAGATTGTATATTAAGGTTCATCGTTCTAATAGCAGGATAGCGGCAAGAAAGCAAGTGCCGGACACCTTTGGCCACCCAAATTTTGAAAGCCCCAAATAACGAAAGGAGGTCTCGAATATGGATTGTAATGAAGCCGCGGTATACATGCCGCAGTATGCGGACGGCGAAACGGACTTGGCCCCGGAGGATATTGAAAAGAAAAGGGCTTTTGACGAGCATTTAGAGGGCTGCGAAGCCTGCTCGAAGGAGTACGCGCGTTATAAGCGCATGTTGGCCGCGCTGGCAGTTATGTCGAAGGACCAGGCGGAACCTGTGCCGGAGGGTTTCCACGAATATACAATGAACCGCCTTGTTTACGGCCGGACATTCCGGCCTCAGCCCTCTGCTCTTGGAACGCCGTCTGCGGACGGAACGCCGTCTGCGGACGGGACGCCGTCTGCGGCCGCGCGTTTTTCGGGTTTTTTGAGGCGCGCGGGTTTGGCGGACGGTTGGCGGCGTTACGCCGCGATAGCCTCGGGATTCTTGTTTGCCTTGTTTATGATGGGAACGTTGGGCAGTTATATTTCGGCAAATTTGCGTATATACGATAAGCCCGCCCAATCTATGTCCGCAGGCGGCGGTTCAAGAGCGGACGGCGCCCTGTCTGCGGAAATGGCCGCGTCGGACGAAGTCTCCCTAAGCGGCGCGCCGCAGGAGATAAGCGCCGAGGCGCAGACGATGCTTTCGGCAGCGTACGAAGGCGCGGCTGACGAATTAGAGATAGCCTCTGACGCCGACGTCTCTTACCGGTCCTCGGAATCTTCAGCGCCTGATGAATCCGAAGCTGAATCCAGAACGGAAAAATTCGCGAAAAGGTACGCGATAACCCTAGAGGTACGGGATGAGGATTTTGATTACGTCCTTGAGGCAATAAAGAACCTGCCGGGTTACACGGTCAATTCGGAAGAAAGGTACGGCAGCGCGCAAAGCCGTGACGCCACAATAGAGAAAAGGGTCGCGCCCGAGGAATACGAGCGCAGCAAGGCCATGTTGGCGGACTTGGGCGAGGTCTTGTATAACTATGAAACAGGCGAGCGTCTTACAGAAACAATGTCGGACGCTGAAGCGCGGGCAGCGGCCAAGGACGCGGAACTGGAGCGGCTGTTCACACTATTGGAGAACAGCGCCACAATAACGGTCATGACAGCGGTAGAGGAGAGGATTTACATGGTGGAGCGCGAACGGGACGAAATAAAGTCCACACTGCTTAACGCCGCCAACAGCGCGGGCAGTTCCGCAATCGTCGTAAACCTTATTGGACGCGGGCCGGTTGTAGCCCTGGAGGAACTGACCTTTGGCGAAAAAATAGCCGGGGCCTTTGTGGCCTCTGTAAATTTATGTCTTGAAATCGCGGAGACAGGGGTGGTCTTTGTGGCGGCCGCGTTTCTGCCGGTCCTGCTTATAGTAGCCTGCTGCGTCCTGTTGTACAAGGCGGCCCGCCGTCTGCGGACGCGTAAAGGGAAGAAAGACAGCGGCAAGGATGTTTTTGCGCCCATAATCCTGGCCTTTATAGTGGCAGCGGCGGCGGGCTGCTCGCCAAATAACAGCGCCAGCAAGGCTGAAATTAACGTTGCGTCGGAGATTGGGTGGAATGGCGTTATTGAGGAAGAAAGTTTGACTAGAGGCGCTGGCGGCTCTTCCGCCGCCTATGACGAGGAAGCGTATATGTCGGCGCCGGCGGCGATGCCGGAAGAAGCGCCGGCACCCATGCAGGAATACGGCGGCGCGTCAGAGTTGGCGCGGAAAGTAATGGTATCGGGCAATATGGAGCTTAGAACAGATGAATTTGACCGCGTCACAGCAGAAGTACAGGCCATAACACTGACCTACGGCGGGTATGTGGAATCCTCCAGACAGGATGGCAAGGCGAACACGAGCAGCGGCGGCAGGCGGCTGTCAGCCACGCTCAAAATACCGGCTGAGGTATACGAGGAAGTAAAGGAGCGGATACAAACCCTGGGCACGCTGGTATCATTTTCCGAGTGGACGGACGACGCGACAGCGCGGTATTATGACATGGAGAGCCGGCTAAGGACCGACCGGATAAGCGAGGAACGGGTGCTTGACATGTTGCTGCGCGCGGAAGAAATAGAGGATATACTAACGTTGGAGCGGCGGTTGGCGGAGATACGTGAGCGCATAGCCGTATATGAAAACAACCTGCGGGATATTGACAGGCTTGTGGCCTACTCGACCCTAGATCTGAACGTGAGGGAGGTTAAGGTCGAGGTATTCACGGGGCTGACCGGGGATTTTGGCGGACGGGTTTACGACGCCTTTATAGGCTCGGTTAAGGTCGTGGCGGTTTTTTTTGAGGCAGTAGTTGTTGCCTGCGCGGCGCTGCTGGTACCTGGGGTGATATTAGGCGCGCTGGTTGCGGCGGTATTATTTGTGCGGAAGCGAGTACGAAAGGCGGGGACAAAATGAGGAAGGCGTTAATAATTGTGGATTATCAATACGACTTTGTGGCAGAGGACGGCGCCCTTAAGGTTGAGGGCGCGCGCGCCATAGAGGGGAATATAGCCGCGCTTGCGGACGAGTATGATGAAGCTGACATTTATTTTACGCTGGACTCTCACGCGGACGCGGACTGGGGCAAGCCTGATGTTTTCCCGGAAACGCGGGCCTTTGGCAAGCATTGCCTTAGAGGTACAAAGGGCTGGGAGATTTACGGCCAAATAAAGGGAAAGGCGAACGAGGCGAACTACATCAGTAAGTGTGCCTACTGCCCAGGGAACGACTATTTACAGAAATTGGTGGTCAGATACGATGAGTTTACAGTGGTTGGGGTTGTGACGGACATCTGTGTTTTCCAGACCGTGATTGGGCTATACAGCACAGCGGTGAACAACGGCGTGCCAATTACAATTACAGTGCGCCGGGATGCCTGCGCCTCATTTAACCCGGCGCGTCAGCAATTCGCCCTGGACTACATGAGGGACATCTTGCACGTGAACCTATGCTGATTTAAAGGAGGATTTTTATGAACGCGTACGCGCGAGCGCACGAAAATATAATGAGTGACTGTGACGTAATTCACGAGGAAATAGTGGCGGAGGTCCGGAGGCAGATGCCGGACAGCGAGGATTTTTACGACCTTGCGAACCTATACAAGATGTTTTCCGACAATACACGAATCAAAATCCTTTGGGCCTTGAGCTGTCACGAGATGTGCGTATGCGACTTGGCGGTACTTCTCAACATGACTAAGTCCGCAATATCGCACCAGCTTAAGTATCTGCGCATGTCTAATCTGGTTAAGCCGCAAAAGCAGGGCAAGGTTGTATTCTACTCCCTGGCGGACGACCATGTTCAGGCTATTTTCGAAAAAGGATTCGAGCATATTCACGAATAGCGGTCTTTTCCTGGAGGTGAACAGCGCCTTGTCATTTTTTGGACTGTTGAATACCCCGACTGCTTTATTGAAAGGCTAAACTCTTTATTCGTGTCCATTCGTGGTTTCGTATTAAAACCACGAATTGATACGAATAAACATGAATATACAAAGTTTAAAATATTCATGCAAATTAATAAATGGATTCTGCTGTACCCCTCCCCAATTTTTGTATAATTTTGTGCTTTAAAT
>JAISYE010000051.1 GCA_031297485.1 Clostridiales bacterium
TTTAAGGTTTTAAGGTTTTAAGGTTTTGACCTTCCCCATTCCTTAAGTTCGCGCCAATGGACCATGCCCTAGCCTTAAAAGCCTCTGCCGCATTTCCGCGAACCGCTCCTTGCCCTCACGCTTTTCCCAGCACTTGCGGCATTCCAGCAGGCGGTCCAGTTCTTTGCCGCCGCGGGCCTTGTAAATTCTTGCCGTTTCGCGTAAGTCAGCCCGCATGGCGGCAGTAAGCCGCAGGTTCGCTTCCGCGTTTTTCAACGCGCACTCTTCCGCCTTTGTAAACAAAACACTAATGTCGCACGCCTGTTCAATTGTTTCCAGCCAACCGCACAGGCGTCCGTAATCATCAGCCATAGACCCTTCCTTTTCTCCGCCGCCCACGCTTATCACAAAAATTCTATGAGGGGGCAGCGTCCCCGCGCCAACACGTACCGCCGCCTCGTAATAATACGCATCGCCGCCATACATAATCACTTCTTCAAAATCATGCCTGTACAGTATGTCAGGGTAAAAATGTATACCCTCGCGCACAAGTTCAACAGCCATACTTACGCCACCGCGCTCCGACGGCTTTAACGCGGCAAACACATCGCCCGTCTCGGGAGGGTGCAGCGTCAAAAGTCGAGCGGCGCAGGCCGCGTAATTCGCCGCGCCCGCGCCGCTCGTGGATAAAATTCCACGCTTGCCTTCATAAATGTCAAACTCCCCCGCGTCCGTTATCTTTTTAAGAGCATAGCGCACTATTATCGGCCCGGCGGTTTCATAACGCTCGGTTACAAAATAAATCATACCCCGCGCGCGGCCCATTCCATTACGGACACGCCTTCCGTCAGCAGGGGCTGGAAATAGAATGTGTACGCTATGTCCCTCTCGTTAAGCCTGTACTTCTCTATAAGCTCCGGGCCGCAGCTGGCGGAGCCCAAACCGCTGTTCTTGTAGTCGACGCGCACAACTGTCTCCGGTATGGGCCGCAGCTCGTTTGTGTGCCCCGCGCCAGCTAACGCGTCCGGCGTAAAGTGGGACGCGTTAAGCTCGAAATATTCGCCCGCGGGCGCGCAAAAAGCCAGCCCTATTCCGCGTCCGTTGCCCACAGCCGCGAAACTTACCCGCGTGTGATTGCCGTGTTCCTGGGGGCGCACATAGGGCACGTATTCTTCCGTTACCGTCGTCTTATAATGCCCTACCCGCGCGTGATGAAAACTGTCGCAATAGTTTTCACGCGGCCCCATGCCAAAATACTCAAGCTGCTCGAATCCGGCAGGCGTGATAAACTCGAACCCAAACCTGGGAATAAAATCCGCAATATCGCTCAGCCTGCCCTTAAGCGCCACACGAACCGCGCCGGAAGGAGCGATTGTGTAAATTATCCCGCCCTTCATCAAGGGCGCCCGGGACACGCCCGCAAGCGCGAAATCCACCGAAATTTCCGCCGCCCCGCCCGTATCCCGCACAGAGCACTTGTATACCTTGGAATATAAGACATCTAGGTTTAATGTGGCGTTGTTCTCCGTTTCATACATCCAAATCTTTTTAACGTTCCGCTCGTTATCTATAGGGGCGCGGAACATGCTGAGACACGCGCCGTTCAAAGTGTTTACCCCATTAACCGCAGCCTTCGTAAAATGCCCGGTTGTTTTATTGAATTCATACTCAAAATTTTCGCCGGCAATAGAAATTTTATTGCCAGCAGAGTCTGTTTCTGAAACGCGCAAACGCTGACGCGGCGTTGCGGTGGATGCCGCGTGTACCCGTGCCACAGGCATCTCAAGCTGCATTGCCGCGGTTTCGTACCCCGCGGGTTCCCACAGTGTGTCGAACGTCTGCGTGACGCTTATGTCCAAGTAGCAGCCAAAACGGCAGGTTTCCGGCAGTGTAAAGCCAAGGGCCGCGGAAGATTCCCCGTGAGGTGCCAGTTCCAGCGTAAACATGCCCCTCTTAAGAATTTTCCCGTCAGCGCTGAGACTCCAATTGAACATAAAACCCTCAAGACTTGTGAAGTCGAATTTATTCCTGACCAGGACGCAATCACCTTGTATATAAGTAACAGCGACATTTTGATATACCGCCTTAACCTCATAGGCGCCTGTGGAAAAGTTCCTGTCAGGAAACACCAGTCCGTCCGAACAGAAATTACCGTCGTGGGGCCGTTCGCCGAAATCCCCGCCATAGGCGTAGTAAGGCCGGCCCTGGCTGTCCTGGGTAAGCACCGCGTGGTCCGCCCATTCCCATATACAGCCGCCGATAAGACGCGGATATTTTTCAATAAGTTCCCAATAATCATGAACATCTCCAGGGCCATTACCCATAGCGTGGGAATACTCGCACATAAAGAAGGGCCGCTTATCCTCAGCCTTGGCCTCCCGCTCCAGCCAGGCAAGAGTGGGATACATGCAGCTGGGAACCTCTACTTCCGGCGGATTACCGGCGTGCGCCGCCCCCTCATAATGTATCAGGCGCGAGGCGTCTATCCGCTTTATGGCGGCAGCCATCGCGCGATGATTATCGCCGTAGCCGCTTTCGTTGCCCAGGGACCAAAAAATTATTGACGGATGATTCCTGTCGCGCAGGACCATCCGCACAGCACGCTCTACAAAGGCTTCCCGCCATTCCGGAATATTAACCGGCCATTCGGGGCTGTCATTATCGTAATAGGCGCCCTCCTGCTTGGGGCCGTTCCTGTTGCCAAAGCCATGCATTTCCAAGTCAGCCTCGTCTATCACATAGAATCCGTATTCGTCGCACATATTGTAAAACTCCGGCGTGTTTGGATAATGGGATGTGCGTATGGCGTTTATATTAAGGCGTTTCATTTGTAACAAATCTCTTTCAAGGTCGCTTACAGGCGTATAATACCCAAGAACCGGATGGGTATCATGGCGGTTTACGCCTTTCAGCTTAACCGATACTCCATTTATAAGCAGTTCCCCCGCGCCTCCGGTTTCCATCGCGCGCGCGCCGAACTTGAAGGGGATAAACTCTCCGGCGCGGCGCAGCACAAGGGTATAAAGGTAGGGCGTTTCGGCTGTCCATTTACGCGCACGAGCGATTGTAAATACCGCCCGCAGTTCCCGGCCCGTGGCATCTTTTTGCAATGAGCCTTCCGCGATTATTTCGCCCTCAGCGGAATATACGCTGTAATCCGCGCCGCCGCCTGGGCCAGGGCCGTCCGGAGCGAGGCTGCAGGCAAGCGTCACTGCGGCGTTTGTATAGGCGGAGTCCAAAGCGGCGTCAATATGAAAATCCGCCACATGCCCTTGGGGGCGCGAAAGCAGGTATACGTCACGGAAAATTCCACTGTAACGGAAAAAGTCCTGGTCTTCTATATAGGAACCGTCGCAGTAGCGCAGCACAACCACCGTAAGACGGTTGGGGCCGCCATTTTTGTTTAAGTAGGGCGTTACGCGAAACTCGCTTTGCAAATGGCTGCCCTTGCTAAACCCGGCCTTTTGCCCGTTTATATATAAATAGAAGCAGGAGGACACGCCTTCGAAAACAATATAGGTTTCGCGCCGTCCCCATTCGCCGCTGACAGTAAAATCCACCGCGTAGACGCCGGCGGCGTTTTCGTCCGGCACATAGGGCGGGTCAACGGGGAAGGGATAATTTACGTTTGTGTATTGCGGCGCCCCGTAGCCCATGAGCTGCCAGCAGGACGGCACAGGGAGAGTGTCCCAGCCCTGAAGCAGCGCGTCCGCACGCAATACGTCCCCTGGTATGTCATAGGCGCAATCGTAATACAAAAACGAAAACGCGCCGTTAAGCGGCCTGTAATATTCCGAAAACCCGCGCCGGCCTTCCAGGGCCGTTTCCTGGCTGTGGTACGGGATATAATAGGCCCGCTGGGGCTCTCGGTTGAAGTGTAAATAAGACGGATTCTGCCATTCGTCACGATTCATATAGTAATCTCCTAACTCGAAATTTTTGCCGCAAAGAACGCGGCAAAAACGGTGCTTCGCGCCCATAAGCGCGAACTAAAAAATAACCAGTCTCTTTTGTTAAAAGGCTGTACCTACGCCAAAAAGCGCTGCACTCGCCGCCATTAAAAAGGGGTCTGCGTCGAGCAAGCTCGACTATCGGGGCCAACGAATAAACCATCGTTAGGCCCCTAACGGTGAACTGTCCGTTGGTTTTAAGGTTTTGACCTTCCCCATTCCTTAAGTTCACGCCAATGGCTTCGCGCCGCCCTTGTTCGTCGGGTCTTTGGTGAAGGTTCCTACGGCCATAGTTTCAGCGGATATTTGTTTTGTTCCGTCATTTCCTTTATGGCGGATGTAACGCGTTCCTTGTCCGCCTTGTAAGTTATGCCAAACCAGCGTTCATTTGAACGCAGCACCTTAACCCGCGCTTTTTCAGCGGATATTAATTGGTCAACCAATGTGGGCAGGTAATATTCCGCTTTTTCGTCATTAATATTTTGGCGCAAAAATTCCTTAAACCCGTATTCCGCTTCCGCGAAAATTTCCGGCGTAAAGCCCCAGGCGTTCATAGAAACAATTGTATCGCCAGGGATTGGCGTCCACTGCCGGACCAGCGGCGGGACCGGAACTTCCGGCGGGACCGGAGCTTCAGGCCGCTGTTCGTCCTCATCCATATATGCCGCGCCCCCGTCACGTTTTTCGATTCGCGTACGCTCCGTTATTCCAATCAAATAATCCTCACTGTCTACCTGGCAGACACCCCGCGAAACCGTTCCGTGCTCTGTCAGCGTATTTTTAAGCGCAAACCCCACCATCGCGAAATTGTATACAGGGGGCCGGTCGTCGGGACCGGAGCTTACAGCGGCCTTGGCGGGCGTGTCCCGCAAAAAGCCTGAAAGCGCTTCAAAGGTTCCGCGGCCATAGAAATCATCGGTATTGATCACCGCAAAGGGCGTGTCCACTATATGGCGGCAGCTTAACAGGGCATGAGAGGTTCCCCAGGGTTTTGTCCTGCCCGGCGGCGCGCTGAACCCCGGCGGAAGGTCGTCCAATTCCTGAAACGCATATGCCACCTCTATATATCGCGCCAGCTTATCTCCCGCTATACGGCGGAAAAGCTCCTCGTGCTCCCGCTTGATTACGAAAACCGTTTTCCCAAACCCCGCGCGCACACTGTCAAAAATGGAATAGTCCAGAAGCAGCTCCCCATTTACGCCCACAGGTTCCGCCTGTTTCATGCCGCCGTACCGGCTGCCTATCCCCGCCGCCAATACTACCAGTGTTGGCTTCATGTGTACCTCCTATAAGGGAACATCAAAAGGCGGAGCCTTTTGATGTTCCCGAATTGTTCTGATTTTGGTTCCGTGGTGCCGTCTGCAATTTTATAACAGAATTTTATGGGGCGCAAGGGTTGAGGGGGAAATATTTTTTGTAGGACCTTAAAATATTGTGTCTATTCAGAGGTCCTTCCAAGAGTTAAATAGCGCACAAAAATTCAACGGATACGGACTGTTAAGCTACTCTATGCATAGCTTGGCAGAAAAAATTTTCGACCTGTGCAATAGGTTTTTTACTGAAATGGCCCCAATAGTGATTTCACTTTAGGCAGGCAAAAATTTGGCACTCAAAAACTGCCCTATTGTAGGGTCCAAAGGCAATTGTACAGGTAGAAAATTTTCACCACATTCTTTAGAACAATGTCGTTATTTCAAACGTTTTAGAGATGTGGTGAAAAAAATCAGGGAATTACTGTTAAATATTACATTGTAAGATTTCTCTCAAAGTGCTGATTCTATCACTGTATAAAATCCCGAAACGCTCCATTAGCGCATTGGTTTCACGTCTATTATGATAACTTCCGGCGACGTTATATTTCGGAGAAATTACCGGACATTCACACAGTTTAATATGTTCCCAATTCTCAATAAAAAGTTGCTGAATTTCCGCGTGTAATTTTGCGTAACTTGAAACTAAAGTCTCACTGTCGTCAAAGAACACTTCGCGCTGAGCGATTATGCCGCCGGTATCAATCGTTTCATCGACATAGTGGATTGTAACGCCTTTCGGAGTATTATCAACAAAGCTCCACAGATTAGGACTAATACCGCGATTGTACGGTAACATAGAAATATGCAAATTGATTATTTTGTCGGTATACAGCGTGATAACTTCCGATTTAATTCTTGAAACATAATT
>JAISYE010000052.1 GCA_031297485.1 Clostridiales bacterium
TTGATAGTATATAGTGCGATTACCATGCTAAAATTAAATAGTTTTAACAAGAAAAATAACACCTTTTTATTTGCGAGAATGCTCCCCAACGCTAAAATTGGGTTCTTGCAGCAGACTCAGTAATAAATTAAGCACATAGAATATTGCCTCTAGCGCTCGCCTGGGGTCCATTGGCTTTCGTCCGCCTCCGGCCTCTCGCTTGGATTCCTTTCCTTATACAGTTCTCATCCCCGTATAAGTTTTTTAGCAAATTAACTATACCATATTTTGAGAACTGTGAACCTTTTTCTTAAGTTCGCGACTATGGGACGAAGTCCCCAGCGGGGTTTGGGGCCAACGAACAAACCATCGTTAGGCCCCTAATGGTGAACTGTCCGTTGGTCTTAGGGCTTATACCTGAATAAAGCGGAATGGCTTAAATACTGGATTTTAAAACACAGAAACGGCGCAAAATCAGCATTCTTGCCTATTAAGGGATAGGCTCTTAATCTTTTGACCTTTCCCAAGCCTTAAGTTCGCGCCATTGGCCTGTTTCCCCCGAATTCAACGGTAAATTGCGGATAATTCAGCGAATTGCGCGGTATAATAATCCTCCAGCGCGGCCAGTCCGGCCTCTTCCAGCTCTTGCAACATTCCGTCGTAAGCTGCCCTGCAGGCGGCTTCTGTTTCGGCGAACAAAATTCCCGCCACAGCGTCACGCTTAATCTGGTCCACTCGGATTTTAATCTCTTCCTCCGGAGTGTCCGGCTGGACTCTGATAGACATTTCCGGCACATACTCTATTTTGCCGCCGTAAATCTCCTTTTCCTTAATGGTAAGCGGGTCGTCGTTATTCCATGTTACCACGTCCCGAAAATAGCTGTCCTCCCCGTAACAAATCTGGCGCAGACCGGATTTCAAAGCTGCTCCGTCCCAGTCGGCAGCCTTTTCCGCCAGGTATTCGGCATAATGGGTCGGCTTTCCGCTGGCGTCAATGTAATAATGTGGGCCTTTCGCCAGGTCTGCCATAGCGCCGCCTTCTGAAGGCGCTGGCCCTTCCTCGCCCCAGTAAAGGGTCTTGTGGCCTTCCTCGCTGGCCATGAATTCCAGCAGACGCACAGCCCTGTCAGGATACTCGCACTTTTTAGATATAAGTATAGACTTCCAGCCGCCGATGGACGCGGTGTCATACCTTTTCCATGTGTTTAACGGCTTGAGAAAGGCGTATATTGTATCGGGGTTGTCGTCCGGGACCTTGCCTTCTTCCAGTGTGCCCCACAGGTAGGAGATTACCTCGCCGTTAAATACCAGCGCCTGCACGTCCGTGCCTTCAATTATAGATTCTTTTGGCATAAGCCCTTCCCGGGTCAGGCGGTTGATAAACAGCACGGTTTCCAAAGCCGCGGGTGACCTCAGCTGGTCGTATATCCGGCCGTCCGCCGCGTAATACGGCGCTACGCCGAACTGTTCGCCGAAATTGCCTAACGGGGAGCCCCAGGTATCCCAGGGCGTTATCAGCGGAATAAGATTCGGATGAGCGTCCCTCATCTTTTTAAGCCCGTTTATAAACCCATCCGGCGTGGTCATATCCGGCGCGCCGGACTCGTCGTAATAATCCTGCCGTACCAGTACCGCACTGGGATGCCCCACAACGCCGTACTCCTCTGATTTCTGGCTGTACAGGCTTGTTCTTATAGCGTTAACATATTCATAGGTCTTCCCATCGTCGGATTTAAACATCTCAAAGTACTCCGGCGCGGCCAGTTCCTTAAAATGCGGCGCATACTGCTCTATGAGGTCGTCATAGGCCCAAATTTTACCGGCGTCCCGCGCTTGCTGTATAAAATTACTCTTCCATGCAGCGCCGTTCTCCATTACAATAATATCTGGCAGCGAGTCACTGGCCAGCATGAGGATCAGCTCCTGCCCGTCCCACGCGGTGGGATAGCTGCGGCGCAGCGTTACGCCGGTCGCGGCTTGAAGCTTTTGTATTCCCAGCAGGCTCGGGTCGTCCACGCCTCCGGGCCAATCCTCAAACAAACGCAATGTTACCGGACTGGTATCCAACAGCCAGTCAAAACGCACATCCACGGCAGCCGCGCCGCCTGTCCGCGCGTCCGGGGAAGCCGCGGGCCTCTCCGGTGGGGGCGTAACTGCGGAACATCCGGCGCCGAGGGCAAACACAAGGGTCAGCGCCAAAAACAACTTGATTGTCTTTTTCATAGTACTCATCCTCCTGATTTTTTTAACAGCGCGTCCTTTATAGGACCGTATATGAAAACCGGATTCCAGCACGAAATTGCAATGGTTTCAAATGAATTTTCAAATACGCCTTAAAGAAGCGCAATGACAAGTGTCAAAAATTGCTGTTCATGCTTTTATTGAACCTACCATCATTCCCTGTACCAAAAATTTCTGTACAAAGGGATAAACCATTACGATGGGTGCGATTGTGGCTATCAGGCAGGCGTACTTAAGCATGTCCGCGGCCAGCATCTGCTTTGTTACGGTGTTTTGCGCCAGGCTTTGCATACTGGCTTTGGCCTGTTCCTCCTGCACAAGCTTCGTGAGATACGTGGATATAGTCATCAAGTTGGGGTCAGTAGTGTAGTAAGCGGTAGAGAACCAGTCGTTCCAATGGCCTACGGCCACAAACATGGCGATAGTGGCGATAACAGGCTTCGAAAGCGGCGTAACAACCATAATCAGTATCTGAAACACATTGGCGCCGTCTATCATGGCCGAGTCTTCCAGTGCCGAGGGCAGTTCCCTTAAAAAGGCCATGATAAGCAGCAGATTAAAATATCCTACGGCCCCAGGCAGAATATATACCCAAAAAGTATTGAGCAGGCGCATATTCATCAGCAATAGGTAGAATGGGATAATCCCTCCGCTGAAGTACATGGAGACTATAAAAACCGCGGTGTAGAATTTATAGAACCGCAGCTTCCCGCGCTTTGTCAGCGCATATGCCGCAGGCATCATAAGCGCGAGGGAGTAAAGCGTCCCCAGCAGAGTGCGGGCCGCGCTGACACCATATGAACAGATAACGTTAACGTTGCGGAATATGGTTTTAAAGTTCTCCAGCGTAAACACGCGCGGTAATATATACAAGTCCCCTTTTATGGAATCCACATTATCGTTTAAGGCATATATCAGGCAATACCAAACAGGATACAGGGTAACCACAAACACCGCCATCACCGCCAGGGCGGAAATCGCGTTCATGGCCACGTCCTCGCCTGTAAGCCGCAATTTTCCCATAATAAAACAAGCCCCTTCCTCAAAAAATTGAAGCGTCACTTTTCCGCTTGGCATAGGTATTGGCAGCAATCAGCAATATTAGCGACGCAGTGGATTGAAACAGGTTTATGGCCGTAGAATAGGAAAAATTCATCCTCCTCAGTCCAAGCTCAATAGTGTAATAGCTTATTACATAACTGACATCCCTGTTAAAAACATTACCCAACAGGTACGATTGGTCAAAACTGGCGTTAAACAGACCCGCCAGCCGCATTATGCCCATAACAACAATCGTGCCCATAATGGCCGGCAGCAGTATCGAAAAAACGCGCCTGAACCGGCCGGCGCCATCAACTATAGCGGCTTCGTATACCTCGGCGCTCACATTGGTAATAGCCGCGAAATAAATTATCGCGCCCCACCCGGCATTTTTCCACAAACTCACTATAACCGTAAGGGGCCAGTAGTATTTAGGGGTTGTCCAAAATTCCACAGGCGCGTTAACAATGCCTGCGCTGAGTAAAAAATTATTGACAATCCCCTTGTTGTCCAAAATAATTTTCCAAAAGGCGGCAACAACCACATAGGAAAGGAAATGCGGCAGATAACTGCCGGTCTGCGCCAGCCGCTTAAAACGCTTGAAAGGCGCCTCGTTAAACAGCAGGGCCAGTATAATGGGCGCGGGAAAACAAAAGACCATATCCAAGAAACTGATTACAACCGTGTTGCGAAGCGCTCTTAAAAATAGTTTGTCAGAAAACATGTCAGCAAAATGCTTTAACCCCACCCATTGCCCGTTGAAAAGACCGCCGCCCAGTTTGTAGTCCATAAAGGAAATTATTACGCCAGAGATAGGGATAACAGAAAACACGACGACAGATAAAAACGCGGGCAGCACCATTACCTGCAAAGAAATCTGCTCCCTGTCAAACCGCGGAGGGCGGTCCGTTAGACCCCGCTTTTTCGCGCGGGGCCTTCTATTTTCCATGTATATCACTCCTTTCCCTATCAGCCGCCCCAGCGGACAGTTGGCGGTACTGGCTGGGCGTGCAGCCCACATGCCTGCGGAACAGCCGCGCAAAGTACAGCGCGTCAAAATACCCGACCTCCAGCGCAACGCGCTTTATGGATTTGTTGGTCACGCGCAGCGACTCCTTGGCCACGTTTATCCGCCGCTCCAATAAGTATTGATATACCGTCTTCCCGTTTTCCTGCTGGAAACATACATTCAAGTACCCTTCCGAAATACCCAAGTTGCACGCCAGGCTGTTCAAGGTAATGCTTTCCGCGTAGGAATGGTTCAATATTCCGGCGGCGACCCTGGCGTAATTAATTTTTTCTTTTCCGTCCGCCACCCGTTCGACCGGCAGGCTTCCGGCGCTGGTTTCCGCGTCGTGTATCAGATAATGCAGCGCCTGATACATATATCCATGCTGCAAAAACGGCTGAAACGGGTCGTTCGAGGTTTCGCACAGGTCAGAGATTGCAGACACAACCTGCTCTGTGCAATTAAGGCTTCTGGCGATAACGTTTTCCGAAAATCCCGCTCTGTGTAAAACATCGGTCGTTTTCCAGCCGTTGAAGCCTATATAATAGTATTCCCATGGTATGTGCGCGTCCGACTCATAATAATGTATCTGCCCTGGAAAAAAGGCGAAGCATTGGTCCGGCTGCAGGACATAGCGCACATCGTCGATAATTACGCAGCCCCTGCCCCGCGTAATTATATGGACTACCGCAAAATCCCGCACCAGCGGGCCGTAAATATATTTAGGCGGTGTGGCGTGGCGCCCGAAATTTATAAGCCCCAGGTCATAATCCGTGTTTTGCGGTTTAAATTGAATGTGAATCTCGTTTTCGTTGCGAACCCATCCTACTATTTCTTTGGTGTCCGTCATTGTTTAACGTGCCCCCGGCAATTCTCAATCCTTCCGCAGCCTAGCCGTATGCCCCGCGGGGACATCCAGCGTCTTTGAGACTCCGCTGTCAAACCGGGCGGTCCATTTAAGGGCGCGGCCCGTGAGATTCTCCAGCACAGAGGCTTGTTTCGATTCATGCCGCAGGTGTATGACTCCGCCCCAAAGGGGCAGGTAATTAATTTCCGCGAAGCCTCCGTCAGGCACCGCGCTGCGCGTAACAAGGGCGGACTCCGCCGCGTCCGGGCAGACGCCCATATAACCCGCCGCCACAGCGCCCAGCGCGGCGAAAGAAACTTCGGGGTATTCGCGCCGGTTATACCCAGGCGACGTCATGGCAAGCCATATCCTTTGCGCGGCTTCGTCCGCGCCGTAGCGCCAGAGGATTTCCGGCATGTAAGAGCGCTCCTCCTCGTTATGCAGCGCGTCGTTTTTAATCACATATGCCAGCTGTTTATTTAACTTGTCATAGTCAGACACCATATTATAGTACAAGGGCAAGAACGCGTTTACCCCCGTGTATTCTCCGCCGAACCCATTGGCATAGCCGACCTCGCAGAAGCGGCCCTCCGCGCCGTTCCACCATGCTTCCTCGTAAATTCTCCGCAGTTCGGCGCTGCGCGCGGCCATGCGTTCGGAATTTTTCCGCTCTCCTTTTAAGGCCAGCATCTTGCCGCGGGCGTAAAATGCCGCGTACTCTGCCCCCAAGAGGTCGGCGGCTGTCAAATACCCGCTGTTGCGCGGGCTTTCGTCGTATCCCGCGATACCGCGTCTGCCGTCGCTGTGCCTGCGGTCCGGTATGCCGTCATTGTCACGATCCCAATGTCTTACATAGTCCGTTACCGATACCTGATGAAAGTATTCCATACACGTATCTTGCAGGTAGCCCAAGTCTGCCGTCCAGTTGAACATACGCCAGCACGCGTCCATAAGGTCAAAATTAGCGGGGAGGTTGTACCAAAAATCCTCGTCGTCCTTATAATCAGCGGGGCACGGTGTGCCGTCAAAGGTTATCTCCCACCAGGAGCAGAACCCCTTGCTTTCGCTTATAGCTTCCGCGAAGCGCCTGAAAATATTGCGGTTGCACGCGTCAGCCCCCAATACATGCGCGCCTAGCGCCTGATGGGACGCGTCCCTCACGCAAAACGCGTTGCGGCCCGGAAGCGACGCCGCGTAACACGGCCCGACGGGTTTATCTTCCTCTACATACGCCGCCGCCTGCCTCGCCGCCCAATCGAAGCCCTTAGTCATACTTGTGTCGCTGCTGTGAAAGGCAGCCCCTGTTATACGCACTCCAATAGCCTCCTTGACACACTTTTTTTAGCTTCTGCCGCGCTTTTGTATATAAAAATTACAAGCGCCTTGGTTGCAAAAATAAATTAACATATTCGGCGCGTGTTCTTTTATGAAGTTTATTATAACTGCCTGCTTTTTCTTGTAAAGCTATCAAAAACTATTATTTCTATGGACAAAACAACTGTAAAAAATTGCTGCCGGAACTCAAAATAGATTTCTACGGCTATCCCTATGGGCGAAACCGGCGCAGAATATGTTTATACAAGCTTCTGGCGCTGTCAGGTCTTTTGCCGAGTTCACCGCGGCGCCTGACTCGCAAATGCTTTCCCGCCTGCTAGGACGTGTTTGAAAACCAATGTCAACAGGTTAAGCGGGCGAACCAACGGACAAATCACCGCAACGGACAAATCACCGCAACGGACAAATCACCGCAACGGACAAATCACCGTTAGGGTTCGCCCGTGTTATACTT
>JAISYE010000053.1 GCA_031297485.1 Clostridiales bacterium
CCCCAAGCTAAATCGAAAAAAGGGGCGGCGTGTATGTTGCGTTTTATATTTGGCCGAGCTGGCCATGGGAAGACAGAACAGTGCTTGTATGAAATCACGGAAAAATCCCAGAATAACGCGTCCAACGCGCTGATCTATATTGTACCGGAGCAGTCCACCCTGCAGGCGGAACAGGACTTGGTGCGGCTGTCGCGGAATAAGGCCATAATACGGACGCAGGCTTTAAGTTTCCAGCGGCTGGCCTACCGGCTTTTTGCGGAGACCGGCCTGGCCGGCGGCATAATATTGGACGACGTTGGAAGCCGTATGCTCTTGCGCAAGATTCTATTTGAACTGGAACAGGAACTGAAATTTTTCACACGCGCGGCTAATAAACCGGGATTTTTGGAAAATCTCTACGACGCGGTACGTGAGTTTTATCAGTATAATATCTCGCCCAGCCAGCTCGCCGCCTGCGCGGGCCAGACCCCGGACGAGCGCCTGGCTGATAAGCTGAGGGACTTGCAAACAGTATTCGAAGGTTACGCGGACTTTTTGCGAACCCAGGCCGGGTATATTTCCTCCGCTAACGCCTTAAGCCTTGTGCCCGCCAGAGTAAAAGACTCCGCCTTCCTCTCCGGCGCGGAAATCTGGATAGACAGCTTCACAAGTTTTACCGTCCAGGAGCACAAGATAATTGAGGCCCTGACGCAAAAATGCCCTAGCGTCACCGTGTCCCTTACCGTCGACGACAGCCGCGCCCCCTATGGCGCGCTGGACTTCTACGACCCGTTTTTTGAGACAAAAAACACCGTAAATAAGTTGTGCGTTATGGCGCGGGATTGCGGGGTCGCAATCGCCCCCGCGTCCTTAATGACCGTGCCGCGCCGTTTCAAAGCCTCCCATGCGCTCGGCCATTTGGAAAGCAATTTCTTTCCGTATATTCCGCAAAAATACAGCGGCGACCCAGGACGCGAAATAATGATACAAAGCGCCTCCAACCGTTACGAGGAAGTTGCCGCCCTGTGTTCCCAAATAATAGGGCTCGTGCGGGACAGCGGCCTTGCCTACGCCGACATAGCCGTTGTAACAGGCGCTCTTGAGGAATATGAAAAAGCCATACGGAGTATTTTTGGGCAATACGGCATTCCATTCTTTGTGGATACCAAGGCCAATATATTGGCCCATCCGCTGTCGAGCCTGATACGCGGCGCGGTAGACTGCGCGGCCTTTGACATGCGTTACGAGGGCGTGTTCCGTTTTCTAAAGACCGGCCTGACTCCCATACCCCGGCGGGAAATAGATATTTTAGAGAATTACGTCCTGCAATATGGGATACACGGCTGGAAATGGGAGCGGGAATTCGAGGACAAGGCGGTTAACGAGACACGGCTCGCGCTGCTGGAATGTCTCGCCCCTGTGCTTCTGCCGCTGAAACAGAAAACCCATACGGTACGCGAGTACGCCGCGGGTATCTTTGACATGCTTGACAATTTGAGTGTTTGCGTAACCCTGGACCGTCAGGCCGCGGAGCTTGCCGCGCCGGCAAACCGAGGCGGCGCGGCCTTTAGGGAGGACGCGGTAAACATGGCGCGTCAGCACAGGCAAATCTGGAACGCCATATGCGCCCTGTTTGATAAAATGGTGGATTTGCTGGGGGACCAAACGCTTACAATCAAGGATTTCGCCAAAATATTGGAGGCAGGGCTTGACGCAACGGATATTGGGTTAATACCGCACACCCTGGACCAGGTTACGGTGGGAGACTTAACCCGGACAAGGCTTCCGGCGGTAAAGGCGCTGTTTGTGCTGGGAGCCTGCGAGGGCGCTCTGCCAAAAGTCCAAACCGAACGGGGCATATTTTACGACGACGAGCGGGCGGCGCTAACGGCCTTTGGGCTGGAACTCGCGCCGGACAGCAGGCGGCGCGGCGCGGAAGAATTGTTTTTAATTTACAACTGTATCTGCAAGCCCAGCGAATATCTGCGCCTCAGTTACGCCACCGGCAGCATAGAGGGCAAGGGGATAAAGCCTTCTATAATATTAGAGAAAATCGCGGCCATGTTCCCCGCCTTAAGGCACACCCGACTTGAAACTCCGGCAATAACGCGGCCCGACGTGCTTTTCCAGCGGATGGGCGCGGTACTGCGCGGCGGTATGGACGAAACCTTCGGCGCCGTTTATAAATGGTTTGCCAATAACAACGAGTACAAAGGCCCGCTGCGAGCAATGGAAGAAATTATACAAGGCGCGCGGGAATATATCAGCCCCGGTCTGCTGGGAACGATGTACGCGGACGGCGTTATAACCACCGCTGTTTCCCAATTGGAGCAGTATGCGCGCTGCCCGTTCTCATATTTCGTGGAATACAACCTGGCGGCAAAGGAGCGTGTAATCTACGAAGTCCAGCCATTTGACATAGGCAATATGTATCACGACCTGCTGGATATGTTCTCACGGCTTGTGAAAGGCCGGGGAATATCCTGGCGCCAGCTTACGGACGAGCAGATAAACGGCCTGGTGGACGACTGCGCCAGTCAAATATCCCAGGAAATAAGAGACAAAGTACTTTTGAATACAGCACGCAGCCGGTACATGCTGGCGAAAATGAAACAAATAGCCAAAAAATCCATAAAGGCCCTGGCGGCACATATAGCGTCCGGAGAATTTGAGCCTTTAGCGACAGAGGTAATCTTTGGCGGCGGCATAAAGGGAGACCCTGGTCAGCTGGCGGGGCTGGCCGTTCAGTTGGAGGACGGGCGACGGCTGGAACTGCGCGGCAAAATAGACCGGATAGACGTACTGGACGCTGACGGACAAAAGTATGTAAAAATAATTGATTATAAATCCGGCCATTTAAAATTCGACCAGGAGGATGCGGATTTAGGGCTGCAGCTTCAGCTTCTTATGTACTTAAACGCGGTGCTGGAAAACGGGGCGGAGATACTGGGAGACGGTAACGCGCTGCCGGGCGGGGTGTTTTATTTTCAGCTCAAGGACCCTGTAATAGAATACGGCGCGGAGGATTTGGAGGCGGAAACGCTGAAGCAGTACAAGATGTCCGGCGTGGCGCTGGCGGACGAAACCGTAGTGCGTGGAATAGACAGGGACATAAACGGCTGGTCCGACATTATGCCGGTCAGGACAAAAAAAGACGGCGGATTCGCCGCAGGGTCCTCCGTGTTAAGCCTGGATGACATGAACGCCCTGCGGCGGGCGGTGACGGAAAAGGCCAAGGCAATCGCCAACGAAATACTGGACGGGCATATCGACCCGAGGCCCTTTAAAAAAGGCGCCAGAACCGGCTGCGATTACTGCCGGTACAGGGCGATATGCAAGCGGCTCTAAAATTAGATTTCAATCCGCATCCATGTGGGTTCCGGATGACCCTAACAGATTACACGTCAGGGTTCATCATTGTAATAGCAAGATGGCGGCAAAATAGCAAGTGCCGAACACTCTTGACTCACCCAAATTTTGAAAGACCCGAAAAGTTGAAGCCCTGTATTAAAAATACCACACTCCCCTCGCAAAAGAAGGGGGCTTCGTCTCCAGACCCCTTCTTTTACGCATGAAGCACAGTGATTACAACTATACTCACGAACGTTAAGATTTGCCACATTGAAAACACCGCACTTCACTCACTTAAGAAGGGGTCTGGGGACGAGTCCCCAGCGGGGTTTGGGGCAGCGCCCCAAGGTT
This sequence comes from Clostridiales bacterium, assembly GCA_031297485.1. Lineage (GTDB taxonomy): Bacteria > Bacillota > Clostridia > Lachnospirales > JAISYE01 > JAISYE01. Next base: position 3,682 of record JAISYE010000053.1, read on the forward strand.
TTAGGTTTTCATGTTTGGCAAATGTATTCGTTCATGAGTATAGTAAATCGCAACGTTCGCGAGTATATTTACTGATTTCTTATGGCTGCCTGCCATGCTTATGGCTGCCCGCCATGCTTATGGCTGCCTGCCATGCTTTCTGGGCGGGCCCTCGGTAACGGGCATTTCCTCCGGGTCGGTCCTGGGACCGGACTCCGAAACCAGCGTAAAGCGTCTCCCAATAAATTGGGGCTTTTCGATTTCGTCCACCATGGCCACGGCGGCGTCGGCAAAACTCAGGTAACTTTGCCCCGCCCTGTTGTTAAACAAGTAGTCCGTACCCAGCGTATACCTGCCAGTGCGCGGCCCGTTAGGGTCAAAGAAGAACGCCGGGCTCATAAAGGTCCAGTTTACCTTACTCTGCCGCAGCATCCGGAAACCTTCCAGCATGTTGCGGGGCACCGCCGCGAATTCCTCAGGAATCATGGAAACCGCCATCTTAGTCCGGGACGCGTCCGTGTACAGACTCCCCGCGCCGCCCACAAAGAGCAGCCGGGTCTCGGGCAGGTTTTCAAAAACCTCTATTAATTTCAGCACGCTGGTTTTATGCTGGTGTTCCTGGCCCGGCGGACTGTTAAAGGCGTTGACAACCACCTCGAAATCTTCCGCGTCCTCTTCCCGCAAGTCGAATAAATCACGCACGATAACGCCGTAACGGTCTGTGTCCACGCTGTTCGCGCGGCGGGCGACGGCTGTAACCTCATGCCCCCGGGACCACGCTTCGTTCGCTATTAATGACCCAGCCTTACCCGACGCACCAATCACCGCAATACGCATGAGCCACTCCCCCTATGCGGTTAAAACGCAATCTCGACCGGCGGCGCCGCGGGCGGGAAAGCTTCTATGACCGCCGCGCCCTTTTCCAAGTAAAACACCTCAAAGATGGGATTGTCCGGGGACTGGTAAAGCCCTTTTACACCCGGCATGGCCTCCATTACCTTGGTCTTGGCTTCCAGACTCCCGTCGAAAACCACATGGCCGCTTATCCGCACATATTTGGAAAAATCGGGCTTTGTGAACATGATTTCCGCGTAAGGGGCCGTATTTAACTGGGCGTACACCTTCTTAGCGCTGTTGGTGCAGAACCAGAACTTTCCATCCTCGTAATAGCCGAAGCCAAAGGCGCGGACCCGTGGCTGGGTCCCTTCAACTGTGGCGAAATACCCGCAGCCGCCCGCTTCCTTGATCAGATCTAATACATCTTGAATTGCTGCCATAATCATTTCTCCTTTTTTTACTATAGCATGTTTAAAAATTCCTTAGAACGCAAAATTTCGAATGAAACCGCTTCAATTTCGCGCTGCGTCTGGCAAGCTCGACTATCGAAATCCGGTTTTCAAATACGTCCTAAGGCGTGTTTGAAAACTCCTCAAAGCGCGAAATTTCAAATAAAACCGCTGCAATTTCGCGCTGGAATCCAGTTTTAAAACACGTCCTAAGGAATGACGAAAGCATAAGTTAGCAAACTTTTTCGGAGATAGTCGAATTTGCTCAACGAAATGCGTTAAAGCGTTCGCGGTTTCTGTAAAAAAGTTTGGATATTTAATTATTCGTCATTCCCAAGGGCAAAAGTCTCTTGCGGTCAGGAAACGCCGTACACCTTCATGGCATCCTTAATCGCCTTGTCCATGTACGTTTCCAGTTCGCCTATGCCATACTCGTCCAGCTGACTTTGCAGCGCCGTAAAATTCGTCTCGAACTCCGCGTCTGACATAGCGTGCATACACTTAATTTCAGCAGTGCGCAAAATACCGCTGCGCAGGAAGATGCGGTTGTACACAATCGCCTCGTCCATGCCTTCCGTGGGGATGGCGTAGGCAATCCACGGCTTATTCCCGTAGTGGGCGCGGATGACCGGCGCGTTGGGCGTCTTCGATTCGTCAATGGACTCGCAGCGGGAAATCGCCTCTAGGACGCGGGAAGCGCCGAAGTAAAACCAGTTATTGTAAATATCCGTGGTCTCGCCGTTGATATAGGCGTCGTTCCACTCCTTGCTGAAAACAAACCGGCCATTTTCGATGGTGTACTCGTGGCCTTCGCGGCCCAACTGAGTCAGGCGCTGGCCTTCCTGGCTGAAACACCACTTGAGGAACAGCAGGGCGCCCGCCGGGTCCTTGCAGTTCTTGGTAATAAATGTTCCGGAAAAACCCAAATCGGCCGTAAAATACCCCTCTGGGTCGCCGATAACAGGCGCTTCCCACACTTCCGCAGTTTTCAGTTCCTCAATGTCTTCGTCATTCCCTTTTTGCTGAATGGAAACCGTGGCGCCCTGTGCGTTGCCCTGAGCCCCGAAGAAGAACGCGAAAGCGTCGCCCTCATAAAAAATATTGACTTCGCTCGTCAGATCCCAGGACCAGTTATCCGCGGGAATGCTGCCAGCCCGATACATTTGATTAATGATGGAGAGGTATTCTTTATAGTTCTTGTGGTGGGGATAGGCCACCCATTTCCCGCCGTCCTCCACAAAAGTCGCCTCGTTTTGCCCCATGCCAAGCCCCTGGCGGATGAAGGAGAACGCCGTGGCGGAATTCTCAAACATCGCCGTAGCGGTCAGGTCAGGGAATTGAGTATGCGCCTGGTTGATCATGGCCACCATGTCCGCGAAAGTTTCCAATTTGGGGCTGCCCATCTTCTCATAGAGGTCGCGGCGGTACAGCAGCGCCCCGGTGGTAGGCGTCCCATAGCCCACGTCCACCAGTTCGCGCCATTCCTCGGTGGTATTGAAGTGGCTCATCAAGGTGAAGTACTTGCCTTCCTCCTGGGAAAGGGACATGGTGCCGGCCCTGTTCATTTTGGGGATGTCGTCCCATTGAATGTCATATGTCTCCATAATCCCGCCGAGGTCATAGCAAAATTCACTGCTGGAGAGATTCGAGAGCATCGACTGGGTGAACACGAAGTCCGGAAGGTCGCCGGAAGCCATCAGTGTGCCGAGCTGCTGATCGTCCACCACGACGCTGGGAACCATGGTCACGCCGGTCAGTTTGGTGATTTCCTCCGGGATAATGCCGGTAAACTGATCCGTAGGCCACCAGGAAAAGTTAAACAATACGCTGAATTCCCGGGGGTTGTCCGGCGACAGCGGGGGAACGGGGCCGCCGTCTCCGGCCGCTGTCCCGCCTCCGGATTGGTTACCGCATCCGGCCGCGCCCGCCAAAATGACTAATAAGGCTAACGTCAGCGCAAGTACCTTGTGCATTGCAAGTGTTTTCTTCATTTTTCAGTCCTCCAATTTTTTTATATTGTCATGGCGCGGGGCCTGGTCAGCCGGCGCGTCTTGGCAAACAAAGGAATAAACAATAGCGTGCCAAAGATCAAAACCTTGGGGATGCCACTCCATAGGCGCGAACTTAAGGATAGGGAAAGGTCAAAAGATTAAGACCTTGGGGCTCTGCCCCAAACCCCGCTGGGGACCTAACGATGGTTTGTTCGTTGGCCCCCAGACCCCTTCTTAAGGGCGGCTGGTGCAACGCTTTTGATTCAGGTACAGCCTTTTTTAAGAAAATGGATTGTTTATCTTTTTTTAAGTTCGCGCCTTGGGGTTCTACCCCCAAACCCCCGCTGGGGACCTAACGATGGTTTGTTCGTTGGCCCCCAGACCCCTTCTTAAGGGCGGCTGGTGCAGCATTCTTATGCAGAATACAACTTCCTAATAAAATGTTATTTTTTTCTTAAGTTTACACGTATGGGATACCGCCTCACGGTTTTGACTTCCCGGGTCGTTATCCCTTTACCGCGCCTAAAGTAATACCCGAAACAATGTATTTTTGAAAGAACGGGTATACGGCCAATATGGGAAACACCGCCACAACCATGGCCGCTAGCTGCTTGGAAAGCGCGGTGGCCTTTATCTTTGTGGCGGTGTCCGCGCCGGCGTTGGCTGTGACGATATTGGCGCGCCGCACCACCTCAATCAGTTTATAGGCCAAAGTATGCAGATACGACTTGTCCTTGCTGGTGACGAAGAACGCGCTGTCGTACCAGGAATTCCAATGCCCCACGGAGGTAAAGATGGCGATGGTGGCCAGCAAGGGCATGGAGAGCGGCAAGACCACGTGCAGCAGAGTCCTCAGATCACCCGCGCCGTCCACCCGAGCCGCGTCTTCCAATTCAGACGGCAGGGCTTGGATAAAGGAGATAGACACCAGCATGTAAAAAATGTTCAGCATCCCCGGCACAATATAAACGAGGAAATTATTCAACAGATGCAGCTGCTTCAGGATCGCGTAATAAGGGATTATACCTCCTGAAAAATACATGGCGAAAATGATAATATTAAAATAAACCTTTCGCCCGATTAAATCTCGCCGGGAAAGCCCGTAGGCCACTAAAACCGTAAAAAGCACCGTCACGGCGGTGCCCGTCACCGTGCGGGCGATACTGACAAAAATCGCGGTGATCCATTCCGTGTCGGAAAAGAGTTGGGAGTAATTTTCCAACGAAGGTTTTCTGGGCCAAAAGTATATACCCCCGGACTGAGCGTCAAGCCCCTCGTTAAAAGACAGCACCACAGCCAGGTAAAAGGGGTACAGGCTTAAAAAAAACACCAACGCCAAGGTAATATACACCACGGCATCCACAAAACGGTCCTCCGTGGTAAGACGGATTCTGTTTTTCAAAACAATCCCTCCCCCGATATTTTTTTCGCCGCGAAGTTGGAACCGAAAATCATGATAATAGAAATCAAGCTTTGGAAGATACCCGCCGCCGCCGCGTAGGAATAACGCCCCTGAGCCAGGCCCTGCTGCAGCACGTACACCTGAATAATCTGGGACGTGTTCGCGTTAGCGGAATTCCCCAACAGGTAACTCTGTTCGAAATTGGAGCCGGAGAGCCCGCCGCCCAGCAAGTTGCCCAAGGCCAGGATCAGCACCACGGTAATGGTGGGCCGCATCCCCGTCAGGGTAATATGGCGGATGCGCTGCAGCCGTGACGCGCCGTCGATCTTCGCGGCGTCGTACAATCCCGGGTCAATGGAGGTAATGGCGGCCAGGAAGATAATAGTCCACCAGCCCGTTTCCTTCCACAAAGCCGTGATCACCGCGATGGGCAAAAAGTATTGCTCCCCTGTAAGCAGGTTAAGGGGATGCCCCCGCGTCATCTTGAAAAAATCGTTGATAACGCCGCTGCTGGTGGATAAAAATATCGTGCAAAACCCCGCCACAATGACCCAGGAGATAAAGTACGGCAGGTAACTGACGGTTTGCACCGTTTTTTTAATTTTCACGCTGTTGGTTTCGCTGAACACAATTGCCAGTAATATGGGCAGCGGAAACAAAAAGACCATCTTCGTCAGGGAAAGCGCTAAGGTATTCACCATCAGCTTGCCAAACATGGGGTCCCTAAAAAAGTCCCTGAAATGCTTCAGTCCGACCCACTCGCTGGTGAACATCCCCATCACGCCTCCGGAAAGCCTATAATTTTTAAACGCGATAATGATGCCGGCCATGGGCAGGTAGTTGAAGATAAACAAGAACAAAACCCCAGCCAGTACAAACACGTGAAACCAACGCTGTTTCCAAATTTGTTTCCACAGGCTGTCACGCGTAGTTTCCAAAAGATCACCTCCCCTATGTTTTTACTTTTCCGCCAGAATGCGCGCCAAGCCCAGGATGCCCGCCGCTCCGGCCGCGGTAAAGGGCAGGGAAGTTTTCGGCTCTTTCTTTTCGGTCCGCAGTAAGTCCTTCCGGCGCTCGGGTTCTCCAGGCCGCCAAGCCTCTTGGGCCAAAAGCGCCTTGCCTGTCCAGGGGTCGTTATCAAAGGGCGGAATGGCGTCGCCCAGGCCCTTTTCACAAGCCAGGGTCAAAACCCTGCGAGCGATTTCCGCCGCCAATTCCCGTTTGCCCCCGTCCCTGAGCCCCGCGGCCGCGACGAACTGGACGGCGGGTACTATTCCGCCCCTCAGCATGCCGCCCGGCTCCAGGGAAAATTCCTGGCTGCCCAGCCGCTCGGACACAACCCCCGCGTCTGTATAAAAAGCGCCCCCGCGAATTTCTGCCGCCAGCGCCTCCAACATTCCGCCGTTTAAGCGGCGTCCCAGCATCACCGGCAGCAGCCGGAGAACGCTGTTGGCTTTGAACTCGAAACCGGTTCGCAAATTTTTGCAGATAAAATGGTCTTCCTTCCAAAGCGCCTCCATATTCCGGCGGATTTGTTCCGCCAGCCGCGCGGAGGTCTCACCATCTTCCGCTATGCCCGCCAGGCGCGCCAGCCGCCCGCAAGCCTCATAAAGCAAGGACAGCCAGGCGTACAGGTCCGCGCTTTGCAGGGGCAGGCCTCTGAGAAAGATGGTGGCGTCCAGCCATCCGCTTTCTTCCGGATGGTAATAACATGGCCGCAAGTCCCCGCCGCAGCGTTCGGCCCGGAACCAATCCGCGTAGCGTTTCAGCGCCTTGTACAATTCGCCCGCCCGTTCCTTGGACAGCACGAACCCGCCGTCCAAAAGGAAGCACACGGCGAAGCCCTGCATGGGCGCGCCCGCCGTCACGTAATCTTCCCAGGTAAAACTAACGCCGTTGGGTACCTGCCCCTGCGCGTCCTGTGCCTTAAAGGGTGAAATCAGAAGTTCGTAGGCATCCTCCGGACTGCCGCCAAGCGCCGCCGCCGCTATGGCCTGCTGCCAGCCCACGGCCAGCGTATTGCCCCGCTTGGATGCCGCCAGCCCAGGCGCGCGCATATGCCCGCCCGCCGGCAGGTGCAGGGTATATAGGGTATAGGCCGCCAGGCGCTCCGCTTCCTCGAAACCCTCCGCGCCGGGGCACACCCTGGCCGCGAAAGCTTCAAAGGCGTCCCGCGTCTCTTGCGCGGCCTCGTCAAAGCTGGAATAGCGCTGGTCGCGGACACCGTTGGAATAGTATTCGTGCATAGCTGTCTCACAGATGCCGGTGGCGGCATCCGGCAGCAAATCCACGGTAAATTCCTTCGTGCGGACATCCTTATGGCTCCACAGCGCGTCGTGCCGCAAGGACCCGCTGATTGGGACCAGCAGGAATTTCCCCAGAATCTCGTAGGCGATTTCCAGAGACCCGTCTTCCCGAGGGGCTGCGTTTTCATAAATTTTCAAATCATCGCAGACCATACGCAGGGACGCGCCCTTGGCCCGGATGCGCAGCAGGTTTCCCCGCTGGAAGCAGAACTCGACGGTTCCCTTGGTGCAGCGCAGTGTGAGGGATCCCGCGTCCGCGGAATACGTCCATCGAGTGTCTTCCTTATTATCAAACACAGGTACAATGCGGATCAATTTGCCGCGTTCCACTTCCGGCGAGGGGGAACGGCTGAAATACAGGTACAGTTCCCTGCTTTCCTCGTCTTCCCGAATGGCGAAATAGGCATCCCGGCCGCTGAAAGGGAACGCGCAAAGGTCGAATGTTTTATCGGTTCCAAACATGATAAGCACTTCCTTAGTTGGGGTCTTTCAAAATTTGGGTAGGACCAGGGGCGGCTCTTCATTGGCGCGAACTTAAGGCTTGGGGAAGGTCAAAAGATTAAGACCAACGGACAGTTCACCGTTAGGGGTCTAACGCCGGTTTGTTCGTTGGCCCCAAACCTCGCTGGGGACTCATCCCCGATAGTCGAGCTTGCGCGACGCAGCGCTTTTTGATGCAGATACAGCCTTTTCAAAAAACGGGACTGTTTATTTTTTTCTTAAGTTCGCGCATATGGGGCGGTTCTTGCAATTTTGCTGTCATCCCGCTGCTTTAACAGGGTATTTAGTCATCTGAGTCGCGCCCTGATGTGGATTCTTAACGGTAAAGTATCCGTTAGTTTATAAAGTCATTTGGGTTCCCACCTGTTGCTTCATGAGGCGCCGCCGCTGGCTTCACGGCGATCTCCTCCAGGAATCCCGCGAGACAGAGGAACATGGCGGCCGCCAGGGAATTAAGGCCGCCCCCCGGCGTGTTGAAGAAATCGTTCACGTCCGGCATGCCTTCAGGCTTGAATTCCAAGATACCAAAACCAGGAACGCGCTCGGCGGATTTTTCGCAATACCCCGCGATAAGACTCCGGGCCAGTTCCCGTTCTCCCGCGTACCACAGCGCCGGGAGCATCTTTACCTGGGCGAATCCTCCGATAAACCCCGGCATGGGCTTGCCGTCCAGCGTCGTCTTAGGGCCGGACCGGAAGCCAAAAGGCGTAAAATATTTTTCCGGGTCGGTCAGGTCGTCCAGCATGGCGTCCAAGATATGCCTGGGCAAGCGGTTTCCCAGCATCACGGGCATATAAGCTTCCAGTTCCAGGGTTTCCACAATTTCATGGGTGGTGGAAAGCCTGGCCACAAAGCGCTTGCCGTTCCAAAACTCCGTGAGCAGCTTTTCCAGCAGGCGGTCGGATTTTTCCCGCCATGCCGCCGCCGCGTCGGCCATGCCAATGCGGGCCGCCAGTTTCGAAAGGCCCTCCGCCAGCAATATGATGTAGGCGATGATATCCGGCGTTTCCGCCGGCACGCCCTTACGGAACATATCGGAATTATCTATGCCGGACTCGCACCCGTGATTGTATTGGGGGACGCCGTCGTTATCCGTGTCGCGCAGGCTTGTCCAAAACCCGTACAACTTGGAAAGGGGCTCGTACATGCGCCGGCAGTGCGCTTCCGTGACAGCGCCGCCCATGTGGTCCAGCATATACAGCAGGGAATATCCGTGGAAGGGCGGCTTGGTTGCCAAAATATTGTTGTACTTGTCATCATGGATGTCAGGCAGTTCTCCGAAGGCATCCTGACTGGGGAAGAAGTTAAGCATCATCTCCACGCTGGCGTCCGCGTCGTTGGTGATGGACATGGCGTGATAAGCCTGATGCCAGGAAAACATGCCGGAGGCCGTGGGCTTGCTAAACAAGACCGCCGGCGCACCCATCAGGCCCTTGGGCTCCACATGGCAAATCCACACGGTATAGGCGCATAATTGTTTTAAGTTTTCAAACCGTCCCGGCACCCGAGGGTACATGGCGTACCATTTCTCGTAGTCCGCCCGGGCTTCTTCACGGCATTCCTCCAAGGGGCGGTAGGCCGTTTTTTTAACGGCGCCGTGCTCTGCGGAATGCAGGACGATTTCAAATTCGCCGTCGGCGCCAGGCTCAATGTCAATAAGCACGTCACTTTCACCGCGGCGCTCCCAAATCCATTCCGCCTCAAAATCCAGCTTGCCCTTGACGGGGACAAAGAGGAACTCGCCGGTCATCAGCTGGTTTACTTGGCAGCAACCATCAGAACGGTAAACAGCCCCTTCTCTAGGCCCCATCTTGATAAAAAACCGCAGGGAAATCCCGCTGCCCTTTATACGAAGAATATCTGTGCCGTCAAAAACGGCGTACGCTTCACCAAATTCCGTTTTGACGCGGAGCATATCCGGCGTGGCGTCCAGACGGTAGGCCAGCGACCGTTGGTCGTACATGGGACGGAAGGCGATCCTCCGCTTGCGGACGATGTCCTCCGTTTTTCCGTATGTACGCACCCCGCGATACAGCGTAAGCTGTTTGCGTTCCGCCCCGGTTTCCGTGGGAGCCAGTTCTTCCGTGACGGATAAGTGCGACAGCCCGCGGCCGAAAGCAACCGTCGCGATGTCAAAATGTAGTTCGGCGTGCTGTTCCAACTGCCTTTGCAATTTTTTTCTCAAAAAGGCACACATCCTTTCCGATGATAATTCCCATATAAAATACTGCTTGTGTTCTAAAAAACCTTAATCTTAGATAATAGAATTTTAAATCAGAACTAATCATTTGTAAACTAGGCACAAATCGAGAATATAGTAATTATTATATACGTGATATACAATAATTACTATATTGCTGAAAGAATAGATATGTGTTATATTACAAATAAGAGACCGAAAAATATTTTTAAGGAAAGGAAACGGTGAACAATGAAAAGAAAAACTGTGGCGTGCCCTGTGGAGGAGGCGGCCTATGTCCTGAACAACCCGTGGAAAATCCTGATAGTCCGGGAGTTGTGTAACGGCCCGAGGCGGTTTGGAGAACTTAGGACTTCCGTGAACAACATTTCCCCAAGAGTGCTTTCCGGCAGTCTAAGGGATATGGAAGACAACGGGCTGCTGACAAAAAAAATATACGCGGAAGTGCCGCCCCATACGGAATACGCCCTGACCTCCCTGGGGCAAGGGCTTATCACGATTGTAAACGAATTGGCGAGATGGGGATTAAAATACCAGGAGGCGGACCTGTAAATGGAACGTTTCCCAAAACATTTTGAAAAAGCGATGTGGATGCTCACGTCCAAATGGAGTCTCCGTATCGTATGCGTACTGATGCGCTCCCCCATGTGCTTCGGGGAATTGTGCCGCGAACTGCCCGGTATCAGCCGGAAAGTGCTGACGGAGAATTTGCGGCAGATGGAGCGGAACGGCGTGATCGCCCGCACCTGCCTTTCAAGTGAGGGGGGGGGGCAAGATGGTACGGGTGGAATATCGCCTGTGCCAGCGCGGGATTGAATTTACGCCCGTGGTGGATAGCTTGGTCCAGTGGGGGCAGCTGTACAAGACACATCATGAGGCGGTGTACCCCCATACGCGCGAACTTAAGGAATGAGAAAGGTCAAAAGATTAAGAACTTAGGGCTCCGCCCCTAAACCCCCGCAAGGGACTTCGCCCCCCGTGACCCTATCTTAAGGGCGGTAGTGCGGCGTGTTTCATATTGGGCCTTTATCGGCAGACACATTTATTCCCAAGCGCATCAAAAAATCTGTATTTATACAGGAATTCAGTTGCGGCGGGAAGTTTGAAAGAAATTCTTTCCACAGCTGAAGCACGAAAAAAAGGATTAAGGCGTGTTTGAAAATTCCTAGAAGCGCGAAATTTCGGATAAAACCGCTGCAATTTCGCGCTGGAATCTAGTTTTCAAACACGTCCTAGCGTAAATAAAGGGTAAGAAGGCGCAGGGAAAAAATAAAGAGGGGAAAAATAGCAAAGTTGAAGCATAAAAGCGACGTTACAGGTCAGAGCTTATCGGCGGGCAAATAAAAATTTTTCAGCTCTGGCGCCTTTATGTCTCTATTGACTTTTATCCCAGGATATTGCTATAATAATATCAGGTACTTAAGTATAAAAGAAAGGGGAGCATAAAATGAAGAAATTTGTCTGTACAGTCTGCGGCTACGTGCATATAGGCGACACGCCTCCTGAACAATGTCCGCAGTGCAAGGTGCCGGCCTCAAAGTTTAAAGAGCAGACCGGCGAAGGCCTGACCTTTGCGGACGAACATAGAATCGGAGTGGCGCAAGGCGTGGACCCCGAAATTATAGAAGGACTTAAGAGCAACTTTGAGGGCGAATGTACTGAAGTAGGCATGTACCTGGCAATGAGCCGCCAAGCTGACCGTGAGGGTTACCCCGAAGTGGCGGAGGCTTATAAGCGCATCGCTTGGGAAGAAGCCGAACACGCCGCTAAATTCGCCGAATTGCTGGGGCTGGTTGTGGACGCTTCCACAAAGAAGAACCTTGAAATGCGCGTGGCGGCGGAACACGGCGCCACCCAGGGCAAGAAGGACCTGGCCACAAAGGCCAAGCAGCTTAACTTGGACGCCATTCACGACACCGTGCATGAAATGTGCAAGGACGAGGCGCGGCACGGCAAGGCTTTTGAAGGACTGCTGAAAAGGTACTTTTAATACGGGGCCTTTCAAAACAAACTTTTGAGGCGAAAGGGGAGAAATCAGTAAAATGGTTTCTTCCTTTTTGTCTTTTATACTCGCGAACGTATACATTTTCCAAAAGGCCGGAAGTTCCGTCCTAAGGCGTGTTTGAAAATTTTTTAGAGCTCGAAATTTCTAATGAAACCGCCGCAATTTCGCGCTGGAATCTAGTTTTCAAACACGTCCTAGAGTGCGATCTCATAAGCGCGAACTTAAGAAAAAAATAACCAATCCCTTTTGTTAAAAAGGCTGCACCTGCGTCAAAAAGCGCTTCGTCGAGCAAGCTCGGCTATCGGGGATGAAATCCCCAGAGGGGTTTGGGGCCAACGGACAAACCATCGTTAGGCCCCTAACGGTGAACTGTCCGTTGGTCTTAATCTTTTGACCTTCCCCATTCCTTAAGTTCGCGCCAATGGGGTGCGGTCTCCCTGCAACGCTGTAATTGTGTTTTTGCGCGTTATTGCAGGCGGGCGCGCGCAGTTCGCCCGCCCCTTACGGCGCAAATCTAAGCGTTTGCGAGTATAAAATCCCCGCAGATTAAGGAGTGAAAGAATATGGATTACCACCAAGTGTATGCCCAGTGGCTGGCCAGCGGCTATTTTGACCCGCTGACCCGAGCGGAGCTGGAGTCCATACAAGGCAACGAGCGGGAAATCCAGGACCGCTTTTATAAAACGCTGGAATTCGGCACAGGCGGCCTGCGCGGCGTAATAGGCGCGGGCACCAACCGGATGAATATCTATACAATACGCATAGCCACACAGGGCCTCGCCAATTATATTCTTAAAAACGCGGAGGCCCGGGAACCAGGCCGGCCCCTGCGCGCGGCCCTTGCCTACGATTCGCGGCGTTGCTCGCCCGAATTCGCCCAGGAAGCGGCCCTGGTGCTTAACGGCAACGGCATAGCTACTTTTTTGTTCGAAAGCCTGCGGCCCACGCCGGAACTCTCCTTCGCGGTGCGCTTCTTGGACTGCGCCGCCGGAATAATGATAACCGCCAGCCATAATCCCCCGGAATACAACGGCTACAAAGCCTACTGGTCAGACGGCGGCCAAATTCCCTACCCCAGGGATGAGGAGATAATACGGGAAGTAAACCTGGTCACCGACTTCGCCTCCATAAAAGTGGCCAAGCGTGAGGACGCGGAAAAGACAGGGCTGTTTAACATAATCGGCCGGGAGGTTGACGACGCCTATATCGCCAAGGTAAAGGAGCAGCGCGTGGACCTGGACCTGATTAAACGGGCGGGCGCGGGCCTTAAGGTTGTGTACACCCCGCTGCACGGCGCGGGCAATATACCGGTGCGCCGTGCGCTGAAGGAATCCGGCTTTAATAACGTGACAGTGGTACCGGAACAGGAGCTTCCCGACCCTGATTTTACCACGGTGGGCTACCCAAACCCGGAAGACCCCAAAGCCTTTGAACTGGCGATTAAACTGGCCTCGAAACTGGACGCGGATATAATCGTGGGTACTGACCCGGACTCGGACCGCCTGGGCGCGGTTGTAAAAAACAAGGCGGGTGAATACGTAGTTTTAACCGGAAACATGATCGGCGCGCTGCTGACCGAATATATCCTTTCGAAAAAGAAGGCCGCCGGCACACTGCCCGAGAACGGCGCGGTAATTTCCACAATTGTGTCAACCGACCTGACGCGTGCAATAACCCAGCGCTACGGCGCCGCGTATATCGAGGTGCTTACGGGCTTCAAGTATATAGGCGAGCGGATAAAGGAATTTGAACAAACCGGCAGCCATCAGTTCTTGTTTGGTTTTGAGGAAAGCTACGGCTTCCTGGCAGGCACCCACGCCCGGGACAAGGATGCCGTTGTAGCGGCCCTGCTCATATGCGAGCTGGCGGCCTGTTACAAGGAACGCGGCCTGTCGCTCTGGGACGCTGTTACGGAACTGTATGAACAATACGGCTATTATGTGGAGAAAACTACCTCTATAACGCTAAAGGGTGTGGAGGGCGCGGCGAACATTGTAAAAATCATGAGCCGTCTGCGGGAGAACCCTCCAGACGCAATCAACCGCGTAAAAGTGGTTGAAATACGCGACTATAAGAACCGTGTCAGCACAGACCTGGTCAGCGGGGCCAAAACGCCCGTAACCTTGCCGGTGTCCGACGTGGTTTACTATATCTTGGCGGACAGTTCATGGTTCTGCGTCCGGCCTTCTGGCACCGAGCCTAAAATAAAAATTTACTTCGGTGTGAAGGATTCCAGCGCCGAATCCGCCCAAAAGAGAATCGACGGCTTAATCGGCGCGGCTGCGGAACTGGTAAAAGCATGATAAATACGGATTATCACACCCATACAAGTTACTCCATAGACGGCAGTGACTCAATGGCCGCAATGGCGGCCAAAGCGGCGGCGCTGGGCCTGCGCCAGATGGTTTTTACGGACCATGAGGACTATCAGGCGGACGGCAGCCCCTTTCCCCATCAGATGAGCTTTGATAAGTACATCGCCGAGTTCGGCAGGGTAAAGCGGCAATATGCGGATAGGGTGGAACTGCTGCTGGGAGTCGAGTTTGGGCTTGCGCCCCGTATTAACCATAAATTGGAGAGCCTGGCCGCGCGCTATCCTTTAGAGTTTATTATAGGCTCCTCCCACGACATAGAGGCCAAGGATTTATATAACGGCGAATTCTTCCTAGGCAGGGACATCCACGCCGCCCACCGCGCCTATTTTGAGGAAGTGCTGCAAAACGTGCGGACAACGGACGCCTATGACGTATACGGCCACATAGACTACATTGTGCGTTACGGCGGCTACCAGCCCAACGAACTGCGTTATTCCGACCACGCTGACATTATTGACGAAATCCTGCGGGAGCTTATCGCGCGCGGCAAGGGCCTGGAGCTTAACACCTCGGGGTACCGCTATGGGCTTAACTGTACCCATCCCCAGCCCGATATCTTAAAGCGCTACCGCCAGCTAGGCGGCGAAATTATAACAATTGGCTCGGACGCCCACCGCGCGCTGGACATTTGCGCAAATTTTGAAGAAGCGCGGCTGCTGCTTCTGCAAACAGGTTTTAAGGCTTATACGCTTTTTAGAAACAGAAGGCCCTACTGGGCGGACTTGGAGAGTTAAGATGTACTTAAAGAGATTAGAGATGCAAGGTTTCAAATCCTTTCCAGAAAAAATCCGCTTGGAGTTTAACAAAGGCATAACGGCTGTTGTGGGGCCAAACGGAAGCGGGAAAAGCAACATAGCGGACGCCGTGCGCTGGGCCTTGGGGGAGCAAAGCGCGAAAAGCCTGCGCGGCGCCAAAATGGAGGACGTTATCTTCGCCGGCACGGCAAGCCGCAAGCCCCTGGGTTTCGCCGAAGTAAGCATGGTTATTGACAATTCCGATAAGAAACTGCGGGTCTCCTATTCCGAGATTACCGTAACGCGCAGGGTATTCCGCTCCGGCGAGGGCGAATACCGCTTAAACGGCGTGACCTGTCGGCTCAGGGACATTCACGAGCTGTTCATGGATACCGGCGTTGGCAGGGAAGGTTATTCGATTATCAGCCAGGGCCGCATAGAGGAAGTTCTAAGCGCCCGGTCGGACGAACGGCGGCTGTTGTTTGAGGAAGCGGCAGGCATAGTCAAGTATAAGAACCGCCGCGGCGACGCGGAGCAGGAATTGGAGCGCACGCGGCAGAACCTGGTGCGCGTAAACGACATCATCACCGAGCTGGAGGCCCAGCTGACCCCCCTTGCGGAGCAGGCGCAAAAAGCGCGGGAATACCTCACCTTAAAAGAGCAGCTGAAGCATGTGCAAATAAATTTATTCTTCATGGAGATTTCCAAACAGGAAAGCGATTTACAAAAAATTCAAAAAGAAATAACCATAACCGCCGAACATTATCACGCGCTGGAACTGCAGCGGGAACAGCAGCGCGGCGAACTTGCCGAACGCAAAGCGGAATCCCGAGAAATAGACGAGCAGCGGCGGCGTGAAAACGCCGCCATGGAGGACTTAAGCGCGGGTATAGCCAGGAACGAAGGCGAAATAAAGCTGGTAACCGAGCAGATAAATTTTATACTGGCTGAATCCAATCGTATCCAGCAGGAAATAAGCAAGGCGGACGAACGTATAGTCGTTTTGAAGGGCGACAAACAGAACGAGGAACAGCGTGTAAAGTCGCTGAGCGAGGAACTGGATACAAAGCGGAACAAGCTTGCCGGCGTCCGCCGAGAATTTGACGGGTTAAACGCCCTTCTGTCGGACAGCGAGAAGCGGGCGGAAGCGCTTAACGCGGAAATAATACGCAGGATAACCGCGGTAATGGACGTTAAGGGCGAACTCCAAAAAGTAAGGAACGACCGGGAGCAGGCGGAATCTCATAAAGCTCGTTTGAAGGAACAGCTGGACGAGACCATGGAATCTATAGCCGCCAAAACAAGAGCGGAACAAGACCTGCGCGAGGCGCGGCAAGCCACGCGGGAGTGTTCCGAACGGCTGGACGCAGAGCTTAGGGGGCTTGCGGCGGAAAAGAGCCGTCTTACCCAGGAAGTTAAGCGCGCGGCGGCCCTGTTCGGCGACGTTAATAAACA
Organism: Clostridiales bacterium; assembly: GCA_031297485.1. Classification (GTDB taxonomy): domain Bacteria; phylum Bacillota; class Clostridia; order Lachnospirales; family JAISYE01; genus JAISYE01. Next base: position 19,916 of record JAISYE010000053.1, read on the forward strand.
ACTGCATGAAAGTGAGTCGCGCCATAAAGTTTTAAGCGAACTGGCCAAGAATTATGAGGGCTACTACAAAAGCGTCAAAACCGTGCTGATGCTCAAGAAAAACGGAGTGCCGGGTTTTGAGGGCATACACGGAGCGGTGGGCGAGCTTGTAACCGCGCCGAAGGAATACGAGCAGGCCATAGAGACAGCCCTTGGAGGCGCGCTGCAAAATATAGTGACCGAAAACGAGGAGGACGCCCGGGCCGCTATCGAGTACCTGAAAAAGCAAAACGCCGGGCGGGCGACCTTCCTGCCGATAACCGCCATACACGCCAAGACCGTGGCGGAAGGGGCGCCCAAGGCCCATGGCGTGATAGGTTTCGCCAAGGACCTTGTTTCATACGGCCCTGTTTACGAAGGGATATTTGCTTCGCTGCTGGGCAGGGTAATCATAGTTGACGACATGCGGAACGGAATAGCGCTTAACAGGAGGCTGAACTACGGGTACAAAATAGTAACCCTGGAAGGTGATTTCTTCAGCCCCGGGGGCGCAATGACGGGCGGCAGCGCGGCGCAGAAAGGCGGCGGGTTCTTTGGGCGGCGCCGTGAACTTCAAGAACTTGGCGAGTCTATGTTGAAACTTAAGGCGGAAAACGAGAGACTGGCCGCTGAACAGGATCGGCTTAACGAGAGCTTAAAAGTGTTAGAAGAAGAAACGGCGGCGCGCAGGGACGCGCTGCAGCGGTGCGCGTTGGAGGATGCTTCCCAAGCCCACGGGCTAGACCAGCTAAGCGGGGCCTTAGCGGACTTGCGGGAGCGCCAAACCGCTTGTCTGAACGAAAGCGGCGCAGCGGCGCAAAAGACGGCGGATTTGGAGCGTGAGGCCCAAAGGCTGGCGGATGCGCTGCAAACCCTGGAGACAAACGTGGCGGGCGCGCGGCTGGAACTGGAAAAATTGCAGGCTGAGACCCAGCGCGGCCGAGAGGAAAAAGAGCGGCAATCCCAATTGCTGACAGACCTGATGATTGACATAAACAGCCTGGAGCAAAATATTCTGGCCTACCGCCGGAACATAGGCCGCGTAGACGACGGTCTGCTTGGGGCCGTGCGGGAAATAGACGCCCACAGGGAGGCGATAGCCGCTAAGGAGCGCCAGCTGCAAAAGAAAGAGGCGGAAACAGCGCGGATAACAGAGGAGCTGGAGGCATTGCGCCTCAAGCAAAAGGCGCTGCAGGAGGCGGTATTGACGCTGGACAACCGTAAGGACGAAGTTTTAGAGAAAATAACCATACTGGAAAACGAAACTTCTGAAATAACGGAAAGCATCGGGCGGCTGGGGAACGAGCGCACGCGCCTGGAAGGGCGCAGGGCCCAAATGGAGGCGGACAACCGCCGCTTGTACGACGAACTCTGGGACGAATACGAGCTGACCTATCAAACAGCGCGAGCGTACCCGCGGCTGGACAAGGGCCTGGATGTCCTGCGGCGCGAGGAGCGGCAGCTAAAGTCGGCCCTGCACGAGCTGGGGGACAGCGTAAACGTGGGGGCGCTGGAGGAATACAAGCACGTCAAGGCGCGGTACGAGCTTCTGACCAATCAGCGGGCGGACATATTGGCTGCCGATGAAAAACTTTCCGGCATGATAGGGGAACTGACAGAACTCATGGTGGAACAGTTTAAGGAGCAGTTTAAGCTGATATCGGAAAATTTCTCCGTTGTTTTCCGCGAAATGTTCGGCGGCGGCACGGCGTACCTGGAACTTTCAGACGAAAAGAATATATTGGAGTCTGGCATAGAGATAATAGCGCAGCCGCCTGGCAAGAAGCTGCAGAACATGTCCCTGTTTTCTGGGGGCGAACGGGCGCTTACGGCCGCGGCGCTACTGTTCGGGATACTGCTGCTCAAGCCTTCGCCCTTTTGTATACTGGACGAGGTGGAGGCGGCTCTGGACGACGCCAATGTCCTGCGATACGCAAACTTTCTCAAAAATTTTTCCCACGACACGCAATTCATATTAATAACCCATCGCAAGGGCACCATGGAGGCGGCCGACACGCTGTACGGCGTCACAATGCAGGAGCATGGCGTGTCCGCACTGGTATCAGTCAAGTTCACGGAGGGTGAGGCGGTATGAATATTCGCGCTATTATGGCGGCGGCCATTTTCACAATGGCCGCTATACGGAGCAACGCTTTTTTACAGGAAGAGACCACAATAACAATAAGCGCGGCGGGTGATTGCACCCTTGGCAGCGACTATCGGGCGGGCTATCACAACTCGCTGCTGCACGAATATGAGCGGCAGGGCACGGAGGAATATTTCCTGCGCAACGTCCGCCACATATTCGAGGCGGACGACCTGACGCTGGCCAACCTGGAGGGGCCGCTTACAGACGCGGAAGCGCACGAGGATAAAGAATTTGTGTTCAAAGGCCCGCCAAGCCTTGCGCTGGCACTTTCGGCGGGCGGGGTAGACGCGGTTACCATCGCCAACAATCATACATACGACTACCTGGCAAAGGGTTACGCCGATACCATGGAAAGTCTGGACGACGCTGGCGTGGACTATTTTGGAAACGGGCTGACCCTTATGAAGGAAGTAAAGGGCGTAAAAATCGGGCTTTTCGGATATCGGGTATGGGACGCCTCGCGTTACAACAAGGACAGGATTGCCGAGGCAATAACCGCCCTGAGGGAGGATGGCGCGCGGATTATAGTGGCGTTTTACCACTGGGGTGAGGAGAAGCAGTATTACCCTAATGCGGTTCAAAAAGAAATGGGCCGTTTTACCATAGACTGCGGCGCCAACCTTGTGCTTGGCTCCCACCCCCATGTTCTCCAGGGCGTCGAAGTATACAAAGGCAGGAATATTATATACAGCCTTGGGAATTTTTGCTACGGTGGCAGCAGACATCCCGCCGACCCCGACACCTTTATTTTTCAGCAGGTCTTTACAGTGCGCGGGCAAAGGCTCCTGAACGACAACGCCTGCACAATAATCCCAGCCAGCGTTTCCTCTGTTCAAGACAGGAACAACTTCCAGCCTACCCCTATGGATGGCGGCGATGCGGACAGGATTTTAGAGAAAATTTCCAACCTGCGGGTTTCTGAGGGGGCTTAAGGCAGGTAGATTATGGCTTTTCAGTTTGACGGCTGCCGTGATAATTCGGCAGCTTTTTTTGATGTAAAATACGGACGCGGCAATACTTTGTTTCCCTCCCCCTTTTTTCAGTGGGATGTCATTAAAAATTTTTTATCGCGCAAATTGGGTCTGCTTTGCGATTTTTAGATTATTATGATATTAGATAATTCGTCCGGCGGACAAGCCGTATTTAATGGCCGCCGCTATGCGGGCAGCGATAAAACACAATAGGGGGAAATAATATGCAAATCTATTGCCAAAAAGATTTACGCACAAAAAAAACGCATAAAGCCTTGATTGCCGCGATGCAGGCGATGCTCCGCTGCCGCAGCTTTCACAAAATAACGGTGTATGATATTTGTGAAAAGGCATTGGTGAGCCGGGGGGCTTTTTACGCGCACTTCAGCGACAAGTACGATCTGCTGGAGTCCTTGCTGAGGGAGATGCGTGAAACGATTAATAACAAGGTTAAGGACTGCTGCGAGGACGAATTGGTGGATTTTGTAAGCGAAATGTTTCAAAAAAACAGCAGAATGTTTTCCAACCTCCTGTCAGAACCCGACGACGGGATTATAAAGCTGATACTCGCCTTCCTTTCGCCAAACGGCTACGCGGAGACAGAAGCGGAGGCTAAGGAACTCAACGTTAATCATGTTGTTCTGGTTAAATTTATTACAGGCGGGCTGCTTAACCTCATTTTTTACAGGATACAGTGCGGGTATTTCAACGGGACGGGTTTGAACATGCCTACGGCTTACATACACAGGCTGCTGAAGGCTATTCTCGCTTGGGAGAAGAGCCATCCGGTATAGTATTTGCGTTCCAAGCCGTATCCTGACTGGGCTTAGATGAATGAGACGGAACAGGAGGAACCCCTCAAGGGTTCCTCCTGTTTTTTGTATTATGGAGCGGAATGTGTCCGGCAGGCTGTCCGCCTCACATTCAAGGTTTATAAAGCGCCTTTGATTTTGCTCCTAAGCTGAATATAGGTAATAATCAAGCCTCCCATGAACACAAGGGAAACACCAAGCAACTCCAGAATCAGCACGAACGGGTCCCCTGTGGTGGGGTTCCTTTTCTCCGGCGTGTCCGGTGTGCCGAAGGGGATTTCGTCGTCAAATATCCATTCCCCCTCGTCGTCGTCCCAGCGCCATGTGCCAAGGGGCGTGCCGTCCTCGTCCAGTTCCAGATAGCGCCCGTCCTCCAGCGGCGTCAGCGTGTGGCTTGGATCGCTCGGGGCCGGCGGGTCGCTCTGGATTATGCCTCCGGGCACGTAATAAGACTCTTGCGGCGCCTCCGGAACAGTTTCCGGCGTGTACGGCGCGTCTGGCGGCGTGTAGGGAGCTTCCGGCGGAGTATACGGGTCTGTTGGCGTCTCACCCGGCGGTTGCGCCGGCGGGTTAGCCGGTCCTTGGGTTGGCGCCGGCGGCGTCGGGTTCGCCGGATTATAGGGCGTCGGCGTTGGGCTGTATGGCGAATACGGCGTCGGCGTCGGGTTGTAGGGGCTGTACGGAGTCGGCGTCGGGTTATAAGGGCTGTACGGCGTCGGCGTCGGATTATAGGGCGTCGGCGTCGGCGTCGGTGTCGGATTATACACCGGTGCCGGCGGATGTTCCACCGGATTGCTGGGATTGCCCGGCGGATAGTCCGGGTCGTAGGTGCCCGGCGGGGTGGTGGTAATGTACCCCACGTTGCGCACATACGCCGCGTTCCCGTTCCGTACCTGTGCCACGAAGGAAACCGTAACCGTCTGCCCCGCGTTTACCAGCGCTATATCCCACCGCAGGCCCGTTTTACTGCCTTTATTCACCACCTGCGCCGCGGGCGCGGAGGATACATAGGCCGTACTAGCCGGCACAACGTCTGTCACGGTTATATTGCGCAATTCCCTATTCCCCAGATTCACCACGTCCAGATAGTAGGTAATCCTCTGCCCTGGGCTGACGGCTGTTCCGGCGGCCGGGCTGGAGCGTTTTACAAACCTGTACGCGTAATGCTCCGTCGGGGTAGTGGGCGTTTCCGGCCCGTCCGGCGGTTCGGGGTTATCCGGGGTCCCCGGCGGCCCTACATAGGCCACGTTGCGGATATTACCGTTTGCCTGGGTGATATTCTCCGAAACCCGTACCGTGAAGGATACGCTGAAGGACATACCCGGGTCGATTCTCGGTATCGTCCAACTGACCGCTCCGCCGGAAACCGTTCCTCCGTTGGCCGCGCTTACCAGTTCCGTTCCCGCTGGTATGGGGTCACGTACCCTTACATTCATGGCCGCGATATCGCCGCTGTTACTTACCGTGACTGTGTAGGTAATCACGCTGCCGGCCTGCACAAAGGAGCCGGACGCCGGGCTGGACGTCTTAACCGAGGACAGGCTCGGTCCGTCGGGCGGATCTATGGGCGGATGCACTATCTCGTTGCTGGGCGTGCCCGGCGGGTTGTCGGGGTCGTAATCGCCCGGCTGGGTGGTGGTAAGATACCCCATGTTCCGCACGTACTCCGTATTTCCCGCGTTCACACGCGCCACAAAGGAAACCGTGACCGTCTGCCCCGCGCTTACCTTGGCTATATCCCACCGCAGGCCCGTCTTACTGCCCTTGGTAACCACCCGCGCCGTCGGCGCGGAGGATACATAAGTGGTGTTAGGCGGCACAACGTCTGTTACGGTGATATTATCCAAATCCGTATTGCCGATGTTCACCACGTCCAAGTAGTACGTGATCTGCTGCCCCGGGCTGACGGCTGTTCCGGCGGCAGGGTCAGAGCGTTTCACAAACCTGTAGGCGTAATGCTCCGTCGGGTTGGACGGTGTTTCAGGCTCATCCGGCGGGTCGGGGTTATCCGGGGTGCCCGGCGGTCCTACATAGGCTAGGTTGCGGATGTTCCCGTTTGCTTGGGCGATATTCTCCGAAACCCGTACCGTAAAGGACACGCTGGCGGAGGCGCCGGGCTCGATTCTCGGTATCGTCCATCGGACCGCTCCGTTGGAAACCGTTCCGTTATTGGCCGCGCTGACAAATTCCGTTCCCGCGGGTATGGGGTCACGTACCTTTACGTTCAGGGCAGCGGTTTCACCGTTGTTGCTGACCGTGACAGTATAGGTAATCGTGCTGCCGGCCTGCACAAAGGAGCCGGACGGCGGGCTGGATGTCTTGGCGGAGGACAGACCCGGCCCGGCTGACTGGTTTGCGGGCGGATGCTCCGTCTCGTTGCTGGGCGTGCCCGGCGGGTCGTCGGGGTCGTAATCGACCAGAGGGATGGTGGTAATGTACCCCATGTTGCGCACAGCCGTTGTGTTACCGTCGTTCACCGTG
>JAISYE010000054.1 GCA_031297485.1 Clostridiales bacterium
CGCGCGAGGGGTAAAGACTTATTGCGCGGTAAACGCCTTTGCGCGGGACAGAGATTTTGACAATTTGGACGTGTATCTGAGATTTTTGCGCTCTGTAAACATTGACGCCCTGATTGTGTCCGACCCGGGCGTTTTCTACACGGCGCGCCGGATTGTGCCGGAGATACCCATACACATCAGTACCCAGGCTAACACGTCGAACTCACACAGTGTCCGGTTCTGGCACGAACTGGGCGCGAGCAGGGCCATACTGTCGCGGGAGCTTTCCATGGCCGAAATAGGGGCGATACGCGCTCCCGAGGGCTTTGAGCTGGAAGTTTTTGTACATGGGGCGATGTGCGTTTCAATCTCCGGGCGCTGTCTCTTAAGCAGCTGGATGTGCGGCAGGGATTCCAACCGCGGCGAGTGCGCCCATCCCTGCCGTTACAAGTACGCGCTTATGGAGGAGACCCGTCCGGGGGAGTACCTGCCGGTTTACGAGGACGAGGGCGGCACATATATCTTAAACTCCAAGGACCTGTGCATGCTGGAATATATTCCGGAATTGGTGTCAGCGGGAGTGACGGGCTTTAAAATCGAGGGGCGTATGAAGTCGGCCTATTACGCCGCGGCAGTAGTTAAGGCGTACAGGGAGGCAATAGACGGCTATTTCGAATCGCCGGCCCTGTATGAACGCAATAAACAGAGATATATGGAAGAAATACAAAAAACCGAAAGCAGGGGATTTACCACAGGCTTTTATTTTTCCAGGCCAGGGCCTGAAGCGCAGGTTTATCAGCCCTGCGCCAGCCCCCATTCGCAAGGTCCATCCGGAAAAGGTACCGGCAGCGATTTCGCGGCGGTTGCGCTGGATTATGACGCCGCCTCTGGCTGTGCCCTTGTGGAACAGCGGAATAAATTTTGGCGCGGTGAAACCTTGGAAATTTTTTCTCATTCGCGGCCCAATCGGGAGCAGGTTATTGCCACAATGACCGATGAACAGGGTGTCCAGCTGGAAAACGCACCTCATCCGCGGCAAAAAATAAGGATTAAAGTAGAAGGGCCTGTTTTGCCGATGGATATATTAAGGAGAAATCATAAGTGTTAAAAAAATATTTATTAATTTTTTTTCTGACACTGATATTTGCGGCCGGGATTTCCGGCGTCTTGGGCTGCCGGAAGCGTCCGGCGGGGGAAATCAGCGTGCATTTTATAGACGTGGGGCAGGGGGACGCTATTTTAATAAAGACGCCGGAGGGCGACGCGCTTATAGACAGCGGTGAATTTTCCGCAAGGGACAAACTTTTCGGCTACTTGCGGGAGGAGGGTGTGACGGGTCTGCGGCTGCTGGTGGCGACGCACCCTCACAGCGACCACATAGGGAATATGGCGGAAGTGGTGGAAAAACTGCCTGTGACAAATGTAATGATGCCGCGGGTTGTGCATACGACCAAGACCTTTGAGATGTTTCTGGACGCGCTGGAAGCCAAGAACTTGAAGATAAAGGCGCCGGTCGCGGGCGATACCTTTGGGCTTGCCGGAGACTCCGCCCTGAGTTTCACGGTGCTGGCCCCTGTGTCTGAGGAGTATGATGATTTAAACAACTATTCTGTAGTACTTAAAATGGTTTATGGTAATGTGACGTTTTTGTTCATGGGTGACGCGGAAAGAATTTCAGAGAATGAAATTCTCGCGGCAGGCGGGCGTGGCCTAAGGGCGGATGTTTTAAAGCTGGGACATCATGGCAGTTCGTCCAGCAGCAGCAGGGAATTTTTGGACGCGGTCCTGCCAAGATGCGCGGTTATTTCCTGCGGCGCGGGAAACGATTACGGCCATCCCCACGCTGAAACGCTGCGGGCCTTGGACGAGCGCGGGATAACCGTATATCGGACGGACCTGGACGGCACGATAGTAATGACGACTGACGGAGTCAGCGTACAGGTACAGCTTGAAAAATAGACGGAACGCCGTCTGCGGGACGGAAGTTACGGTCCCGGCAGTAAATGTTTTGAATTTTTTTGTCATCAAAAAAAATATTGCAAATAGTGTAGATTTATGCTATAAGATATATGTGATAATTTAAATATAAAAGGCTGGCGCGGTATAAAATAAATAAGCGCACGGCCACATTAACGGATTGCTTTACAGACGGAGCCGGAACTTCCGGCGAGGATGTCAATTTCGTTGAAAAATCTGCGGGGAGGGTAGCTTTTTCTTTCGATGTCCAGCATCGGCGGGGTTGACGTGTGTAAGCAAGCGGAGCCGGAACTTCCGGTAGAAATATATATTTTGGGGTGGGTATATTATGAAGGAAGACAAGAAGATTCAAAAATTTATTGAGGACGATTTTGACCTGGAGGCTTTCAAGCGTGAGAGCGCGAAGAAAAAAGTGCAGACCTTTCGTAAAAAGACGAAGGGCACGCTTGACTTTATATCGGTTATAATAATCGTGCTGGCCTTTGTGATCGCGTTTTTGGCCTATAACGTGCTCAGCTACTATTTTAATCTGTGGCAGAACCGGCATATTGCGCAAACCGCGCAGGAAATTCATAATAATTACGGCGGCAATCCCGACCAGGACGGATCAGACGGCAGCGCGGCCACACCAACGCCGACACCTACGCCAACGCCCTCGCCGACACCAACGCCGACGCCGCCAATCGCGATGTTTTCGGAATTCCGCACTATGATGCAGGAATTTAACAACGAGGATATAGTAGGCTACCTGACAATCCCGGATACAGAAATAAATTATCCTGTAGTTCAGTCGGCGGATAACGAGTTTTATTTGGAGCACGATTTGTTTAAAAAAAAAATGTAGCTGGCTCTATTTTTATGGATTACGAGAATATAGTTCTCCCCCTGGGTAAGAACACGGTTATCTACGGGCATAATATGAAGAACCGCTCCATGTTCCATAATATCCGTTATTATATGGACAGTTCGTTTGCCAACACGCACAGATATGTTTATTTAAAAACACTGTACGAGTATACGAAATGGGAGGCGTTTTCCTTTTATAAAACGGACACGCAGTTTAATTATATCCAGACGCGTTTCGCCAGCATGAGCACGTTTTTCGAACTGGCGCAGAAGATGAAGACCAAGACCGTGTACGATTTTGGCGTGGAAATAGATAAAAATGACCAGATACTTACGTTATCGACCTGTACAAACTTGGCGGATGATTCGCGTTATGTCCTTCACGCGAAATTAATTGAAAAAACAACCGGAGCCAGAGCTTCCGGTGAAACCGGGGTTTCCGGAAATAAGCCCACTTGAAAGGTAGTGATTGTTATGGCTAGTTTTAAGCTGATAGCCGACAGCGCGTTCGATCTTACGGATAAGCAGATAGCGGAAAGCGACATAGAGGTTGTGCCCTTTTATATTTCGACGGACAATGTAAATTATCGTAAAGACCGTGTGGATATTGACCTGCACACCTTGTACGCGTTTATGAACAATAAAGTTTATCCCAAGACATCCATGCCTTCTATGCAGGATTATCTTGACGCTTTCAGAAAATGGCTGTCAGCGGGCGTGGATGTGTTGTGCCTGACTATTACGTCCAAGTTCAGCAGTTCGTATCAAAGCGCCGTAGCCGCTCAGAGCGAGGCGCGGGCGGAATTTCCGGAGCGCAGTATTATAGTTGTTGATACGCGCCAATGCACGATGATGTATGGCATAACATTAATGGAAGCGGCCAAGCTCTGTGCCGGGGGCGTCAGCATTGAACAGTGCGCCGCGCTTATAGAGGCTGTCAAGAATGAATGCGGCACGCTGCTTACTACGGATTCCCTTGACTTTCTCGTACACGGCGGGCGCGTTGGGAAAGTCGCGGCTTTCGCGGGCACGCTTTTTAATATAAAACCCATAATTGAGTTTTCCGACGGCGAGCTGCATCCCCTGACAAAGGTCAGGGGCCGCAAAAAGTCCTTTGAGACCATTGTGGACCTGGCTGTTAAGAAGGGATTGCGGGATAACAAGAGTTTTTCTTCATGCGTGCTTCACTGCGAGCACCAGGACGAAGCTGAAGAATGCACCAAGATGCTGCGCGATGCCGGTATTGATGTGGATTATGAACCGCAGGAATTAGGCGCGGTTATTTCTTCCCATATCGGCCCTACTACTATTGCTTTTACTTATGCGAAAAAATTGAAAATATAATAAAAAAGCCGCGCAATAGCAGTAACTATTGCGCGGCTTTTTTTGTTCAGCGGGATAATCCATGAACTTGACAGGGCGAATCGTTATGCTGTACATATTGTGACTCATTTTGATACGGTTAAGCGTATCCACATAAATTTATTATTCAGTTCGTTTTGCTCTGCAGTGTCCATTTCGTGGCGGCCGGCGGTGAGCAATGCCGCGTTTTGCAACGCGGCATCCCAGTGATTATACTGTATGGTGTATCCGCTTATAAATCATAGCAGGGGCGGACTGTGTTCGCCCGAACACCCGCGGCGTTTGCGGCCGCAACTGCTGCTTCGGGCAAGCCCTGCTATGGGCCAAAAACATTTAGTTCTCCTGTAAAATATCGGAGGATACACCAGTAGGGGCGAACTGTGTTCGCCAGCATCTGTTAATTTCCGGCGTAAAAGATTTCTATACTCTTTGTCTTGTCATGCCAGTAGACAGTAGCGCCCAGGGTTTCGGAAACATACCGCAGAGGAACGAAGGTGCGGCCGTCAATTATCATTGGCGGCACAGGCATGCCGTGAAGTACAGTGCCTATTGTCATATTAAAGAGGTTGCCGAACAGCGAAATGGAAACACTGCGCAACACGGCGTTCCAGGCTACTTCCGCGCCAAGTGACTCCGCCACAAACCTGATAGGCACTATTGTGGAGCCGCCATAAATAATTGGCGCTACGTCCGCTTCACGCTGGACGCCATTCACATGGTAGGTGTTCTTGTTAATGGCGAGTTCCACGCGCCGCGCCTCCGGCAGAACCGCCAGGCCGTACCGTCCGCCGCGCAGAACCGCGAACTCGAATACGTCGCCGTCAAATTTGCCGCCCAGGCAGGTAATACCTTGCCCGTTAAGCCCCACGGCCATTATTTGTTTTTTTTCGGGCTCTGTAAGCCCAAGTTTTGCGGAGTCTATGCGGATAGCCACATAATTGCTGTAACTTTCCACAGACGTGTTATCTACTGAAAGTTCCACATCGCAGAACATACTAAGCAGCTGAGAGTTGCGTCCGCCTTTGGCGCGCAGTTTTTCGGCATTTGCGCCGTATACTCCTTCCGGCTTGGAAACAGCGATTTCTATAGCCTGAGAGTCGGTTAGCTTAAGCCCCCTTATGGCTTCCGGCGACAGTGTCACAGAATAAATACCGCGCGTAATGGTAACCGGCAAATTCAATTTGGCGCAGCTGTTAAGTTTCGCGCCGGTTATGGCTGCCGTGTTCATGCTGCCCAGCAGTTCAATGACAATCGGTTTACCTGCCCGCAGCGCGTTGCTTATGGCCATGGAGGTCTTGGACAGCGTCAAAGTAACGCGCGGCGCGGTTTGCGCCGTAACTGTCGCTAGACCGGAACTGCCGTAACTGGAGCCCCCGGAACTGCCGGAACCGGAACTGCCGGAACCGGAACCGCCAGGAGATGGCGCGGGATTTTCCGGAGTTGGTGTAACTGGTATACTCGGGTTTTCCGGTGTAGGAGTAACCGGCACACTCGGATTTTCCGGAGTTGGTGTAACCGGTATACCCGGGTTTTCCGGGGTAGGGGTAACAGGCACACTCGGGTTTTCCGGGGTAGGGGTAACAGGCACACCCGGGTTTTCCGGGGTAGGGGTAACCGGTACACTCGGATTTTCCGGAGTTGGGGTAACAGGCACACTCGGATTTTCCGGGGTAGGGGTAACCGGTATACCCGGGTTTTCCGGAGTTGGCGTAACCGGTATTCCAGGGTCTTCCGAACCGCCGATAGGCTTCAGACCTATATTTATTTCTGTCTGTTCCGGCAGAACGGTCAGCACGCCGTTTTCGCCAAAATTTCTGCCGTCTCTCAGCATATCGTAATCAGCATAACCCGCGCAGGTAACCGTTATATAGTACTGGCCTTCCGGTACCATCCAGCCATACTTGCCTTTGTCGTCGGACTTCAGTGGGTTTTGCTGGTCATACCGCTCTGCCGGCCATTGTGCCCATGCCCCGCTTTCATTCTTGTAAAAGAGCGTGACCACCGCGCCTTTGACAAACTCGCGCGTATCGGAGTTATAGATGTAACCGCTGGGGTCTATGAGAAGTATGAGTTTGCCCACAACAAATGTGAGTACAGAACCGTCGCTCTTTGTTATCTCATACAGCACATCCGCCTTTCCGGTTCCGCGGTAACTGTTCAAATCAGCTGAAAACGTTGTTGTGAAAGCCGCGGAACCCTGAGGCCGCAAGAACGTTCCGTGAGATGTTTTTATAATAAACTGCGCTTTAGTCACGCCGCTTGTGTCGCCGCCCAAGGTCACGGACGCCCGCAGGTTTCTGTAGTCCTGCGACCACAAATCGCCGTGCACCCAGCCGTTGAATGTGAGGTATTCCCCAGGCGCGGGGTTGGGCTTAGATACTTGATTGTAGTCGTCCTTAAGCCACATCTCTGTTATAACTATGGGTTCATCGACCACGCGGATGTTTGCCTGCGCGGTTTTTAACGGCGCCCCGTTCTGTTTAGATGTGACCGTGGCCACATAGTTCCCCGGTTCAAGCAGCGTAATATCCGTAAATTTGTAGTGAACCCCCATATTTTTGGAAACATTTAGGGCGGCGGTGTATTTTGCCGCGCCGGCCTGATCCTTTATAGCCAATTCAAGGTCCACATTGTCGTCGATGACGACATCGCCGTAAATTACAAATTTTTGATTCGGCTTGACCTCCGGCGGTACGGTTAAGTCAAGGCCGTGCAATATTACAATTGCTTGGCCGATTGTGGCGCCGCCTGCTTTGGCCGCGACGGTATAATTTTCGCCTATGCCAGGCGCTTTAATGCTAAACTTAAATTGATAATTGGCGTTAGGTTCGATGTTCATTCTGATTTCCAACTTGCTGCCGGCAAAATTGAAACTGTTTACATCCGCCTTCGCGCCGTCCTTGGTAATATTAATGTCTTCAAGCTTAGTCACCATTATTTCTGCTGAATTATTTGTTTCAACAGTAATAACCTGTTCCCGCGCGGACAAAGCGTCGGCGTTAAGCTTTAATGTGGCATAGGACACTTCGTTTGGCACAACAAAATTGGGCGTAACAATGAAACTGTTCTTTTCATGGTCACTGTATACACCGGCGGAGGGAATCTTTTGCAAGGTTATATCCCCAATATCTATATAGCCCCTTTTAAAATCATTAACCGACACATTGTGTGTGTTGGTTTGCTGTGCCGAATAATAACCGCTGGCATATACATACACCCAAAGCTGCCGGGAACCCGTCGCGTTCACATTGGTCTGCGCCTCAAAAGTGCCGCCGGTCTCAGTTTCCACGGTGTAGGACTCGCTTACCGCCGCGCCTGGGATTGGGTTGCCGTTATTGTCTACGACCCTGCCGGTAATTGTTATTGCCTTGATAAACGTGAAATTTGCAACCCCGCCGCCTTGGTCCGGTACAGTCTTATAATTCCCGTCCCAGGAGGATACAACGGCTGTTTCGTCTTCGTTTATCAGCGAATTAGCGAAACTTAGGTTGGACGAGGCGCTTACAAGGTAACCTGTCAAGGACGCGCTGCCGGCGGGAATATTAAAGGCATATGCCCCCTCTGGCGCGGATATGGCGCTGCCGATATACCTTTGGCCGGTGCTGTCGTACACATAGATGTACGCGCCTCCAAGAAGGCTTTCGGTACCGTTGGCCCAGAGCTTTGCCGTGCCTGTTATCGCGCCTTGCGGCGGAGTCTGCGGAGTCTGCGGCGTGCCGATGCTGATGGGGATAGTGCAGCTGGGGCCTGTCACTTCTGCTTCGCTTATGACAATCGCCGCGGTATCATCGGCTTCCACTGTTTTCCCTTCGGCTATTCCAACCGCTATATTGCAGGTTAGTTTATCCTGGCCTGAGGTTGGGGGGATTGGGACCGTCAGCGTAAGGGGCTGGCCGCCGCCGCCGCTTCCATTGCCTGTAAAATAGAAGTTATCCGCGTCTTCTCCTGTCAATTGCGCTTTGACACGCACGCTGGAGAGCGCGCCTTGGTTCAGCGTTAAATCTATACTTATATCCTGCGTAGCCGCGTCCTTGTCCGAGTCAACCTCAAACGATGGCCGCGAAGCGCTTGTAATACCCCGTATTGACGGCTGCCGCATAGGCGCGCGGATAATAATAGGGATAGCGCAGGTGGGGCCTGTCACTCCTGCTTCGCTTATGACTATCGACGGGGTATCGCTGACTTCCAGCGTCACGCCCTCGGCTATTCCAACCTCCGCGCTAAGGGTTAGTCTATCCTTGGCTTCAAGGTTTTGGATTGGAATCGTAATGGTATCGCCGGCGCCACCGGTGATACCGCTGCCCTTTAAATAAAATTTGTCCGCGCCCTGCCCTGTTAATTGCAATTGGACGTCCACGCCAGGGACCGCGCTAGAGTTTAGCTCCAGCTCTACGCTTAAGTCCTGGGACCCGGAGGTCATGTCAGTATAAAACTCAGGCCACATGGACCATGAAGTGCTTGGGTTTGTAATGCTGATTATCGACGGGTACGGCGTCGGAGTACGGATAATGATGGGAATAGCGCAGGCGGGGCCTGTCACTCCCAGTTCGCTTATGACAATGGAAGCGGTATCGCCGGCTTCCAGCGTTTCCCCTGCGGCTATTCCAACCTCCACATCAAAGGTTAGCGTATCATCAGCTTGAGGGTTAGGGTTGGCGATTGAAAGCGTGATGGTCCTGCCTGCGGTGTCGCTGCTCCCTTTGCCCTTTAAATAAAATTTGTCCGAGCCATTTCCGGTTAATTCTAATTTGACGTCCACGCCGGGGACCCCAGCGGAGTTTAGTTTCAGAGCTATGCTTAAATCCTGGGGCGCGGATGTCACGTCAGTAAAAAACTCAGGACACAGAGGCCATAGCGTTCTTGAGTTTGTAATGCTGATTATCGACGGGTACGGCGCCAGCGTGTGGATACTAATGGGAATGGTATGGCTGGGCCTTTGCTGTCCCTGTTCGCTTATGACAATGGAGGCGGTATCGTCGGCGTCCAGCGTTTTCCCTTCGGCTATTCCAACCGCTACAGTGAAGGTTATTGTATCCTGGCCGTTCCGTTGGATTGGAATCGTTATAGGCCCGCCGGCGCTGCCGCTGCTTCCGTTGTAAGTCAAATAAAATTTGTCCGCGTCATCCCCGGTTAATTCCCCTTGGAGGCTCACGTCCGCGGCGGCGTAAGAGTTCAGAGTCACACCTATATCTAGGTTCTGGGGTCCCGCGGTGCTGCCGGCCTCAAATTCAGGCCACGAAGAATTTGTAATTCTTATTACCGACGGGTTGGCTTGCGGAGGTACGCCGATAGTAATGGGAATGGTGCAGCTGGGATATTCCTTTCCCTTTTGGCTTATGACAATCGACACGGTATCGCCGGCAGCAAGCGTGTCATTAGTGACTAATGTAACCGTCGTGTTAAAGGTTGTATTAAACGGAAAAGTGCCTGAGATTGGAAGCGTAATGGACTCTCCCGCGGTGCCGATGATGTTACCGTTTCCTATTAAATAAAATTTGTTCTTACTCGCTCCGGTTAATCGCAATTGCAGTTCTAATCCGGCAGGCATGTAGGCGGCGGACCGGTCCAGCGTTACGTCTATGTCTATATCCTGCCGCGACCCTGGGATGCTTCCGGCCTCAAAACCGGGCCACGAAGGGCTTGTAATATTAATTACCGCAGGGTCTGGCGCCGGGTTGTAGACACTGATGGGAATAGTGCAGCTGGGCCCCGTCACTCCCTTTTCGCTTATAAGAATCGACGCGGCGTCACCCTCCACCAGCGTTTCCCCCGCGGCTATTTCAACCTTCACATCGCAGGTTGTATTCATCTGGCCCGAAGTCATAACCGTAATAGGCTGACCTGCGGCGCCGCTGCTTCCGCTGGCCGTTAAAGTAAATTTGCGCGCAGCCGCTCCGGTTAATCGCAATTCGACCTCCGTGTAAGCGGGATGGTTAAGCGTTAGATCTATGGGGAGGTCCTGCGCCCCTGCGGTGCTGCCAACCGCAAACTCAGGCCGAGAAGAGCTTGTTATACTGACTACCGTAGGGTTTGGTTCCGCAATATGGATATCGATGGGAATGGTGTAACTGAGTCCCGTCACTCCCTTTTCCCTTATTGCAATTGACGCGGCATCGCCGTCCTCCAGCGTTTTCCCCGCGGCTATTTCAACCCTCACATCACAGGTTGTATTCATCTGGCCTGAGGTCATAACCGTAATAGGCTGACCTGCGGCGCCGCTGTTTCCGTTGGCCGTCAAATAAAATTTGTCCGCGTTCCGCCCGGTTAAACGCAATTCGACATCCGCACAGGCGGCCCACCTTAGTGTCAGGTCTACGCGTATGTCCTGCGCTCCCATGGTGCTGCCAACCGTAAACTGCGGCTGCGGCGAAGAGCTTGAAATATTGTTTATTACAGGGTTTGACTCCGGAGTGTGGATACTGATGGGAATAGTATAGCTAGGCGCCGCCATTCCCTTTTCGCTTATAACAATCGACGCGGTGTCGCTGGCGTTCAGGGTTTGGCCTTGGACTATTACAACAGAGACGTTGCAGGTTGCGTCAGTGAAGACGCTTGAAATCGGAACCGTAATAGCCTGACCTGGGCCGCCAATGTTGCTGCCGTTGTCCGTCAAATAAAATTTGTCCGCCGCAGGCCCGGTTAAGCGTAATTCGACATTCGCGCCTGCTGTCCGGTTAAGCGTCAGGTCTATACGCAGGTCCCGCACGCCTTCAGTGCTGCCAGAGTCAAATTCAGGCCACGAAGAGCTTGTGAGACTCTTTATCATAGGGTCATGGGACGACGACATCGGCGATGAATAGCGCGGGCCGGGGGTTGACGCCGGCGCGCCGACACTGATGGGAACGACGCAGATGGCTTCTGACATTCCCTTTTCGGTTATGAGGACCGACGCGGTATCGCCGGCCGATACACTTTGCGGCTTGGCTATTCCAACCGTCACATCATAGGTTGCTTCATACTGACCGGGACTTACGGGGATTGTGACCGTAATATCCTGGCCGTTGTTTCCGTTTTTGTCCGCTAAATAAAATTTGCCCGCGTGCTCTCCTGTCAATTTCAATTCGACATCCAAACTGGCGGAGGAGGTCAGCGTCAGATTAATCCTTATATTCTGTGGAGCCGCGGTACTATCCGCGCCAGCCGCGAATACGGGCGGCGAACTGCTTGTAATCCGGCTTGCCGCCGCACGCGCGGGCAGTGCGCATATACCCAGCGCCAATATTGTCAGTAATACGGATAACGTGACTTGCAATAAATTTTTCATAATAGAACCCTTCCTTTTTTGGCTTATATGAATTGCAAAGAGTTGCAAAACTGTAACAATTATATCGGCAGGTATTCTTGAATACTTTATGACATTATGATATTTGTCGAAATAACGCCAGTATGTAATTTTGCTGTTTTACTTCCAAGGCCGGCGGGTTGCGCGGGCGAAGGCGGCTCGCCCCATAAGCGCGAACTTAAGAAAAAAATAAACAGTCCTTTTTGTTAAAAGGCTGTTACTGCATCAAAAAGCGCTGTATTCGCCGCCCTTAAGAAGGGGTCTGCGTCGAGCAAGCTCGACTATCGGGGGCGAAGTCCCCAGCGGGGTTTGGGGCAGAGCCCCAAGGTCTTAAGGTTTTAGATCGGACGAGCGTGTTGTAGGGAAAGTGTGTT
>JAISYE010000055.1 GCA_031297485.1 Clostridiales bacterium
CCCCCACCCCCCCCCCCGAGCCCCCCCCCCCCCCCCCCCGCCCCCCCCCGCCCCCCCCCCGCCCCCCCCCCCCCCCCCCCCCCCCCCCCCCCCCCCAGGTCTTATCTTTTGACCTTTCCCGCGCGCCTCAGAACCCCCAAGGTCTTATCTTTTGACCTTTCCCGCGCCTATTACCTCAAAAAGTCCTTGTAAAGCATGCTCTCCTGAATGCCCTGGTTGTTCTGGTATTTCCCGTTCTTATAACGTTCGAACTCGCCCTCAATAACGTGGTAGTAAATCTGACAAATCTCCACAAAGGGGTAAACGCGAATGGGGTGTATGCAGTGCATCTCCAAAGTCCAGTAGCCCTTAAACCCCACATCGCCAAAACCCGCCGTAACATGCACAAAAAGCCCCAGCCGCCCTACAGAGGACCGCCCTTCCAGCATCGGCACAAAGGAGTTGGTTTCCGTGTATTCCACTGTCCGCCCCAAGTACAGTATACCTGGCGTAAGTTCCAGGCCGCTGTCCGGTATCTCAATTACCCTGGCGCTGTGACGCTTCTTCATGTCCAGCCGCTCGTCCTCGTATACCATCAGCTCGCTGTGCAGCCTTAAGTTGTAGCTGTTAGGGTTAAGCGCGCTTTCCCTGAATGGCTCGATTATCAGTCCCGCGCCCAAGTTTTTTTTAATCGCAAGTCCCGACAGTATCATGCGCCTTGCCCGCCTTCTATTAAAATTTTCCTCAGGTACTGCCCTGTATATGAATGTTGGTTTTCGGCCACTTCTTCCGGCGTGCCGTAGGCGATTACCATGCCTCCCTTGTCCCCGCCTTCCGGCCCAAGGTCTATAACATAATCCGCCGTCTTTATAACATCCAGGTTGTGCTCTATAACAATTACCGTATTGCCGCCTTCCGCCAGCCTGCGCAAAATACCGATCAGCTTGTGCACGTCGGCCGCGTGCAGCCCTGTGGTAGGCTCGTCCAGCACGTACAGGGTCTTGCCGGTGTTCTTGCGGGAAAGCTCGGCCGCCAGCTTTACACGCTGCGCCTCGCCCCCTGACAGGGTAGTGGACGACTGCCCCAGCTTTACATACCCCAGCCCAACGTCCCACAGCGTCCGCAGCTTGTCCCGCAGACGCGGCAGGTTCTCAAAAAAAACCACGCCTTCATCTATAGTCATGTCCAGCACATCCGCTATTGTCTTCCCCTTGTACCTCACCTCCAGCGTCTCCCGATTGTACCGCTTGCCCCCGCATACCTCGCAGGGCACGTATACGTCCGGCAAAAAATGCATCTCTATTTTTATTATCCCGTCGCCCCCGCAGGCTTCGCACCGCCCGCCCTTGACGTTAAAGCTGAACCGCCCCTTCTGATACCCGCGTATCTTCGCCTCTGTGGTCTGGGCGAAAACATCGCGTATCAAGTCGAACAGCCCGGTGTACGTCGCGGGGTTGGAGCGCGGCGTGCGCCCGATAGGCGACTGGTCTATGTTTATCACCTTGTCCAGTTTGTCAATGCCCGTCATTTCCCCATGGGCGCCCGGCCGTACCTTTGCCCGGTTTAAATCCCGCGCCAGCCGCTTGTACAGTATCTCGTTCACAAGGGAGCTTTTGCCCGACCCCGACACGCCCGTCACACAGGTGAATAAGCCTATGGGAAACCCTACGTCTATGCCCTTCAAATTATTTTCGCAAGCGCCGGTTATAATAAGCATGTCCTCTCCTGCCGGCCTCCGTTCCTCCGGCACCTCTATTTTCAGCCTTCCGCTTAAGTAAGCGCCTGTCAGGGAATTTTCGCAAGCCAGCAGACCGCTCACATCCCCCGCGAATACCACCTCTCCGCCCCGCGCGCCCGCCATCGGACCTATGTCCACTATATAGTCCGATTCCATCATGGTGTCCGTGTCGTGTTCCACAACAATCAACGTGTTGCCAATGTCCTTCAAATGCCGGAGCGTGCGCAGCAGCTTGCCGTTGTCCCGCTGATGCAGACCAATGCTGGGCTCGTCCAGTATATACACAACACCCACAAGGCCGGAGCCTATCTGCGTCGCCAGCCGTATGCGCTGCGCCTCGCCCCCGGACAGCGAGCCGGCGGAACGGGCAAGCGTCAGGTATTCCAGCCCTACGTCCGCCAAAAACCCCATGCGCGCGTTTATCTCTTTTAAAATTTGGCTGGCAATCATCCGCTGGGTACTGCTCAGCTCCAGATTGCTGAAAAAATCCCTGCCCGCCAGAATTGTCATTCGCGTAACATCTGAAATATTTTTCCCGTTTACAGTTACGGCCAGCACTTCCGGCCTGAGCCGTCTGCCCCCGCAGGAAGGGCACACGATACTTGTCATAAGCGCCTCGTATTCCTGCTTCATCCAGTCCGACGAGGTTTCCTTGTAGCGCCGCTGCAGCATGTTTATCACACCCTCGAACGCCCAGCTGTAACGCCGTACTTCCCCGTTGGCAACATGCTCGAAACTTACCTGCCTGCCATCCGTGCCGTACATTATTACGCGCTTAGCCTCCTCCGGAAGGTCCGCGTAGGGGATATCGGGGTCAAACCCGTATTCCCGCGCCAGCGACTTGATTATGCCATGGGTCATGCTGCTGTCCGAGCCCGCCGAGTTAAAGCCGGCCACTGTTATCGCGCCTTGCAGCAGGGAAAGGGACGGGTTAGGCACACACAGCTCCGGGTCAAATTTCAGCTGCATGCCCAGCCCGGTGCAGTCGGGGCACGCCCCCGCGGGGTTGTTGAAACTGAACATGCGCGGCTCTATTTCCTCAAGGCTTACGCCGCAGTCCGGACAGGCGAAATTCTGGCTGAAAAGCAGCTCCTCCGCGCCCTCGTTCACATCCACCACAATAAGCCCGCCGGAAAGCGCGCTGCAGGACTCGATGGACTCCGCCAGGCGCTTGCGCGCGTCCGGCCTTATTATAATCCGGTCTATGACAATCTCAATGGTATGCTTCTTGTTCTTGTCCAGTTTAATCTCTTCGGTCAGCTCGTAAACGCTGCCGTCTACCCTGATACGCACATAACCTGTCTTTTTGGCGTCCTCCAGCAGTTTCACGTGCTCGCCCTTGCGTCCCCGCACCACCGGCGCCAGCAGCTGAATTTTCGTCCGCTCCGGCAACGCCAGCAGCTGGTCCACAACCTGGTCCACTGTCTGACGCTTTATCTCCTTGCCGCAGATATGACAGTGGGGAATACCCACCCGCGCGTACAGCAGTCTCAGGTAATCGTAAATTTCCGTGACCGTGCCCACAGTAGAACGCGGATTGTGGCTTGTGGACTTCTGGTCTATGGATATGGCGGGCGAAAGGCCCTCTATCACGTCCACGTCAGGCTTCTCCATCTGCCCCAAAAACTGGCGCGCGTAAGAGGAAAGGGACTCCACATAGCGCCGCTGGCCTTCCGCGTATATAGTGTCGAACGCCAGCGAGGACTTGCCCGAGCCGCTTAACCCTGTAAACACCACAAAGCGCTGGCGCGGAATTTCCAGGCTGATATTCTTTAAGTTGTTCTCCCGCGCGCCCTTGATTATTATCTTGTCAAAAGACATTAAATTTACCCCGCTTAATTTTTAAAGTTGTTTAACTGTTTCTTTAATTCGGTTATTTCATCCCTCAGCATGGCCGCCCGCTCGAACTGCAAATCCATTGCGGCCCGCCTCATTTCCTTGTCCAGCTTTTTAATGGAATCCTTTATCTCATCCATGTTCATGGATTCCGGATCTTTTTCCAGCCCAATCCTTGCTTTTTCATCTACTGTCACAGTGGCTTGAATGATATCGCGCACTTTCTTGATTATTGTCTTCGGCACAATGCCGTGAACCCGGTTGTATTCCTCCTGTATGGCGCGGCGGCGGTTTGTCTCGGAAATTGCCCTGCGCATGGAATCCGTCACATTATCGGCGTACATTATAACGCGTCCCTCCGCGTTGCGGGCCGCCCGGCCAATGGTCTGTATCATTGAGGTCTCTGAGCGCAGGAACCCTTCCTTATCCGCGTCCAGCATGACGACCAGCGCGGTCTCCGGTATGTCCAGCCCTTCCCGCAGCAAGTTTATCCCAACCAGCACGTCGAATACGTCCAGCCGCAGGTCACGTATAATCTCTATCCGCTCCAGCGTGTCAATGTCAGAATGAAGGTAGCGCACCCGTATGTCGTTTTCCCGCAGATAATTTGTCAAGTCCTCCGCCATCTTCTTTGTCAGCGTGGTTACCAGAACTTTATACTTCTTGGCTGTTACCGCGTTTATTTCGCTTATAAGATCGTCTATCTGCCCCATTACAGGCCGCACGCTTATTTCAGGGTCCAGTAGGCCAGTGGGGCGTATTATCTGCTCCACAACCCGGACGGCGTGCTCCCTCTCGTATACCGAAGGCGTGGCGGACACAAACAGCATTTGGTTTATTTTGGCCTCAAACTCATGGAATCTGAGGGGCCGGTTGTCCATTGCCGAAGGCAGCCGAAACCCGTACTCCACCAGAGTCGTCTTGCGCGAGCGGTCGCCTTCGTACATTCCTCGCACCTGGGGTATTGTTACATGAGACTCGTCCGCTATTATCAATAAATCCTCCGGGAAATAGTCCATCAGCGTGTGTGGCGTACTGCCCGGCGCGCGCTGGGCCAGATGGCGGGAATAATTCTCTATACCGGAACAAAAACCCACTTCCCGCATCATCTCAACGTCGTACCGCGTGCGCTGCAACAGGCGCTGGGCCTCCAGCAGCTTGTCCTCACTCTTAAGCTCCGCTACCCGCTGCTCCAGTTCTTCCTCAATAGTCCTTATAGCGGCCTCCATTTTTTCGTGAGTCGTCACATAATGGGAGGCCGGGAAAATTACCGCGTGGCTGCGCATGCCCAGCACCTCTCCAGTCAGGGTGTTTATTTCGGTTATGCGGTCTATTTCGTCCCCGAAGAATTCCACGCGGATAGCCACCTCAGAGGAATAGGCCGGGAAAATTTCCACCACGTCGCCCCGCACACGGAAGGTGCCTCGCACAAAATTCATGTCGTTGCGGTTGTACTGAATTTCTACCAGCCGCCGCAGACAGTCGTCCCTGTCGCGCCTGCCGCCTGTCCTTAAAGAAAGCATCATTTCCTTATAATCGGAAGGGTCGCCCAAGCCGTAAATGCATGACACGCTGGCAATAATTATAACGTCGCGGCGCTCGAACAGAGCGGAGGTGGCCGAGTGCCGCAGCTTATCTATCTCGTCGTTAATAGACGAGTCTTTTTCAATATACGTATCGCTGGCAGGCACATAAGCCTCTGGCTGGTAATAATCGTAATAGCTGACAAAATACTCTACGGAATTTTGAGGAAAAAATTCTTTAAACTCACTGTAAAGCTGGGCGGCCAGCGTCTTGTTATGCGCGATTACCAACGTGGGCCGCTGCAGCTCCTCAATTATGTTTGCCATGGTAAAAGTCTTGCCAGACCCTGTTACGCCTAAGAGTGTCTGAAATTTATCGCCGTTTCTGAAGCCCGCCAAGAGCGCCTCTATTGCCTCAGGCTGATCGCCTGTCGGCTTAAATTCCGAAACCAATTTAAAATCCATACCGTATCCTCCAGTATCAAAAATTAGTTCTATTATAACATACCCTTTAATAACTTTACATAAAATATAGACGGTGGTTTATATGAGAAAAAAATTCGCGCGGATACGTTGTGTGGGGAACAGCCGGCCCAAACGCGGGCTTTCCAGGGTTTGGGCGCTTTGCGCCAAAATTGAGGTTACGGAAGCCAGTATACTGGATGCGGAAGGTTATGACGTGACTCTGCCGGTCAGCGCCGAGGCGGAATGTTTGCCGCGCGTTTTCGGGCGCGCCCTTGAAACAGTGGCGGAACTGGGCGCGCGCGTTATTCTTCCCATAGAATTCGGCGGGGCTGCCCTTGAGGAAGTCAGCCGGTTCAGACTGGCGCTGGCCTGCGGGCATAGGGTATGGCCATTTTTAACGGATAAACTGGCCCTTGGTATGCTCGCGCGGGGCGGCGTGGCGTTAAAGTACGCGGAATTCTTGATTATAGCCGGCGGGGACGGACTGGCGCTGCAATGCGTGAATAAGCTGCGGGGGCTGGTTAATTTTATGACTGTGGCCGTAGACGAGCAATACGCGTGGCAATACAGGCAGCAGGCCGCCGAAATATTTGATGAAAACGGGCTTACAATATTTATCACCGGCAAAAGTTATGATTCCGTCAAAAACGCGGATATAGTAATAAACGCCTCCGGCGACGGACGGTACGGCAGGTATTGCGGCCGCGGCGCCGCGTACATAGACCTGCGCGCCCCCGACGCGGTCAGGTCGGTTAACGTACAGGGCGAGCCGGTAAAACCGGAGGAATTCGACGCGGTAATGATGATTGTGTCGCGCCCCTACCGGCTGTACGCTTCCCGAGGATATGACGCCGGGCTGTGCGCGGATGTGGAAAGGAAGCTGGAATATTACCACCCCGAAGTAATATTGTAAATATTCCCTGCATAGCCGTTTGGCTGTACGAAATAATAAACCAAGTAGATAACTTACAAGAAGGAGAATATTTATGAAAAGCAAAACCCTTAAGGCCCTGCTGCTTGCCGTGCCGCTTGCCATGACGCTGAGCGTTACAGCCGCGGCCGCCACGGATTATTACAGGGTGCAGCCCGGCGACACGCTGTGGAAAATAGCGATGAAGTATCAAATCACGGTTTACGACTTAATAAACGCCAACCCGCAGCTGCGCGACGCCAATGTGATTTATATTAATCAGGTAATAACCGTGCCGGTTCCATCGGGGCGGCAGTCCAGTCCGGCGTCCGGCAGCGCGCGCCAGCCTGAAACGTCTGGCGGTCTGCCTGGCGCGGAGAACAGCATAACAGACCAGGTTGTGGCGCTGTGCAACAAGGAGCGGGCAGTCCGCGGGCTTAAGGCATTTGTCAGCAGTTCCGAACTGGCCAAGGTGGCGAACATAAAATCCAACGACATGCGGGCGAACAATTATTTCAGCCACACTTCCTCAACCTATGGCTCGCCTTTTGAAATGCTTAATAAATTCGGCGTAACGTACAAGTCTGCCGGCGAAAATATAGCAAAAGGCCAAAAGACAGCGGAGGCGGTGGTCAAAGCCTGGATGAACTCGGAAGGCCACAGGAGCAACATCCTCAGCCCGTCGTTTACGCAAATCGGCGTCGGGTTCGCCTCAGGCAACGGCACAACTTACTGGACCCAGCTGTTTATACTGAAATAAGCTGTGTTTTAAAACCCAGTATTTAAGCCGTTCCGCTTTATTTTGGGATAAGCCCTAATAACGCCGCCGCGAAAGCGAATATCAGCACAGCCATTATATGTTTACGCATTGTCTGCGCCCTCTTGGGACGTTTTGAAAACATCTCGTTCATTTTTCATGCCTATTCAAAGGACAACGTTTATGCTCATGAATGATATATTTTACTCGGAATTTCCGCTTTGCGAAAACAGCAGCTTGTTCGTCAGGTTCTTTAATGAGTGCGCGCGAAGCGCAAAAAGGGGGCTGCGCCGGGCAAGCTCGGCTATCGGGAACGAGTCCCCAGCGAGGTTTGGGCGGAACCCCAAGGTTTTAAGGGTTTAATGTTTTGACCGCTAAATAGACACGACTTAAAACTCAAATACCAAAAAAAATTTTTTTTTGAAAACACTTGCATTTTTATAATTTATCATGTATAATTTTTGTCGGATTGGAAATTATTATTGTTGTAACCTTAATCACTTGATTAAGGGACAATTAATATCCCCCCCTCAACCTGGTGTCTCACCCCCCCTGAGCCCAGGTCTTTTTTTTATAAACTATTGAGGTGATTTTAATATGCAGGGCAACAACAGGGACGACCTCATACGCAAGCCGCCCGCCCAAAAGCACGACGGCGTAATATATGAGCCCAGCGGCCGGGCGCCCAGACAAAGGCATTCCACTTACAAACCGCCGGGGGCTGAACTTCCTCGCCCGCCTCAGCGCGTGTCGGCGCGCAGGTACCCTTCGGGCGACATACGCCGTTACAGGTCAGAGGCGCAGGCACGTAAAAGCAACTCGTTTACGGCGTTCTACATAATAACGCTGTTTATTGGAATGGTAATCTGCGTTGTTATATTCGCGATAGTGTTTAACTCCTTTGGAAACACGCCGCCGCCGAGCCTGACGCAGACTCCGGAGGCGACCTTGCCCGCACAGACAGTTGTAAACGACATCCGGCAGACCACCGCCATTGTTGCGGCCCTTTCGGTAGCGGATGGCAGCGTAAGGCTTACGGACCTGACCACAGAAACAACCGCAAGCTACAATCTGCTGTTGGACAGCCAAAGCACAATGAAGGACAAATACGGAAACGCCATGATATTCGCGCAGTTTAACGTGGGTGATATAGTAGACGTGTCCTTTAACGCGGCCGACAGCACAATAGAGGCAATGGATATTTCGGCCAAAGCCTGGGAACACACGCAGATTACGGACGCGCGCATAGACCCCGAGGCAGGCACAATAACCGTGGGCAACAACCGCTACGGCTATACCGGCCAGCTTATGACCTACTACAACGGCGCGCCTTACGAGCTTGGCAAAATAGAAAGCGCGGACGTGCTGACAATACGCGGGTACAGGGACAAAGCCTGGTTTATAAACCTTATGAAGGGCCACGGCGCGCTTGCCGTAACGGGTAAGGACGAGATAAAGGGCGGCAAGCTGGAAATAGACACGTCTATATATATGGAGCTTGACAATGCGTCCAGCGTGGAAGTGCCGGAAGGCACACACCGCATAGTTGTAAAAGGCGATAATATCGAGCCGTATATTGTAGAAGGTTTTGTAATAAACCATGATTCTGTGGAAACATTGGATTTATCAGGCGTAACGTTTTTGGAGGGAAGACTTATAATTGTTCCAAACGTACCTAACTGCACCGTAACCTTGGACGACACCGAGGTTTCCATAATCGAACCTCTGGAGCTGCTGTTCGGCGAATACGCGGTAAAAGTAGAGAAGGAAGGCTACCTGCCTTACGAGGGCACGGTAATAATAGACGCCCCGTCCCAGGAGCTTAACGTGGAACTGGAAAAAGAAGCGGAAATAGGCAGGTTGATTGTAACAACCGAGCCTGCCGGCGCGGAAGTGTACGTAAATGACGAACGCATAGGCGTATCGCCTGTGGAATCGGAATTGGAATACGGCGACCACACTATTACAATAAGGCTGGAAGGCCATAATATATGGACAAAGACCATTACCATCGACAAACCGGAAAGCCCGTACAACATTATTATGCAGCCCATAGTGGCGACCGAGCCGCCGGCAATTACCTTCCCGCCGTCCGAACCCCCCGCCTCGCCCACGCCGTCCCCGGCGGACAGCGGCGACGGGCTGTTCCTGTACGAGCCGCCGACGCTGTAAAAGGCTCGTTTCAATCCACATTGGGGCGGGAATCCAAGTGACTAACAGCCGAGTTTGCCCGACACTTATGAACGTCAAAAGGCTTCGCTTTCGATCGGGGACAAGTCCGGTGTAACGGCGGCTTCACCATTACGAATCCACATCCGAGGCTCGAATGACCACTTACCCATTTATATAACAGGATGGCGGCAAAGCGTCTAGCAAGCTCGACTATCATTGCAGCGGTTTTATTCGAAATTTCGCGCTTTGAGGAGTTTTCAAACAAGCCTGAGTATAACAAACAAGGCGGGGAAAATTCCCCGCCTTGTTTTGTTACAACTTAGCGCGTCAAGGCAGGGCACATCCACCTTAATTTTCCGCCAGTCCGTTCGTCAGCAGGCTGTCCAGGCTTTCGAACATCAGGTTCACGCTGAACTTACTGGTGACAAAGCCAACCTCCTCATCGTTTACGCGCACGGCGTAAAAATTTTCGTTGTAGTCGTAATACCTGGTAACAGTGTCTGGCTCGCCGTTGGAATGCTTGTAAATCACAGTCATATCAGGCGGCGCGGAAGGCTCGAACCCAGATATGTCCCTATCGAAGGACAGCCCTATCAGGGTCTGGTAGTAGTCCTTAAACGCGTCCTCCGTCACCTTGATACCGTTTATGGCGGGATAAAACGCGATTTTCTCCACGCCGCCCTCTGTCTCCGGAGGAGTTACTTCCTTATTCAAAACCATTTCATAACTTCTGTCTCCCGCCGGAAGTTCCGGTCCCGCCGGAAGTTCCGGCCCCAGCGGAGGCTCCGGCCCAAGCGGAAGCGGGCTGGCCGAAGCTGTTGAATACGCCCACGCGCGAGGGGTAAAGACTTATTGCGCGGTAAACGCCTTTGCGCGGGACAGAGATTTTGACAATTTGGACGTGTATCTGAGATTTTTGCGCTCTGTAAACATTGACGCCCTGATTGTGT
>JAISYE010000056.1 GCA_031297485.1 Clostridiales bacterium
GCGGCGCTCTTTTGCTTTATTCGGGGATAAGCCCTTAGAGCCATTCTATTTTAGATTTGCCACATTAAAGTCACCGCGCTTCATGCCCTTAAGAAGGGGTCTGCGTCGAGCAAACAAGACTATCGCACTAGCCGCCTTTAAGAAGGGGTCTGGGGGCCAACGAACAAACCATCGTTAGGTCCCTAACGGTGAAAACCACGAATAAACACGAATAAACACGAATACAAACCATTCGTGTCCATTCGTGTCCATTCGTGGTCTAAGGCGTGTTTGAAAATCCCTTAGAGCGCGAACCCGCGAATGAACCCGCCGCAATGATACCGGATGTTCCGGCCCCGGTCCAGCAAGCAAGACTATCGCGCTCGCCGCCCTTAAGAAGGGGTCTGTGTCGAGCAAGCTCGACTATCGCACTAACCGCCTTTAAGAAGGGGTCTGTGTCGAGCAAGCAAGACTATCGCGCTCGCCGCCCTTAAAGAAGGGGTCTGGGGGCGAAGTCCCCAGCGGGGTTTGGGGCACCCCCCCCAAGGTTTTAGGTTTTAGGTTTTAGGTTTTAGGTTTTAGTTCTTAGTTCTTAGTTCTTAGTTCTTAGTTCTTAGTTCTTAGTTCTTAGGTTTAGGTTTAGGTTTTAGGTTTTAGGTTTTAGGTTTAGCGGACATATTTCAAAAATCCATCAATTTCAATAGCCGGCATAGGATGATAAAATCTCCACC
The DNA here is from genome assembly GCA_031297485.1 of Clostridiales bacterium. Taxonomy (GTDB): domain Bacteria; phylum Bacillota; class Clostridia; order Lachnospirales; family JAISYE01; genus JAISYE01. Next base: position 711 of record JAISYE010000056.1, read on the forward strand.
TTTGTTGCGTATACCCCTCCGCCGCCCAAAAAATCAATCTCGACAGCGCTGGCCTGTTGTCTCTACAATAACGTGATGATATATACATAAGAATGACGAAAGTATAAGTTTGGCGTTTAATGTCGTTCGTCATTCCATAAGAAAAGGAGATGACTGTTTATGAAAATTGTTTTGTTGGAATCGCTGGCAGTAACGGACGCGGTAGTGGATAAATACGCTGAAACACTGCAAAAGGCCGGCCATACGCTTTACAGTTATACCAAGAACATCGACGAAGCGTTGCTGATTAAGCGTGTAAAGGACGCCGGCGTGATTATAATCGCGAATATGCCATTAAGCGCCAAGGTTATTGAAAGCTGCGAGCGTCTGAAATTTATTGACGTCGCCTTTACAGGCGTGGACCACGTGGCGCTTGAGGCGGCGAAGGCAAAGGGCGTGGCTGTCAGTAACGCTTCCGGTTACGCCACGGAAGCGGTGGCCGAACTGGTGATAGGCCTAGCCATTTCGCTGCTGCGCAACGTGCCGCAAGTGGACAAGCGCTGCCGCGAAGGCGGGGTAAAGGACGGGCTGGTAGGCAGCCTTATCCGGGGTAAGACTGTTGGCATTGTCGGATGCGGCGCTATCGGGCTGCGGACAGCGGAATTGTTTTCCGCCTTTGGCTGTGACATTATCGCGCACGAACCCGCTCCAAAGGCGGATACGCCGGACTATATCCGCTTCGCGCCTCTTTCAGAATTATTAACGCTGTCCGATATTGTCACGCTGCATTGTCCGCTGTTGGACAGCACACGCGGCCTAATCAACAAGGATACACTTGCCGTGATGAAACCCTCCGCCATATTAATAAACGCGGCGCGGGGACCGGTTGTAGATTCTGAGGCGCTGGCCGAAGCCCTAAACAGCGGGCGTATCGCGGGCGCGGGCATTGATGTTTTTGAAACGGAACCGCCGCTGCCCGCCGGACATCCCCTGCTGCGCAGTAAGAATACGATTGTAACGCCGCACATTGCCTTTGCGTCGAAGGAATCCATGGAACTGCGCGCGGAAATCGTTTTCAGCAACCTGTTCGCATGGCTGAATGACAAGCAGAGCAATAAGATTTTGTAGGACATCTTTTATTAAGTTTTTTCATTCTTTACACGAAAAGTGGCTGTCGGATAGAATATGTTCATAACAGAAAAGAGAAAAAAGAACCATAATTTGAAAGGAGTGAGTGTCATGGAGGCGTATCACGCTCAAATGAGGGAAATGTACCGTTACTTCCGCAGTCAGCCCGAGTGTATGCAGGAATTGCTTCGGGACCGCGCCGCGATTGTGGGCGGGTTCGCCGATTTTTACAGCCGATTGAAGCCGGACCGCGTCTATTTGATTGGCAGCGGTTCCAGCTTGAACGCGTGCAGGGCGGCTAAGGATTATATGGAAGCCATGCTGGATGTGGAAGTAATGGCGGCCGAACCCAGCAACCCACCAATAATCCGAGGCGCGCGCCCGCTGCTTGCCGTCGTGTCACAAAGCGGGAAATCATCCAACACGGACGCCTATCTTCGCGCGAAACATGGGCAAGGCGTCCCGTCGGCGTCCTTTACCGCCGGGATAGACACGCCTATTGCCCACGCGGCGGACTTGGCGGTGGATATTTCCGTGGGCGATGAGACAGTTGGGCCTAAGACCCGTGGCTTTACCGGCACGGCGCTCTGCCTATATCTCGCGGCGCTGGAGGCCGGACGCGCGTCCGGAAGCTTAAGCGCGGCGGGCTACGAAAGAGAAATCGGCCTGTTGGAGAAGACCATCGGCTGCTCCGAGGAGAACCTAAACACCTGCGAGGCTTTTTACCGGACCCATCTGGAGGCGCTTAAAACCGCGCGGCGCTATCTATTTGTGGGTAAGGGGCCGGCGGCGGCTGTAGGCGCGGAGGACGCCTTGAAAGTATTGGAAACCCTTTGTTTCCCCAGCGCGGGCTATGAATTTGAGGAATATCTCCATGGCCCGGCGTTTTCTACGAATGAGGAGACAGCGCTGTTCCTGTTTAACCCGGACGACGCGGATACCCCAAGGGTACGCCGGATGGCGGCGATAACCGCCCGGGCAAGCCGCAACAGTTACATCATAGACCGGACAGGGAACCTCGCGGGTGAAGACGTCCTGCGTTTGCGCGCGGCAAGCAGCAAGTATATGTCTCCCTTTGTGGATGTCTTTTTCGGCCAGTTGCTTTCCGCGCTGCTGACACAGGAGATGTCCATCACGCGTCATGAGGCTGTACATTCCCTTACGGCGGATATGGAAATAAAAGTCTCCAAAGAACCTGACGAACAAGCTAACGGTGGGTTGCCCGTTGGGCGCAAAGACTGACCACCGCCTGCGGGCGCCGTTTTTGCCGCGTTCCAACGGACAACCCCTAACGGTGAGCCGCCCGTTGGCTAGGACGTGTTTGAAAACCGGATGTTCCGGCCCCGTCTCGATTCCGATAGTCGAGCTTGCTCGACGCGGAGCGAAATTGCGGCGGTTTCATCAGAAATTTCACGCTCTAAGGAATTTTCAAACACGCCTTAGGACGTGTTTGAAAACTTGATTCCGATAGTCGAGCTTGCTCGACACAGCGCGAAATTCCAGCGGTTTCATCAGAAATTTCACGCTCTAAGGAATTTTCAAACACGCTAGGCAAAAATTCCGAGCCGCAGATAAATGAGGTGATGGTATGCAATATGTCATAGGTGTGGACGGCGGCTTGACCCACTGCGTTATAAAAGCTAAGGATATGGACGGGCATACGCTTGCGGAGAAAAAAGGCGGCACCACAAATCACTCCATCGTGGGCATAAAACGCGCGGGCAGGATGGTAGCGGAATTAACCTCCGACCTGCTGCGAGAATTTAACGGCAAGCGCGCCGATTGCAAATGTGTCGTGGTAAGCGCCACAGGCATTGATTCCCCAAGGGACAGGCTAATTGTGGAGGAATTCTACGCGGCCTTGCAGCTGCCTTGTCCGATTTTTTGCATAAACGACGGCGTGGTAGCCCTTTATGAGGCTACGGGGGGCGTCGGGATGCTTGCCATATCCGACGCCGGCTCCATTGTGGTGGGACGCAATAAAGAGGGCGTAACAACCCGCTCCGGCGGGTACGGCCTTACCATTATGAGTGACGAGGGCTCGGGCCGCTGGCTTTCAATTATGGCCCTTAACCACATGTCAAAATGGGTAGATGGAAGTGTGCCCACAACACCCCTTGTGGAGAATATGATTTCATACTTTCATGGGTTCGATTCCAACAAACTCATCCAGTGTTCCAATAACCTGCGCCGCCACCAAATCAAGCCGGAGATAGCGCTGATGGTTTATCAGGCGGCCGAAGCCGGCGACGAAGCCGCCGCGGCCATACTGCGCAAGGGCGCGTGGGAACTGTTTGAGGTGGCGCGGACAGTGGTAAGGAAACTGGGGTTTGACCACGAGCAGTGTTTCCTTAGCGGTATGTGGGGCAGCGTCTTTCAAAACAGCGCCTTATTCGCGGACAAGTATAAGAGCCTGTTTTCCAGCGAATACGGCAATTCCAAGCTAATCAGCCTGGATGGCGACGGGGCGGACAGCGCGGCGCGTATGGCGCTGGATTACCTGAATGGAAAGGTACCGTTTATAGCGGAGCTTTATAATAATTCTTAACGTCCTAAGGGGAAATGCAAGATGGAAGAAGCAAAAACCGCGGGACCGCCAGGCTCTGCTAAGGGGCGTATCGCCGCGTTAATTTGGAAGCACAGAATGGTGTACACCTTGCTGATTCCGGGGCTTATCTGGTATGTAATCTTCGCGTATGGCCCAATGGGCGGGCTGATTCTGGCCTTTAAAACATACAGGGCCAACTTGGGCATATGGGGCAGCCCCTTTGTCGGCCTGAAAAATTTTGATTACGTTTTTGTGGATGCCGCCTTTTACCGCTCGGTTCTGCGGACCTTGACAATAAACATAGGCCGGATGCTCTTTCAGTTTCCCATGCCCATTGTGTTGGCCCTGCTGCTTAACGAGCTGCGCTTTTCAAAGTTAAAGCGGCTGGTCCAGACAGTGCTCACTTTTCCACATTTTCTCTCTTGGGTTGTGGTGGCGAGCATACTTATCAATACGTTCGCGTACAACGGCTTGGTAAACAGCGTGATTAAGCTGTTCGGCGCCGAAACCGTCAACTTCCTTGGCAACGGGAAAATATTCGTCCCGTTTCTGTATGTAACCGAAGTGTGGAAAAACGCGGGCTGGGGCGCGATTGTTTATCTCGCCGCTATCGCCGGAATCGATCAGGACCAGTACGAGGCCGCGGAAATAGACGGCGCCTCGCGTTTGCAGCGTCTGACGCTAATTACCCTGCCCAATATCGTACCGGCTATTATTGTCATGTTTATTTTGGCTATGGGCAACCTCATGTCCAGCGGCTTTGACCAAGTCTTTAACTTGTCTAACGCCGCTGTGCGCGAAGCGGCCGAAACACTGGACATGTATATTTACCGCATTACCTTCCTTGGCCCGCCGAACTTCGCGTTTTCCACCGCTGTAAGTCTGTTCCGCTCGGTCGTGAACATGATCTTCCTGCTGATGGCGGACAAAGGCGCGAAACTTATGGGCAGTGAAGGGCTGCTGAGTTAATGGGGAGGCGGACATCATGCGCGTAAAACAAGAAAACCGGCGCGGACTGCGCTATGTCACCGCGGGAGATATCTTTATCGCCCTTATTGCCGTTATTTGGGGCGCCATAGTCCTGCTGCCGTTCCTTAATGTGATAATGATTTCTTTCGCCACAGAGGCCGAATACGCGTCCACGCGGGTCTTTCTGTTTCCAAAGGCTCCCACGCTGGCCTCTTACCAGCAATTGCTTAACGACGGGCGCATCGCTATAGGCTACCGGAACACGCTGCTGGTTCTTCTGATGGCGCTGCCCCTAAGCATGTTCTGCACGGTCAGCTTCGCTTATGGGTCCAGCCGTCCTGGTTACCCCGGCCGGAAGTTTATCTTTTACTTTGTGCTTTTTACTATGCTTTTCCACGGCGGTATTATTCCAATGTACTTATTAATGAAGGAGCTGAATTTGACAAACACGCTGTGGTCGGTTGTGCTGTCCGGCACTGTCAGCACATTCTACATGATTATCATGCGCAACTTTTTTTCAAGCCTGCCGGAATCCCTTATAGAATCCGCCAAACTGGACGGCGCTTCGGAATGGCGCGTTCTTTGGAGCATTATCCTGCCGCTGTCCGCCCCTATTATGGCTACCATTACGCTTTTTTACACCGTGGATAGGTGGAACGAATGGTATAACGCCATGATATTTCTGCAAAAAGGCAGTTTACAGACTTTGCAGCTTGTACTGCGCAGCATTGTTTTGGAATCGCGCGTAGACAGCATTATTGTCAGCAGCGGCGGAAGCATTATGTATGACAAACAAAATTTTACCATGGGTCTGAAAACGGCAGCCATTATTATTACCATGCTGCCGGTTATGTTGGTATTCCCGTTCCTGCAAAAGCACTTTGTCAAAGGTGTCTTAATAGGCGCGGTTAAATCTTAATAAGAAAAGGGGTATTGTTTTCATGAAAAGCAAAGTATTCGCGCTTATCACAGCGGCGGCGCTTGTAATAACAGCCGCTTGCGGCGCGTCCCCGGCGGAAACGCCGGAGCCCGCGCAGCCCGTCGGAAGCGCTTCCTCGGAAAAAGATTACAGTGAGCATTATGTAATTTCTTATGCTATGGACACTACAAATTTGGATGTAAACAGCGATGATTTTGCAAAATATTGGAACGAGAAATTTAACATTGAGTATGAAATTGTTCCTTTAACCTCGGAAAACAGCAGCGAAATGATCCGTATATGGGTAAGCGCCGGCGACTTGCCGGATGTGGCCCGGTGGGGGTTTAATTTTTCGGAGTATACGGACTGGGTAGACCAAGGGCTGCTAAAGGAACTGCCCGACGGTTGGCAGACCCAGTGGCCCAATATAGCCCAAAGTCAGGTGGATACAACCATTGCCGCCGAACTGGCCGAGCGCGTCGGCGGGTATTTTACCCTTGGCCGTCCTATTTATTCCACAAACAAACCCATACCCGCGCTGATTTCGCACATGGGCCTATGGTATCGCATGGACTGGGCCAAGGCTGTAGGCGCGGAGATTAAGGACTGGTATACCATTGACGAGGTGCTGGAAATTGCCCGCAGGATTAAGGCGCAAGACCCCGGCGGCGTAGGCGACGCCCTTGTGCCAATTGACGTGCCTACAGGCAACCTGCCGGAAATTTTTATGGCGAACGCGCTGCATTATGGCACCAGCCCGCCGTCTCTGCCCTTTTATCAGGATGAAAACGGCGTGTTCCAATGGGGCTTGGAGGAACCCGCTGTGCTGGACGGCTTGAAACGCTGGCGCGCGGCTTATGACGAAGGGCTTCTGCACCCCGAGTTTTATACGCTGCCTGTAGGACGCGCAAACGAGGCTGATTTAAACACCGCCGGGATTGCGGCGATGAACATTGCCGCCGGAATGGCCACGGTGGGGTCCAGACAGGCCAACTTTATCCGTCAAAACCTTAATCTGGATCCAAACGAAGCGCTTTCCTACGCCTTTATGGTGGGTGACGACGGTGTATACCGCGCGCGCGAAGTCAGCAACTGGGGCGGCTGCGACCTGTATTCGCCGGACATTGACCCCGGGAAGTTTGAGCGGTTCCTTGACATGCTGGATTACTCATGTACTGATGAAGCGCAAATTCTTATCCGAATGGGTTTTGAGGACATAGATTGGGAAAGGCTGCCGGATGGCAGCGCGGTAAGCCTTTTGCCGGAAGACAGTCAGGTGGCTCAAAAATATTTCAGTGTGCAGCCGCTTTACACTGGTATGCTGGTTATGCCGGACAATTTCCAGTTGGTGAATCCGACCTTGCCGCAAATTTGGCGCGACAAAGCCAGAAACCAGTACCTGCAAAAAATTGAGCTGACTAATGAAGAGAATTTCGCCCGTATAGACCCTGACGTATATTTCTACTCTTCCGAGGCTTGGAACAGGGCGCAGATGAACTTCTCCGAGGAAATGGCCTCTATTGTGCTGAAAGGCACGGATGTGGAAGCCGCTTACAACGCTTGGGTTGCGGAAAAGAAACCGCTGGTTCAGCCGCTGCTAGATGAACTTACCGAAATGAAGAAAAACCAGTAAGCAAAACCAACGTACAGTTCACCGTCAGGGGCGCCGCGCTATAGGCGCGGACTTAAGAAATGAGAAGGCCAAAAGCGAAAAAAAATCGACCTGCGCAATAGATTCTTACTGAAAATGGCCCAAATAGTGAATTCCATTTTAGGCGGGCAAAAATTCGGTACTCAGAAACCCGTCCGCATTGCAGGGCTCAAAGGCAATTGCGCAGGTAAAAAAAAATAAGCGAGAGGTCCCGCAAACATTCTTACTACACGCATTAAACCGCTTATTTTCAAGGATGTATGAAATGTGTAGTGTAAATTATTTTTCACTACACATTTCATGAAAAGCCCTATTTATACTAAGGCGCGAAAAGAAATGCACTTTTCACGCCGGTTGTTGGTTGCTCACACACGAAAACACTGAAAGATTTTTAGAAGATGTTTTCGTGTGTGAGTATAGTCAGGTTTCGGGCTTGTAGTGAGAAAAAAGGTCGGGAACTAAGGTTAAGAGATATCGCGTTCTTCACAGAGGCGATATCTTTTTTTATTGTTTTGGGTCTTTCAAAATTTGGGCGGGACCCAGAGTAATTGTTTCTTGTAACCGTCGGGCAAGCTCGACTATCTGTGCCAAGAAATTTGCCTTTGGCGCATAAAATATTCAAGGCGTTAAGGCGCGTTTGAAAATTCCTTAAAGCGCGAAATTGCGAATAAAACCGCCGCAATGATAGTCGGGCTTGCTCGACGCTTCGCCCTATGCCAAGGCGGGCTGACCCCGCCCGATGACTATCGGAATCCAGTTTTCAAACACGTCCTAAGGCCGGCCATTGGGGTCCCGCCCGGGTGAGGGTTGACACGGGTCTTCTGTCACTTCATCAATCAGCAGGAAAAAGGATGTGCTCTCAATTGTTTCCAATACCTCGGCGATGGACTTCCGTCCGAATTTTCGCAGCAGGTTCGAGATATGTGTTTTCATGGTTGTCATCTCAATAAAACGCACCTTGGCTATTTCCCTGTAATTCATTCCAGTGTGCAGCATCCGCAGTATATCCAGTTCGGAAGGGGTAAGGCTAATACATACCCGCATGGTATAGGCTAAATTTTCCTGCGCGTTTTTTAATTGGATAAACTCTTTGCGCAAAAATTCCGCGGCTTCATGGTGGATAGCGGAACGATTCTGCGAGGCGCACAGTATGGCGTCAGCAATATCCTGGTCAGAGATACCCTTGATAAGATAATCGGAGGCGCCGAACTGAAACGCCTTGGAGACATAATAGCCGGAATTGTGCTGCGTGTAGATAATAACCTTGGTCTCTGGGCGCAGTTTCAATATACCCTGCATGGCGTACAGCCCAGCCAGTCTGGATTCCATTTCTATATCCATTACAACCACGTCCGGGGCGCCGCCGGCAGCGTTTACAACCGCCTCATAGCCGTTTTTAGCGTATCCGGCCAAAACCATGCGCGGGTTATTCTCCACAATCCGTATCAGTTTTTTGAGTGTTTGTTCCGTGTTGTGCGCAATAAGCACTTTGACAGGATTCGCGTCTGCTTTCATAATTAAGGCCGCCCTCCAATTTAAAGAAGTTAGGAATGACGAAAGGTAAAGTCCCCAAACTTTTTCGGAGATATACTCACACACGAAAACATCTGTGTCGGGCTTCGCCCGACTATCTCTAAAAATCTTTCAGTGTTTTCGTGTGTGAGCAACCAACAACCGGCGTGAAAAGTGCATTTCTTTTCGCGCCTTAGTATAGTCGAACTTGCTCGACGAAACACCATGGGCATACCGCGGGATACTTAAACTCCCTTCGCCATGACGCGCCGGGAAATTTCTTGCGTAGTGGTCGTAAATATAGAACAATGTAGAGCAATATCTTGAAAGTCTAAGGCGTGTATCCGCTCATAAATCATAGTAGGGGCGAACCAACGGACAAATCACCGCAACGGACAACCCACCGTTAGGGTTCACCCGCACTCCCGCGACATTTGCACTTGAAATTACTGGCCGAAAATATTTATTTCTTCTTTAAAATATTGACGGATACACCACTAAGGCGTGTTTGAAAACTCCTTAAAGCGCGAAATTTCTTATGAAACCGCCGCAATGATAGTCGAGCTTGCTCGACGCTTCGCGCTGTGTCGAGCAAGCTCGACTATCGGAATCAAGTTTCCAAACACGTCCTATGCGAATCCTATGCGAAGGTCTATTTTCACAAAGTCCCGCGGAAAATCGGCAAACATAACGAACAAATCATCGTTATATTGCTCGCCGAATATGGTCTTAAACCCGTTATCCCTCGCCTTGGTGATTACATGGGCGCCAGCGCTGGATAATTGGTAATAATCGTGTCCGCTTCCGCGCGGGCGGCGGCCTCAAAATCAGCGGCCGTATTCGCGGTCCACACGCGGAGTTTAACGCCGTTGGCGCGGCAGTCTTCCGTCACTTCCTGACGCAGGCCGGTCAAATCCACATGTAAAGCCTCCGCGCCAATGGCAAGGCAGCTGCGAGCCGTTACATAAGTTCCGCCACCGCACAAAAGCGCGGTCCGCGCCCTGGCGTCCAGCGCCTTTATCTTTTGCGCGGAATAATGGTTAAATGAGGAATACACAACCCTATCTTCCACTCCCCATGCCCGGGCCTCGGCTAGTACCTTTTCCTCTATGCCTTCGTAACGGAACAGGCCGGTCTTAAGCTCCACGTTAATAACCAGCCCCGTATGTTTCAGCAGGCTAAAAACTTCCGCAAGCTCAGGTATTTCGGCAGGCGGCGACTGATCCTTATTAAAATTAAGCTGTTTCAGCTGGGCCAGCGTAAAGTCCCGTACCATACCCTGGCCGTTGCTTGTGCGGCTTACTTCCTCATCGTGGATTACCACCACGCGCCCGTCCTTGGTAAGCTGGACGTCCAGCTCCACACCGTCCGCGCCCTGTTCATAGGCCAGGCGGAAAGCGGCCAGCGTATTCTCCGGCGCGCTGCCGCTGGCTCCACGGTGGCCCCAAATTTTTATCTGTCTTGCCATTTATTTTCCCCCTTAAATATTTTGGTCTTTCAAACACAGTTCGCCCGCGTTACACTTACGAACTTACCAAACATGAAAACCTAAGGCCTAAGGCTTAAGGCTTAAGGCTTAAGACCTAAGGCTTAAAACCTCAGGCTAAAAACCTAAGACCTAAAACCTACAACCTAAGGCTTAAAACCTTGGGGCCAACGGACAGTTCACCGTTAGGCCCCAAACCCCGCTGGGGACCTAACGATGGTTTGTTCGTTGGCCCCCAGACCCCTTCTTAAAGGCGGCGAGTGCGATAGTCTTGCTTGCTCGACGCAGACCCCATCTTAAGCGGTGACTTTAGGGAAAAGGTCAAACCCCTAAGACTAACGATGGTTTGTTCGTTGGCCCCCATTGCAACGGGCTCATTCGCAATTTCGCGCTCCAAGGGATTTTCAAACACGCCTTAGACCACGAATGGACACGAATGGACACGAATGGTTTGTATTCGTGTTTATTCGTGTTCATTCGTGGTTTTAACCGTTAGGGACCTAACGATGGTTTGTTCGTTGGTCCCACCGGAGTTAAGGCTTGGGGAAGGAGGTCTTAAGGTTTTTGGGGACCTAACGATGATTTGTTCGTTGGTCCCCGATACCGGATGTTCCGGCCCCGGTCGAGCTTGCTCGACGCAGACCCCTTCTTAAGGGCAGCGAGCGC
>JAISYE010000057.1 GCA_031297485.1 Clostridiales bacterium
ATTATCTCCCCGCAATTCGTCCGCCTTAACCGCGGGAAGGTTCGGGGACAGCACTTCCTTTATGGGCGGCAGGTCCAGACCGTATACCTTGAAGGTCTTGCTTTTGTATTCGTCGCTTAGCACCTTAAATAATATGTCTTTGTTTTGGTACGCTATTCCTGCGGACATAGGTTCACCTCCATATTTATAAGAGTTTCCACGGAAACTCAAAACTCTTTTGTAGAGCCAGCTCGCGAATTGTAGATAACTCTATCACCTCCACAAAAATTGCTGAGCGTCATTTCAAATTTTATTGAAATATTGCGCGAGCTAATTTGTCCGCTTTTGTTACAAAATTGTTTCCGTGGATACTCTATAATTATATTTCTAAAAATAAATTTTCGCAATTGTTTAGCCGTCCGAAGGCTATACTCACGAACCTTGAGATTTACCACACGGCACCCCCAAGCCTTAAGTTCACCCCTCCCCTTTTTTTTCAATCGCCATTAAGCCATTTTTCAAGATTTTCACTGATAAACGCGTCGTCGTTTAAATGCGGGTACATGGCGTACACACGGTCTATTTCCTCCATCTGCCCCGGCGAAAGGGTTTCCTGAGGGTTTAGGAGCCAAAGGCCTTTAAGCAGCCCCTGACGCCGCAGTACTTCATGCAGTCCGGCTATGCAGCCTTTAAACCCGTTCGCCGCGTCGAAAAAGGCGGCGTTGGCGTCCGTCACTTCGCCGGCCAGCACACACAGCCGCGTGAGGTCCTCCCGGGGGGCAGGAGCCTCCGACGGGGCCGGAACCTCCGGGCGCTTGCACAGTTCAAATATTTCTACGGCCTTCTTTGTCCAGACCGACCAATGCCCCAGCAAACCGCCGGCAAACCTCTTGACCCGGTTTCCGAACCGATACTCTGTCATCAGGTCATAGACAATATTGTCGTCGTTGCCTGTATATAATGCTATCTCTTCCCAGCGGGAAGACAACGCCACAGCGCGCGCCACATCCAGCGTCATATACCGGTTAAAAGGCGCCGCCTTAATAGCGGCCACCTCTGGAATCTCCACGATCTGCTCCCAGTAATTATATGAAAACTTTCGCCCGCCCACGCTTGGCTGCAAGTAAAAGCCAATAACCGGCAATACGGCTGCCACTGCCTTGGTGCGCGCGATCAGCGCTTCCTCGTCCAATTGCTCCAAACCGCCGGGGCTAAGCAAAACCGCGTCATAATGATACTTCCGCGCAAGCCGTGCCTCGGTTACGGCTTGCTCTGTCCCGCCGCATACGCCGGCAACGCGCACAATCACTTGGCCGCGCGCTTTCTCAAACCTTTCGATTTCTTCAGACACTATGCTCAGCACCGGCTCAAGCAGACCGGTCTCAGGAGAATGTATCTCAAATTGAGTGGTGTGCACCGCTGTGGCAATCCCCCCGGCGCCCGCGTCCAAATAATACCTCATAAGCGCCCTCTGGCGCCGCGCGTCCAGCTGTCTGCCGGCGTTTAAGGCCAGCGGCGTCGCGGGGATTACGGTTCCTTGTTTCAATATTTCCATGGCTTGCGTGTGCCTGTTCATAAGTAGATGTTTCCTTTCTTTGGAGAATTCGGCGGACAAAGGCACGGTGAAAATTCCGAGCGCTTCAGCCGTTCAAGGAATGACGAATTAATTATACTAAGAGCCTATCCCTTAATAGGCAAGAATGCTGATTTTACGCCATTTCTGTGTTTTAAAATCCAGTATTTAAGCCATTCTGCTTTATTCAGGGATAAGCCCTAAAGTTTGTTTGAAAATTCCTAAAAGCGCGAAATTTCGAATGAAACCGCCGCAATGATAGTCGAGCTTGCTCGACGCTTCGCGCTGGAATCCAATTTTCAAGCACGTCCTAATATTGAATTTAATGATACTATATGTAATATAACAATGAAATACAGAATGTACAAGTACAAAATCGCGTTCTTGTATAATAATGGGCGGTATAAAAATTAAATTGCGGCAAATACTTTTATTGCAAAAAAATAAAGTAAGGAGGAACAAGCATGAGCGGACAGAGCATAAATTGCAACGTAAACTCCTGCAAGTACAACGATAAAGCGACCCACTGCGCGCTTAGCGACATCATGGTCGGCAGTACGAATATGTCGGCGCGGACCTGCGCCGATACGGAATGTGCCAGTTTCGAGGCGTAATCACAGCCGCGTTTGTCCAAAAGCAAAAAAACCCTTGGGGAAACGGCAGGTTCCCCCAAGGGTTCAGGCGTTAAAGTAATCCGCGAATTTGTCATGTACATAGTTGATGGCCTTGTCCGCGCTGCGTTCGTCAATCAGCACGGAAATTTTTATTTCCGAGGTTGAAATCATATGGATGTTGACCCCGGCGTCGAACAGGGCCTCAAACATAATGGAGGCCACCCCCGGGTTGTTGAGCATGCCGGCGCCCACCACGGAGAGTTTGGCTATCTGGTCGCCGAAACTCAGGTGGTCGTACAGTAAAATATCCTTGTTGCGCTCGATAATTTTAATCGTGTCGTCCAAGAGCGAGCGCTCCACAGTGAAAGTAATGTCCTTTGTGTTCTGGCGGCCTATGGACTGCAGAATTATATCCACGCAGATTTTCTCGTTGGCCAAAATCGAAAACAGTTTGAACGCCATGCCTGGCTCGTCCTTTATGCCCACCACGGATATCCTCGCGACATCCTTATCCAGCGCCAAACCGCTGACAAGCGTCTTTTCCAATTTTACTTCCTCCTTGATTAGCGTGCCTTCGTTGCGCGTAAGGCTGGAACGCACAACAAGATTGACGTTATACTTCTTCGCCAGCTCTACCGAGCGGTTATGCAGGACCTTCGCGCCAAGGGAAGCCAGTTCCAGCATTTCGTCGTAGCTTATGGCGTTTATCTTGCGCGCGGTAGGCACAATACGGGGGTCCGCCGTAAATATCCCGTCCACATCAGTGTAAATTTCACAAAGGTCCGCGTTTAACGCCGCGGCCAGCGCCACGGCCGTGGTGTCCGAACCGCCTCTGCCAAGGGTCGTAATGTCGTTGCTGCGGTTTACGCCCTGGAACCCGGTGACAAATACAATGTTGTTGCGCTCCAGCTCCGCGTTTATACGCTCGGTGTTTATGTGTTTTATCCGCGCGTTGCCGTAGGTTGACGAGCTGGTCATGCCAACCTGCATGGCGTTCAGCGATATGGCGTTAAAGCCAAGTCTGTGCACCGCCATTGACATCAGCGCCACCGACTGCTGCTCCCCTGTGGAGAGCAGCATATCCAGCTCCCGCTTGGGCGGCTTGGGGTTAATTTCGAGCGCCTTTGCTATAAGGTCGTCTGTTGTGTCGCCCTGCGCCGATAAAACCACAACCAGGCCGCAGCCGGTCCGCCGGGTTTCCGCCACCCTCTGGGCCGCGTTCGACATCCTGGCGGCGCCGGCGACAGAACTTCCGCCATATTTTTGAACAATAAGCATAATCTTTCCTCCAAAACAGCGCGATTTATTCAAAAATCCGTATTTGAGACAATATATTAACACAATTGGGTCCGGAACATCCGGTGGGTCCGGAACATCCGGTGTCGCTCTTTACAAGTTCCTTGCCCAGGGCCAGGGCATCCGCGTCCGTAAGAGGCCCCGCGATAAAGGCCAGCTCGCCGGGCGCGGCCCCGCTGACAAAAGCCTCTGTGTTTATGCGGCTGGCAATAAGCTCACGGCGGCCCCGCGCGCGGAACATTCTTCTGGCGGGGTAGGCGTCCGCGGGCGCCACGTTAACAGGATCGTTGGACCAAAAGTGGATTATATTGTAGCGCAAGTGCTTGACAGCGTCCACAACGTCGGCCACAACCGCGCCCGCGGTTGGCAGCTTGCCCGCGCCCCGGCCGTAGAACATAAGCTCGTCAATTATTTCGCCTTTTACAAATATGGCGTTAAACACATCGTTTACCATGGCGAGGGGATGGGCTTTCGGCACCAGTACAGGCGATACGCGCGCGGCGACCTCGTTTTTCTCGTGGTTTATTTTGGCTGCGGCCAGCAATTTTACGCAATAGCCCAGTTTGTCGGCGGCCAAAATATCCGCGCATTCTATGCGGGAAATACCCTCTGTGCTTATAGACTCAAAATCTATCTGACGGCCTGTGGCCAGGGACAGCAGAATAGCCAGTTTGCGAGCCGCGTCACGGCCCTCTATGTCGTCGGCTGGGTTTTGTTCCGCGTAGCCCTGCCGTTGGGCTGCGGCCAGTATTTCGTCGAAGCTGGCGGCGCCGGTGGCAAGGGACTCCCTGGTCATTTCCGTGAGGATATAGTTAGTTGTTCCGTTTAAAATGCCGGCCAGGTCGGTTATTTCGTCCGACGTAAGTGACAGGTTAAGGGGCCGGATTATGGGGATACCGCCGCCCACGCTGGCTTCAAACAGAAAATTTATATTTTTTTCACGCGCGATGGATAAAAGCTCGGCGCCGTGCTTGGCCACAAGTTCCTTATTGGATGTGACGACAGACTTACCCCGCAGCAGCGCCTGCTTAAGATAGGTATACGCCGGCTCCGCGCCGCCCATGCATTCGACCACTACGGAAATGTCGTCGTCGTTTAATATGCGCGTGTACTCCCGGGTCAGCAGGCGCGCCCGCGGGTCTCCGGGAAAGGCGCGTTTATCCAGAATATACTTTATGCGTATTGGCTGCGCGGCTTTCTTGTCAATGCTGAGCCGGTTTTTATCCAGCACCTCGGCCACGCCCGAGCCGACCGTGCCGTATCCCAATATTGCTATTTCTGCCATTTCGCGTTCTCTCCAATCGTTTCAATCCACATTTGGGTGGGAATCCAAATGACTAACAGTCGTGCTTATTCGACATTTATGAATGTCAAAAGGTTTCGCTTTCGACTATAACGGCGGCTTCACCGTTAAGAATCCACGTCCAGGGCGAGGTCCGGACGACAACTTACCTAGTTAACAACAACTTTAATAACAACAGGATGGCAGCAAAGCGTCGAGCAGGCTCGACTATTATTGCAAGATTCATGCGCCCCTGCCGCCTAAATTTTGAAAGACCCTCAAAATCCGCATACGTGCTAACTTAAGGATTGGGGAAGGTCAAAAGATTAAGACCCTAAGACCTTGGGGCTCTGCCCCAAACCCCGCTGGGGACTTCGCCCCCGATAGTCGAGCTTGCTCGACGCACGCTTTTTAATGCGGGTACAGCCTTTTCCCTAAAGGGATTGGGTGTTTTTTCTTAAGTTCGCGCTTATGGGGCTTCGCCCCCGATAGTCGAGCTTGCTCGACGCAGCGCTTTTCTGTAGGGGCGAACCTAGTGGTGTATCCGTTTATAAATCATAGTAGGGATGGACCAACGGACAAATCACCGTTAGGTTCGCCCGCGGCCCCGCGGTATTTGCGGTTAAAACTATCGGCCAAAAACATTTATTTCTCCTTTAAAATATTGCTGGATACACCACTAGGGCCTGTTTGAAAACTAGATTCCAGCGCAAAATTGGAGCGTTTTCACTTGAAATTTTGCATTTTAAGGAGTTTTCAAACACAATCTAACGGTGAATTGTCCGTTGGTTTGCCCGCTTTCAGCAAAAGGGATTGTTTATTTTTTCCTTAAGTTCGCGCCACGGGGTTTCTCTGGTGCCGTAGTATCCGGCGCAAGCTAAGCGCTTTCAGGTACCAACCGCGTCCGCCTTAAGTTTGCGCGAGGATTTTTATCCCATGCAAGCCGGGGAGTTTTTTCAGTCTCTCAAAGATATCCTCTGGAAACCGCCCGTTATATTCCAGCGTCATTGTGACGTTGGCGACGCCGCGCAGCGGTATGGTCTGGTTAATGGTCAGGATATTCGCGCTGCACGCCGCGATTATGTTAAGCGCGTCCGAGAGCAGGCCCGGCGTGTTATCCAGGTCCATGGCGAATGTGGTCGTGCCGTCTGCCCGCTGCTCGTTGTATTTAAACACCGCGTCACGGTATTTATAAAACGCGCTGCGGCTTATGCCTGCCATGTCGGCTGCCGCCTGCACCGAATCGCACGCGCCGGTCTCGATTAACTGCTTCGCGGTTACGACTTTGCTGAAAATTTCAGGCAGTACTGCCGCGTCAACCAAATAGAACGTGGAACACTCGCCAGACATGTGTGCGCCTCCCGTATACACTGTTTGTGTAATGCGGACTATACCATACAACGCTGTAATTGTAAAGCCAAATTTTTCGACCTGCGCAATAGGTTTTTACTGAAAATGGCCCAAATAGTGAATTTCATTTTAGGCGGGCAAAAATTCGGTACTCAGAAACCCGTCCGCATTGCAGGGTTCAAAGGCAATTGCGCAGGTAGAAATTTTTAGATTTTCATAGACAGCGAAATCTTATTTTTATTCACCCCCAGAACCTTCACCTTGATAATTTCTCCCACACGGACGGCTTCCAGGGGATGCTTGATATACCGGTCGGACATTTGAGAAATATGCACAAGTCCGTCCTGATGTACGCCAATGTCCACAAAGGCGCCGAAGTCCGTAATATTCCTCACTGTGCCGCTTAAGACCATGCCTTCGTATAAATTTTCAATGGAAAGCACGTCGCCGCGCAGAATCGGGGGCGGCAAATCCTCACGGGGGTCACGTCCGGGCTTTTCCAATTCCTTTATTATATCCGCCAGGGTCGGTGCGCCCACTCCCAGTTCCGCGGCGGTAGCGTCCAATTTCGCCGTCATTTTTGAAATGCCGCGCGCCTTTTTAGCCCGCACGTCTTCCAAGGACAGGCCCAGCAGCTTCAGCAGCTTCTCCGACACAGCGTATGACTCGGGATGCACCCCCGTGTTGTCAAGGGCGTTGGCGCCGTCGGGTATGCGCAAAAACCCGGCGCACTGTTCGTAGGCTTTCGGCCCCAGTTTCTTCACATTCAGCAGTTCCGCCCGGCTTTTAAACGCGCCGTTCTGCTCCCTGTAGGCGAGAATATTTTTCGCCGTGGCGGATGTAATACCAGCCACATAGGACAGCAGGGAGGGGGAGGCTGTGTTAAGGTTCACGCCCACGCTGTTTACGCAGCCCTCCACCACGCCGCCCAGGGTTTCGCCCAGCCGCTTCTGATTCATGTCGTGCTGATACTGCCCCACGCCGATGCTCTTGGGGTCGATCTTGACAAGCTCGGCCAGGGGGTCTTGCAGCCTCCGGCCTATGGAAATGGCGCTGCGCAGGGACACGTCGTATTCAGGGAACTCCTCCGCGCCCAGTTTGGAGGCCGAATACACCGACGCGCCGGCCTCGTTCACTATTACATAGGCCAGGGGTCTGTTAAGCTCGGCAAAAAGCCCGGCCACAAAGGCTTCGGTTTCGCGGGAGGCCGTGCCGTTGCCTATGGCTATAACATCCACATTGTGTTTCGCGATAAACTTCGCCAGTTTCGCCTTGGATTCCTCTATTCTATTCTGAGGAGGCGTAGCGTAAATTACATCCGTATCCAGTGCCCGGCCGGTGCCGTCTATTACCGCGACCTTGCAGCCGGTTCTGTAGCCCGGGTCAAGGGCAAGCACCACCTTGTCCTTTATGGGCGGCTGAAGCAGCAGCTGCCGCAAATTTTCCGAAAAAATTTTCAACGCGCCTTCCTCCGCGCGTTCTGTCAGCGCGCTGCGCAGCTCGCGTTCCATGCTCGGCGCGATAAGCCGCCGGTAACTGTCCTCTGCGGCTTCACGTATAACCTCTTCCGTAGCGGGGTTGTTCTTGACTATTATCTGGCACAGCCGCGCGATTATCCGTTCGTCCGGAGTTTCTACCCTGACGTTTAAAAATTCCTCGGTTTCGCCCCGGTTTATTGCCAATACTCTGTGTCCGGCTATTTTTTTAATCGGCTCCTGAAAGTCGTAGTACATTGTGTACACGCTTTCCTTTTTCGGGTCCGAGGCCTTGGAAACCAGCACCCCGTCCCGTGTGGATTCCTCGCGCGCTATGGCGCGGTAATTCGCGTCGTCGGAAAAGATTTCCGCCAGTATGTCCATTGCGCCTTTCAGGGCTTCCTCCGGCGTGTTTACCTCAAGTTCCGCGTTTACATACTCACGGGCCAGCGCAAGGGGCGGCTCGGACGCCGCCTGGGCCAGCAGGGTGTAGGCCAGCGGCTCCAGCCCGCGCTCTCGGGCGACTGTGGCCCTGGTGCGGCGCTTGGGCCTGAACGGACGGTAGATGTCCTCTATTTCCGCCAGTGTGGACGCCGCGTCTAATTGGCGCGAAATTTCATCCGTGAGTTTTTCCGCGCCGGCGATACTGGCGCGCACCTGCTCGCGCTTGTCGTTTAAGCCCCGCAGGTAGGTCAGGCGCTCCTGGAGCGAGCGCAGCACCTGGTCGTCCAGCGAGCCGGTCAGTTCCTTCCGGTAACGGGCGATAAACGGAATGGTGTTGCCGTCGTCAATAAGTTTGACGGTGTTATCTACCTGGAATCTTTTGAGATTAAACTCTGATGTTAATGTTTCCAGAATATCCATTGGCTGTTTCCTTTCTTAATCTTATAGATGTGGGCGAACACAGCTCCATTGGCGCGAACTTAAGGGATGGGGAAGGTCAAAAGCTTAAGACCAACGGACAGTTCATCGTTAGGGGTCTATGGTTTGTTCGTTGGACCCAAACCCCGCCGGGGATTTCATCCCCGATAGCCCAGCTTGCTCGACGCGGGTCCCTTCTTCAAGCGCGGCAAGCGCGGCGCTTTTTGATGTAGGTACAGTCTTTTTAAGAAAAGGGAGTGGTTGCTTTTTCTTAAGTTCGCGCTTATGGAACACAGCCCGCCCTACATGATACAATGCGGAGCGGACTTGCGCAAACCAATGACGGCTGGAAAAGGTCACGCCGGGATATATTCGAAACTGTATTTCACCGCGGAATCACGGCGGTTTCATTCGAGATTTCGTACTCCCATGAATTTTCAACACACACCAGTTGAAAAAATTTTTATAATAAAATACAATACAAACATAGGAGGCTGTGGCTATGGAGAACGAATCGAAAGTATTATTAATCCTAAAGATGATGTTAAGCCTTGTGTTTAATTTTATGTTTGTGGCGGCGACAGTGGTATGCGTGTATAATTTTACCCTGCGGGCCTTTGATATTGGGCGGCAGTTTTCCAAAGAACTGACGGCGCTTGGGACCGAGGAGCCGATAGAGATAACCATACCGGACAACGCGACAATAGACCAGGTCTCCGCGCTGCTGCAGGAGAAAAAAGTAATTCCCAACGCGTTTCTTTATAAAATGGAGAGCGTGTTAAAGGGAACGGACGATAATTTCAAAGGCGGAACCTATACGGTAAACACACTGATGAACAATAACGAGCTTAACGCGGCCCTGCGCGCCAGCGCGGACCATGAAGGCGAGGTGCTTGTCACCTTTGCCGAGGGCTTAAGCCTAGCGAACATGGCGGAATATTTGGAAAGCAGCGGCATAGTTACGGCGGCGGAATTTTTAAACGAGTGCGAGAACGGCGAGTTTGACTACGAGTTTTTAAATGCCCTGCCGGTACGGGAAAACCGTCTGGAAGGCTACTTGTTCCCTGATACTTATTATATTTCCGAAAACGCCACGGCTAGGGAAATAATTTATAAGATGCTGGACCGGTTTGAGGAAATATGCAACAGTGACGTAATCGCCAGAGTAAACGACTTGGGGATGCGGTTGGACGATATTGTAAAGATAGCGTCCATAATTGAGAAGGAGGTACGCTTGCCGCAGGAACGGGCGAAAGCGTCTTCCGTAATATACAACCGGCTTGATATAGACATGAGCCTGCAAATGTGCTCCACAGTGCTGTATGTGCTTAACATCCGGCGTGACCGGATTACAGAAGCGGACCTGCAGGTAGAGTCGCCTTATAATACGTATATTAACGCCGGGCTTCCCGTGGGGCCTATATGCAACCCGGGCTGGGCATGTATAGAGGCCGCGCTGTATCCTGAGGATACGGACTTGCTGTACTTTGTCGTCAAGGACGTGGAAGCGGGTGAGCATGTCTTTACCTCGGACTACGACGAGTTCGTCAACGCGAAAATTGAGTATAATCAGAACTATTAAGATGTGTTTGAAAATTCCTTAAAGCGCGAAATTTCGGGTGAAATTGCCGCGATTTCGCGCTGAAATCCAGTTTTTAAACACGTTCTAGGAGACAATATGCGAAAACCTGAACTTGTGGCTCCGGCGGGCGATTTTGAAAAACTAAAATTTGCCGTGGCCTATGGAGCGGACGCGGTTTATCTGGGAGGCAGCGCTTTAACTTTGCGCGCCAAGGCGAAAAATTTTACCGGAGGCTCCGGTCCCGCCGGAGGCTCCGGCCCAAGCGGAAGCGGGCTGGCCGAAGCTGTTGAATACGCCCGCGCGCGAGGGGTAAAGACTTATTGCGCGGTAAACGCCTTTGCGCGGGACAGAGATTTTGACAATTTGGACGTGTATCTGAGATTTTTGCGCTCTGTAAACATTGACGCCCTGATTGTGT
>JAISYE010000058.1 GCA_031297485.1 Clostridiales bacterium
AAGTCGCGACTATGGGGCAGCGCCCAAGGTCTTAAGGTTTTGACCTTTTATTTATTGTTAGTTAAAGAACAGGAGGAGTTTCTGTGATAAGTAATTGGGGTAACATAAAGATGTACGACCTGACGCAGCCGATAGGCCACCTTACGCCGCCGTGGCCGACCTACGAGCCGCTGCAGATAAAGTTTTTCAAGCGCTTGTCGCCCAATGGCGCAAACGGGCAGATTTTGACCCACTCCAACCATGTGGGCACGCACCTTGACGGGCCGCTGCATTTCTGCACCCACGGGGGCGACATCGCCAGCCTACCGCTTCCCTTTTTGTGCGCGGAAGGCGTTATAGTGGATATTTCCGATATATGCGAGGACTACGGCATTTATACGTCCAAGGATATAGAAGACCGTGTGGAGGTCAAGGAAGGCGACATTATAATTATTTACACCGGTTATAAGAAGTATTCCTGGGACCAGCCCGAAGCCGACGAGGTGCGCTATATGGTAAAGCACCCCGGCCCTCTGCGGGAGTTTTCCGACTGGCTTATTCAAAAGAAGATTAAATGGATTGGCGTGGACGCGGGCAGCGCCGACCATCCCATGAACACCAAAATCCGCGACTGGCAGCCCCGTGAAGCCGCCGAGTGCGAAAAATACCTGCAGGGAAAATACGGCAAGGGCTACGACGAACTTATGCCGCCGGAAGATTATCAGGTTATGCATATCCCCTTGTTTTCACGCAATATAATACATGTGGAAAATATCGGCGGTCAGGTGGAGGAAGTACTTAACAAAAGAATGGTTATCGGCTGTTTCCCCTGGCGCTTCGTGGGCGGCGAAAGCTGCATCTGCCGCGTTGTTGCCTTTGACGAGTGCTGATACTTGAAAAAGGTTGGCTTGGAGCTGTCAAACGACCAACGGGCAAGTCGCTATGTTGCGGGCGGACTGCGTTCACACGCGTACTACGCGGGGCAGGCGGCTTTTTGACAGCTCCCGTAATGAAAGAAGGTGTTGAAAATGCCAGCTTTCTTGCAGCCCTCATCATTGAGTGAGGCCTGGAGCGCCTTGAAGGAAAACGAAGACGTTCGTTTCCTGGCAGGCGGAACGGATTTGATTGTCCTTATGCGCCAGGGCGCGGTTAAATGCGGCGCTGTTATGGACGTTAAAAAGATACCGGAGCTTTCGGTTTTTGGCTTTAAAGACGGCGCCCTGGAAATAGGCGGCGCGGTAACCTGCGCGCAAATACTCGAAGCGCATGAAACAGAAGGCCCTTACGGTATTCTTAAGCAGGCCGCCGTCACGCTGGCCAACTCCCTGCTCCGCAACAGGGCCACCTTGGCCGGTAATTTGTGCAACGCCTCGCCTGGCGGCGACATGATACCCGCGTCACTGGTTCTCGGCGCGTCGGTTGTGGCTGCCTCGCCACGAGGTGAACGTGAAATACCTCTTAAAGATTTTTTCTTGGGTGTTAAGAAACATGTCCTTGCCAGGGACGAAATTGTTCTGCGCGTTGTGTTCCCCAAAATTCAGGGCGGAGGCGTGTATCTGAAAAAACGCCGTATCCGCGGCCACGACTTGGCCCAGGTGGGCGTGGCGGGTTTCTATGACGGCGGCCTGCGCTTTGCCCTTGGGGCTGTGGGTCCCACACCGGTGCTGGTGGATTTCGGGCGGATACCGGAAGCGGAACTGTTGGAGAGAAAGGCCGAAATAGTGGAGACCGTCGCGGCCGAGGCGAAGCCTATAACAGATATCCGCGCCAGTAAGGAATACCGCCTGGCAATGACGCGCCTGTTCGCGGGAAGGATACTGGACGCGTTGTCCTCATGCTCCCGCCCGCTCGCTGTAGAGGAGGCTGCTCAATGAACCGGCAACGGATACGCTTAAAGGTGAACGGACAGGCTTACGACACGCTCTGTTCGGAAAACGCCACACTGCTCACGCTGCTCAGGGAGGACCTTGGCCTTACCGGTACAAAGGAAGGCTGCGGGGCCGGGGAATGCGGCGCCTGCACGGTTATTCTGAACGGCAGGCCCGTCAACAGCTGCATGGTATTGGCCCTGGAATGCCAGGACTCGGAGGTCCGTACTATTGAAGGTGAGACCGTAAACGGCGGGCTTTCGGACCTGCAAAAGGCGTTTATTGAACATAACGCCTTACAATGCGGCTTCTGCACGCCGGGCATGATAATGAGCGCCCGGGCGCTGCTTGACAAAAACCCCAGCCCTACACGGGAGGATATCTGCGAGGCCCTGGAGGGCAATTTATGCCGCTGTACGGGCTACGAGCCGATTATAGCCGCTGTTTTGTCAGCTGCCGGAGGTGAGGTCAATGAGTGAGTATAAGTATATTGGCAAGCCGGTCAAGAGGCATGACGGAGTCGAGAAGGTAACAGGCCAGGCGTCCTACACCGGCGACCTGAAGATGAGCGGCATGCTGTACGCTAAAATGAAAACAAGCGAATATGCCCACGCCAAAATATTAAAGGTAGACACGTCCGAAGCGGAGAAACTGCCGGGCGTGCGCGCGGTAATAGACGGACGCCACGGCTTTGCCAAGCTGGGTATATACATGCAGGACAGAAGCGTAATAGCGATGGATAAGGTGCGCTATCACGGGGAAGTGGTGGCCGCCGTGGCCGCGGACGACCTGGAGACAGCGGAGCGGGCGATAGAGCTTATCAAGGTGGAATACGAGCCTCTGCCCATTATTCAGGACGTGCGGGAAGCCGTTAAGCCTGACGCGCCCCTTATTCACCCTGACCTGGGTTCCTATTCCCATACTGTGGGCGTGTTCTTTCCCAAGGCTGGTACAAACGTGGCCAACCATATGAAACTGCGCCGCGGCAATGTGGAGGAAGGTTTCGCCAAATCGGACGTTATATTGGAGAATACCTTTACACAGTCGCAGATATTCCATATCCCGCTGGAGACCCACGTTACCATTGTCCAGTGGGGAGCAGGGGACAACATTAAGATATGGTGCAGCGGCCAGTCGCCGTTTTCAGTGCGGGACCTATTCTCCATTGCCTTCGGGGTACCGCGCAATAACATTGAGGTGAATATTCTGTACGTAGGCGGCGGGTTCGGTGCAAAGGCCGGCATCCACCTGGAGCCGCTGGTGGGCCTGTTAAGCAAAGCGGCGGGCGGCAGGCCGGTCAAACTGGTGCCCACTCGCGAGGAGGAATGTTCCACGCTTCCCTGCCGCCAGGGATTGTTCGCCCGCATTAAAACGGGCTGTTCCGCGGAGGGGCGCATACTCGCCGAGGAAGTGGAACTTTTGTGGGACGCGGGCGCTTACGCGGATTATGGCGTCAACATAGGCCGCGCCTCAGCCACAAGCGGCTGTGGGCCTTATGAAATTGAAAATATTAAAATAGATTCACTTACCGTTTATACGAACCATGTGTTCGGCACGGCTTACAGAGGATTCGGCCATCCCGAGGTATTCTTCGCGGTGGAGCGCCAGCGCGACTTAATGGCGGCTAAACTGGGGATGGACCCCACGGAGTTCAGGCTTAAGAACCTTCTGTACCCTGGCAGCAGGACCGTAACCGGCGAACTTATAACGGAAAACACCGGCAGGCCCGACAAGTGCCTGAAACGTGTGGCTGAAATGATAGGGCTGCATAATCACTATACAGACGCGGAGAAGGCTGAAATGAAGCGCACGGGCAAATACCGTGGGAAGGCTGCGGCTGTGCTGCAAAAAGCGCCGGCCATGCCGACCTGGGCCGCTTCCAGCGCCTTAGTGCAGATGAACGAGGACGGAACAGTGCGCATTTCCGTAAGCGGCGTTGACTATGGTCAGGGGACCTACACAGTGTTGCAGCAGATCGCCGCTGAAAGGCTTAACCTGCCTATTGAGAAGATAAGCATAAACAAAAGCGTTTCCACGCCCATTTCCCCATACGACTGGCAGACTGTGGCGAGCCGCATGACGGTTATTTGCGGGATGGCTGTGGCGGACGCCTGCGACGACTTGAAAGAGCAGATATTGGAGATGGCCGCGGTGGTGCTTAGGGCGTCGAAGCATGAAATAGCCTTTGGCGAGGGCGACGTCTATGTTATGCAAAATCCGCAGTATCGTGTGGGATTTAATAAAATAGCCATAGGTTATGTCTATGAAAACGGTAACGCTGTGGGCGGGCCGCTTATAGGGCGCGGCAAGGCCATTGCCCAGGGGCTGACCAACCTGGACCCGGAAACCGGCCAGGGCAAGGCCGCGCTGGACTGGACCTACGGCGCTCACGCGGCTGAAATTGAGGTCGACACGGAAACAGGCGATATAGAGGTGCTGCAGTTTGCGTCCTGTATAGACGTGGGGCAGGTTATGAACGAGGAGCTTATGCGCGGGCAGATAGTCGGCGGCGTGCTTCAAGGCTTAGGGTGCGCGAAAAGCGAATATGTCAGCCATGACGCCAGCGGCAGGCTGCTAACGCGCAACTTTACCGATTATAAAATTCCCACGTTTAAAGACATGCCCAAGAAGATGATGGTAGACGCCGTTGAAACGCCCCAATTGGACGGACCTTACGGCGCGCGGGGCTGCGGCGAGCATCCCCTTATATCGGTCACAAGCGTGATGGCTAACGCGCTGGCGAACGCCGTTGGGGTACAGTTCTTCGACCTGCCCCTTTCCGCGGACAGGGTTTACAGGCGGATACAAGCCGGAAACTCCGGTCCCAAACTTTCGTAGCGCGGCGGCGTTTAAGAAAATCTACAAAGGGAGAGGTTTTCCCCTCATAGGCACGAACTTAAGGAAAAAAATAAACAATCCCTTTTACGTCGAGTAAGCTCGACTATCCTTAAAAGGCCGCACCTGCATCAAAAGCTGCACTCGCCGCTCTTAAGAAGGGGTCTTGGGGATGAAATCCTCAGCGGGGTTTAGGGCAGAGCCCCAAGGTTTTAGGGTTTTGGCCTTACTCATTCCTTAAGTTCGCGCCGATGGGTTTTTCCCTCTTTAATTATATTATAATAGGAGTTAATATGAAAAAAAGAATGGTTTTGGCCCTTGGGGGCAACGCGCTTGGCGGCAGCCTTGCGGAACAGCAGGCCGCTGTGGAGGGCACGGTTAAAGCTATCGCCGGCTTAATAGCGGAAGGCAGCGACCTGGTGATTGTGCACGGCAACGGGCCGCAGGTGGGCAATATCAGCCTGGCCTTTGAAGCGGCAAGCAAGGCAGAGCCGTCGGTAGAGCCCATGCCCCTTGACGTAAGCGTGGCCATGAGCCAGGGATGGATAGGCTTCGACATACAGCGCTGTTTGTGCGGCGAGCTGCGCAGGCGGGGCATAAACAAGTCTGTCGCCACGGTTATCACCCAAGTGGTTGTTGACGGGAACGACACGTCTTTTAAGGAACCTACAAAGCCCATCGGGCCGAGTTATACCGAGTCTGAGGCTGCGGCCATAGCCAGGCGCAGGCCAGGCGTTATCATGCGTGAGGACTCGGGCAGGGGATTCCGTCAAGTAGTGGCCAGCCCTAAGCCGGTGGATGTTGTAGAAAAAGACGTAATCGCCTCTTTAATGGCCGGCGGCCATGTGGTCATCGCCTGCGGCGGCGGCGGCATTCCCGTTGTGCGCAAGAACGGAGGCCTTGAGGCTGCTCCCGCTGTTATTGACAAGGACTTCGCGGGCGGGAAACTTGCGGAAATTATTGACGCGGACCTGTTAGTCATATTGACTGCTGTGGAAAAAGTAGCGATAAACTTCGGGAAGCCGGACCAGCGCTGGATTTCGGAAATGACCGCCGGCGAGGCCGACGGCTATATTGCGCAGGGCCACTTCGCGAAGGGCAGCATGCTGCCCAAAGTCCAGGCGGCGGCACAATTCGTCCGCTCAAAACAAGGGCGGTCCGTTCTTATCACTTCCCTTGAACGCGCCTTGGACGGCCTGGCCGGTAAAACAGGGACAAAAATTATAGATGGATGATAAGTGTACAAGGTCTGACGCGCGTGAATAGAATCCGGCTGGCGTCAGACCTTTTTCATGTTTTGAACCTTTGGATTGACACGGACCGGTGAAATATGTAGTATTAACCTAAGGTGTATTTGAAAATTCCTTAGAGCGCGAAATAAAAGCGGTTTCATTCGAGATTTCGCGCTTTAAGGAATTTTCTAACACGCATAGGCACAACATTATTTGACTCTGTTGCAAAAAATAGTATTTATTCATTTGCGTGAATATTTTAAACTTTGTGTTTTTGTGTTCATTCGTGGTTTTAATACACGTGACTAAACAACAAAACCACGAATGGATATGAATAATTATGAAGGTTTATGCCATTGGAATGTATAATTATATACAAAAAATGTGTTTTGCCGTAGAATCATTATTTAAGAAGGCGAATGATAAAGTATGAGTTCATCCGATAATGACAAAAATTCCGGCTTCAAGCCAACGGGGGAACCGGTGGATAAATTTGACGCGTCAAAAATTATTATACCGCCAACTCATGGCCTAAAGCGCACTGCGATAATTTTGCCAACAAATGACCTGCTTTTCAGGAAGATATTTACCAGCCCAGGAAGCGGCGACATAGCGGCGGGGTTTGTGTCTGACTTTTTTGGGCTTGAGGTAACGTACATTGAGTCTTTGACGACATATGACATAGGATATTACAGAAAGCTGTTGGGCGAAGGCAAGATGTTTAAGACAGAGGTTGATTTCAGATGCATAGCGCAGGAAGCGTATCAGATACTGACGGATATGCAAGTCCTGATGAGCAAGGTGTACGCGAAGCGAGCGCTGTATTATTTCTGCACCCGTTACGCGGATTTGTACACAGAGGGCCTGGAGTCAGAGCAGAGAGTGCCAAAAAAACGAGCGGGAGCGCGGCGGAGCCTTAATGACGGCAAGATACGGCGCGTTGATACCTACTTATTCCATGAATATTCTTGGCTTTCAGATGTTCGCGGACGGCGAACCGCACCGGATTTTTGAGCTGATAGACGAGCGGAACAATAAGTTCGGCGACCCTCAATTAATGAAACTGGGCTTTTTTGAGTACGATAAACCTGTTTCGGATGGCTTGTCAAAGAATCTGAAACATTGGAAGACTTTTTTTAGCACAGGAGAAGTTGGCGTCGCCGCTCCGGAGTATATTAAAAGAGCCAAGGACATGATTGTTTACGCAAATTTGAAAAAGGAGGAAAGACAATTGTTAGCGCAAACTGTAGAAATTAAGGACCTTGTCGAGACTGCGAAATGGGAAGGCAGACAGGACGGTATAGAAGAAGGCCGAACAGAAGGCCGAACAGAAGGCCGAACAGTAGGCCGAACAGTAGGCCGAATTGATTTGGTAAGGAATTTGATACAATTCGGCATGCCCGTGGGCACTATATCAACTTTAAGCGGTTTTGATGAGACTTTCATCAGATATTTGCAGGAGAGCGAAGAATCGCCGGAATCCCTGGCAGAGCGCTATTTACGGGAGCGCCAATAAAAGCCGGGCGCCGGCGCGGGCCGCTGGAGATGTCCCATAAGCGCGAACTTAAGAAAAAAATAAACAATCCCTTTCTTAAAAAGGCTGTACTTGCATCAAAAGCGCTGTACTCGCCGCACTTGAGAAGAGGTCTGCGTCGAACAAGCTCGACTATCGGGGATGAAATCCCCAGCGGGGTTTGGGGCAGAGCCCCAAGGTTTTAGGGTTTTGACCTTCCCCAAGCCTTAAGTTCGCGCCAATGCTGGAGATGTCCGCGGCCCGCGAAGAACATATACCCGCGGATTAAGAAGGAATTGGCGATTTGCAATTTTCAGCCAGATACGCGGCTATTTCCTGTTCGTCTCGGGCATCAAGCCCTCTTTCGCCCGCCAAAGATTCCAAGTGGTGCGTAAACTCGTGCCGCAGCACTTCGCCGAGTTTTTGTTCCCATACATCGCGAGGCTGGCCGGCATAAATCCTTTTAAAGGAGCCGAAATAGATCACGATATACCTGCCAAGCCCCAGAGGTTCGTTGTGATACTCGCCGAGAATGTATAAGTCGTTATTTACGCTTCTCGGGTGCGGTTTTATCCCAGGCAGCAATGAAATACCACCGTTCAAATCCCTATAAAATTCGGGTGGCAGTTCCGCGGCCGCCTGTTCCAGCACTTTTTCGGCTTCTTCCATATTCAGCATGGCACAGCATCCCCTTACTGAAGGGGCGAACAGCGTTCGCCCAAGTCACACTTTGACAATTTCCCTTACGATTTCGCTCGCCCAGTTTAACTCCCCGCGCGTAAGCCTGTAGATGTCCGCCGAAACAATTTCCTTTTGCAGCATCCTCATAGCGTCCGCGTCCAATATACGCGCCGCCGCCTTTAAATTCGTAATAAGCGGAAGCTCGCCCCGGCGTTCAATTTCACGCAGCAGCGGCGCCTTGTCTGTCCTAAACCCCAGCACACGCAGGTATTTCGGCCCGCCTTGACTTGTAAAGCCCTCAAATTCCGCCCGGGTCATTTCCAAAATTAAGTGCAGCGCCGCCCGGGTGATGCGCGTCCGCGTATAGCGCCTGGTGCCCGCCGCCGTGATAATGTCCTCCAGCGCTGACGCTTGGCCGGCACTGCGCAGCAGTCTGTTTTCCAGACCCTCGCCTATGTCCATAATGCCCTTTGCCCATTCCCTGCCGCGCATCAGCAGGATATATTTAAATATTTCGCTTAGCCGGTTAAGCTCCGCTAAACAGGTCCCGTTGTTGGTATCCGCCATAAGAATTTCAAACGCGCTTTGGCCGGAACAGGTCCCGGGTATAATTTTTTTCAAAGCCTCAAACTCTCCGGCGCGTAAAGCGGACCGTGCGGCGGAGGCGGACCACGTTCCCTTGGAGGTGTCCGCCCCGTGCCGGAACCTGTCCCAGTAGTCGGACGTGCGTTTCACCACATATGGCGTCAGCGTGCCGCCCAGTTTTTCAATGGCCTTAACGTATTCCAGCGCCAGTATGTCGTTAGGCTTGCGGAATTCAGGGCATCCGCAGGCGCGCAGCGCTTCCGCGTACGCCCGGGCATAGGTGGCGCCGCTTGCGAGACCCGTGCGCAAATAAGCCTTAAAATCCCGTGGCTCCTCCGCCATGAGGCGCGCCGCGCGCCGCAAACTCTCCGGCTCGGCCGTCTCGGCGCCGAAGCAGATAGAACGCGTGATACCGGTGGCCTGTAACAGCCTTACCGCCGCGCCGGCGAAATATTCCGCGCTGGCGGTGGCAAACCACACAGGCAGTTCCAGCACAAGGTCCGCGCCGTTTAGCAAGGCCATCCTGGCCCTGGCGGATTTATCCGCTATAGCGGGCTCGCCGCGCTGGGTAAAATTCCCGCTCATTATAACAATGGCGTTTTCACATCCCGTAATTTCTTTCGCACGGGAAAGATGGTACGCGTGGCCGTTGTGGAAGGGGTTGTATTCCGCGACCACGCCTACCGCGTCCGCGCTTCTTTCGGCGGCGGCTGCCGGTTCCAACATTGTTTTAAGGTTCATATTATTGAGTCTACTGCAAGAAACAAAGGGGTAAAAGATACAAGTTGTATAAATTGGCATTTAAATTAGTAAAAATGGCCAAAGGTAAAAATTTGAGTATGTTAGGCCGCTTTTTTTGGGAA
>JAISYE010000059.1 GCA_031297485.1 Clostridiales bacterium
GGCGGCGGAAGCCCGTCAGGCGGATAAATGAAGGCGCGCGGGGTTAGCGTCCGAAGGGCGCTTGAAAATTTTGGCTATGGATTCTACGTGATGATACGTCCGATATACGGCTTCGAAGAAATGAAAAACGAGGGGAAGGGCAGCGCGCCCGCCGCGGCTGCCGTAGCGCTGCTGGCGGTGTTTGCCTTCCTGCTGGAAACGCACAACACGGGCTTTATTTTTTCCACCTTCAACCCCAACGAGTATAATGTCATACGGCATCTGGCGGGTGCGGCCGTGCCCTTCGCCCTGTGGTGCGCGGCCAACTGGTGCGTTTCCGTGGTTTTGGACGGCGAGGGCAGTCTGAAATATATTTTTATGGCCGCATGCTACGCCTTGGCGCCCTACATTGTTTTCACGCTGGCGGCCACGGGGTTGAGCAATGTCCTGCTTTATGAGGAGCAAATGTTTATAAAGTACGCGTCGGGGCTTGGGACGCTGTGGAGTGGTCTGCTCCTGTTCACGGGCAGCATGGTCATACATCAGTACACGGTGAGGCGGACCGTGCTGTCCTTCGTACTGTCCGTTTTCGGGATACTGCTGATGATGTTCATAGCGATTCTTTTCGCCAGCGTCTTGGATAAAATATATAGATTTGCCGCGGGAATATACAACGAGGTTCGGTTAAGGATGTGATGGATGTGAAAGCGGGGAGGAATATCGCGCTGGCGGTCTGGTTACTGCTGGCCGCGGCGGCCGGAGGATGCGTTTCTCCTGAGCCGGGGTACCACGCCGCGTTTGATTACGCGGATATTTTGCCGGAGTGGCGCAAGGAGGTATCGTTAAGTTTTTCGGACGCCGACACGGAACTGGCGCAATTTAAGGAAGCGGCCTCGGACAGCGGGCTTACTCTGCTGTACAACGAGAAAACCGCCGAAATTGCCGTGACCCGCGCGGATGCTCCGGCCGCGGCGCTGTGGCGTTCCAACCCCGCGGGCCGTTATGAGGGGAAGATAGCCGAGGCCGCTTCAGGGCAAATTTATTTGACCACTTACGACATGAACAATGTGGCGCGGAATTGGAACAATTATTCCGACAGTGTGAAGTACGGGCAATTCACTTGTGAAAAAATTGAAGACGGAGGCCCGTCCGGCGACGGAGGCCCGTCCGGCGACGGAAGCCCGTCCGGCGGCGGAGGCCCGTCCGGCGAAGGAAGTCCGTCAGGCGACAGAAGCCCGTCCGGCGGCGGCGTGAAGTTTGTCTTTGTCCTAGGGAAGACGCCGGTCAGCTACGAAGTCCCGCGCGCGTTTACGCCGGAGCGTTTTGAGAAAGTGCTGGCCGGCATAGAAAAGACGGCCGACATTAGTTACATGAAGCGAGTGTTCACCCTTATCCAGATTGACAAACTCACGAGTACCGAGCTTAAGCAGCAATACCTTGAAACATTCCCCACACTGGCGGAACAGCCGCTGTACCTGCTGAAAGCGAACCCGTCCAGCCTGGAGGTCAAGAAGATAGAGGGCATCCTGTCCGGCGCGGGTTATGGGGCCGAGGACCTGGCGGCGGACGAGGAGGCGGCCGGCGTCCGCGAAGAGACGGCGGAAAGCTCGCGGCATATAAAAATATCCGTGGTTTATACATTAAGAGACGGCGCCTTTACGGCAGAAGTGCCTGTGGACGAGATTCAGACTACGCCGGGCCTTAAAGTGACCGACGTGACCCTTCTGAAGTATTTTGGCTCGCCGGGCTTGAAAAGAACCGGCTGGTGTCTTGTGCCTGACGAGGCGGGCGCGATTATCAGCTTTGACGCGCCCCTCTCCGGTACGTTGGAGCCTTACCGTGAGAGGGTTTACGGCCACGACTACGCCAACCTGCTGCCGGACGTGACGAACGCCAAGCCGCGTCTGTACCTGCCGGTGTTCGGTATCAGCGACGGGGACCGGGCGTTTGTAGCCAGCGTGGAATCGGGCGCGGCGTCGGCCTATATTGAGGCGGACGCGCCCAGAGTTTCCGGTTCCGCGCCCTATGCCTGCGCGTCCTTTTTGCTGCTGGATTCCACAACCATGTCCCTGGACGCCGAGGTAGCCCAAGGCGAAGCCGTGCTGCGCGTGTTCCCCAAACGCGCCGCCGGGCGGGCTTCCGTCATTGAGGACCTGCGGGTTTCCTATTTATTTACAAGGGAAGGCGAGGGAGACTACGCGGACATGGCCGCCTTGCTGCGGGAGAAATATATCCGCGAGGGAATCTTGCGCAAAAACACGACGGAAGCCCGTCCGGCGACGGAAGCCCGTCCGGCAACGGACGCCCCTCCGGCAACGGATGCCCGTCTGGCGGCGGAAGCGCCCAAGGCGGTTCTGGCGCTGACAGGGGCCGTAGACAGGGAAAAGCTCACGTTAGGCGTGCCGGTTAAGACAGTGGAAGCCCTGACTACGTTCGCCCAGGCGGAGGAGCTGATAAAAAACGCGGCCGCCGCCGAGGCCGTGGATGTCGTATTCAACGGCTGGCGCGACGGAGGCGTCAGAACCTCGGCGCAGACAACAGCGCGGGCGGAGGCGAAGCTGGGCGGCGAGAAGGGCCTCAAACGTCTGGCCGACTATTGCGCGGATGCCGGCGTCGGCCTGTACGCGGCGGCGGATACGCAATATGTTTACAACGATACATTGCTC
Source organism: Clostridiales bacterium (assembly GCA_031297485.1). Classification (GTDB taxonomy): domain Bacteria; phylum Bacillota; class Clostridia; order Lachnospirales; family JAISYE01; genus JAISYE01. The sequence goes on from JAISYE010000059.1 coordinate 2,646, forward strand.
GACGGCTTTTCCACAAACCGCGACGGCGTAACGCTGCTGTCGGGTTTAGTGGGCTTTAAGCCGGACTATTCCCTGGCGAATTTTCATTACACGCGGAAAGGTTTTTCAGCGTATCTTGTAAACCCCTACACGGCGCTGGGCTACACGGAGCGGCTTTCCTCCGGCTTGAAAAGCCTGGGGGTATACGGAATCGCGCTGCCGCACATGGGGTCGGACTTATATTCGAATTACGACGAACAAAATTTTATAGGTCGGGACGCGGCTGCGCAGGAGGCTGCGGAGAAAATTTCGGCCCTGCCCGCCGAGGTTGGAGTGGCTGCCAAGGGCTGCAACGCCTACATGCTCCCTGGTGTGGATTTTGTATATGACCTGCCGCTTGAAGGGAGATTCCACCCCATATTTTCCGCCCATGTCCCGTTTTTGCAAATACTGCTTTCCGGATGTATGGATTATACCGCGGAGGCGATAAATTACGCGGAAGACCCGGAAATGTACACGCTTAAATGCGTGGAAACAGGTTCCGGCGTATATGCGGATATATTTTACGCGGGCGGCGAAAGCGTGAAAAACACGGACTTCGATTTTATGTACGCGGGCAGCGCGGCCCTGTGGCTGGACGCGTTCGCGGCGGCGTCCGTCACGGTGCGCGAGGCCCTGGCGGATGTGTATGGGCGGAGTATTGTCGGGCACGAACGGCTGGCCGGCGGGCTTGTGGTGGTGACCTACGAGGGGCGGTTAGTCGCCGGAGGGGCTTCCGTCGCCGGAGGGGCTTCCGTCGCCGGACGGGCTTCCGTCGCGGGCGGTACGCGAGTGGCCGTCAATTATGGGACAGAACCCGTAACCTTCGATGGCCGGGAAATCAGCGCGAAAAGCTGGGCGGTTATTATGCCATAAGGGAAAGGGGAGTTTTCAATGGCGAAACGCTATAAACACAAGCACAAAAAACTAACGTTGGACAAAAACCGCGCAGGGTATATCTTCATTGCGCCGTTCCTTGCGGGTTTTACCCTGTTCATGTTAGTACCCCTCGCGCAAAGCCTCTTTTTCAGCTTTAACGAGATTACGATTCTCGCGGGCGGCGGGTACGCCACGGCCTATGCCGGTATAAAATTTTACCAGCGCGCGTTTTCCGTGGACCCCCTGTTTCGCGTGCAGCTTTCCCAGGCGCTGCAAATGGTTTTTACCGAATTGCCTGTGGTGCTGGCCTTCAGTTTTTTTTCCGCCCTGATACTCTCGAAAAATTTTCGCGGCCGGACAGCGGCGCGAGTAATATTTTTCCTGCCGGTCATTGTTTCCGTTGGCATTATCGCGTCTGTAGAGAATTCCAACACACTGTTCGCCATGATGGTTAACAGGGATGTGGCGGGCGCCGTGGACGCCATGAAGCCGGCGGCGTCGTCCATGCAGTTTGTCATATCGCTGCTGGGCAGCCGCCTGCCGGAGTGGCTGACAGCCTATGTGGTAAACGCGGTTGACAGGCTGTACGATATTATTATAGTCTCCGGCATACAAACCGTTATTTTTTTAAGCGGATTGAATACAATACCGCCGTCCATTTACGAGTCCTCGGACATGGAGGGCGCTACGGCGTGGGAAAATTTCTGCAAGATAACCTTCCCTATTATGGGCCCGTACATTCTGCTGAACGCTATGTATACGATTATTGACTCCTTCACGAACCTGTCGAACGCGGTGGTCGCCTCAATACGCCGCTATATTGTGGGCTTTACCGAGTTCAGCTACGGTTCGGCGCTGTCATGGATTTATTTTTCCATAGTCTTTCTCGTTATCGGGCTTGTGGCCTTAATTTTCGGGAAGAAGGTGTTCTATTATGAATAACACGTGCGGCGCATACGTACTGAAAAAAAGACTGGCCACGGCAGCGGGCGCGCTGTTCCGCTTCATCTTTATTTTCGGGGTGGCGTACATTATTTTGGAGCCTCTGTTCACCAAGCTGTCCATGTCTCTCATGACCCAGGTGGACCTGTATGATAAGTCTGTAAAATTCATTCCCAAGCATTTCACACTTAATAATTTCGGAGATGCTATCCGTTTTTTGGATTACTGGCCGGCGCTTTTTAACACGACGGCGCTGTGCGTTTTAAGCGGCGTGCTTCAGGCGGTTTCCTGCGCGGCTGTGGGCTATGGTTTCGGCTTTTTTGAGTTTAAAGGGAAAAGGATTTTGTTCGCCCTTGTAATCGTCACAATGGTGGTGCCGCCGCAACTGATTCTTACGCCGCTGTATCTGAATTTTCAAAATTTTACGCTGTTTGGGCTGATTCCGCTGTTTAACGGCGGGAAGGGCGTGCGGCTCATCGAAAGTTTCGTGCCCTTCGTCGCCCTGTCCATAACGGCTGTGGGTTCCAGAAACGGGCTGTATATTTTTCTGGCGCGCCAGTCCTTCCGCGGAATGCCGAAGGAAATAAGCGAATCCGCCGCAATAGACGGCGCCGGACCCTTCCGCGTTTTTTGGCGCGTGATGCTGCCGGGCGCCCTGCCGGTTATGACTGCCATATTCCTTTTCTCCTTTGTGTGGCAGTGGAATGATTCGTTTTATTCCTTTTTGTTCTATTCGGACTTGAAAACAGTAGCCAGGATGCTTACGACAATTGCCCATCAGTTTACCATGATGACCTCGCAAAGCTCGGCTGTGGCCACCAACCTGGGATACCTTTCGATTATGCAGGCTACCTCTGCACTGCTGGCCATACTGCCGCCCGCGCTGCTGTACGCCGTGTTTCAGAAACGGTTTATTCAATCCATTGAGAGGACGGGGATAGTCGGATGAGACCTGTTCGTAATTTTTTGCGGGCGGCCCTTTGCGCCGGTCTTTGCCTCGCCGCGGCCTGCGCCGGCGCGGACTATAATACAAGGAATCAAGAAGAGGATAATGTGATGAACGAGAATATACAAACCTCCGCGCCGCCCACGGGGCTGACATGCGCCTTTACAGTGCGCGGCGAAGGCCCCACCCTTGGCACGTGGCTGTGGAGCGCGAAAGATATCCTTACGAACACCCCAAGCATTTTGGAATTTTTGGATAAGAACAATGTGTCGGAGGTCTATATTGGGTACGACCGCGCGGTCTTTAATTCCAAGTACCGCGGCTTTGTAAAAAAGGCCGCCGCGCTGGGCATACGCTCGTCGATTATCGGCGCGGACGCGCGCTGGGTCCTGCCGGAAGGGCGGAAGAACTACGAGACCTTTGTGGTCTGGTACGAAAAATATCAGAGCGAATGTGAAAGCGAGGACGAAAAATTTTACGGCATGCACATGGACGTGGAGCCGTACCAGCTTGAGGAGTGGGGAACAGGCTTGCAGGCGGTTGTGGACAGTTACGCGGCCTGGGTACGGGCCGCGCGGGCGGACTGCGACAGGCTGGGAGCGCTTTTGGAGCTGGACATCCCCATATGGTTTGACAAGTACACTGTAACGGACGGCGGCCTGACCTTGGAAGAATATTGCTTCACCCTGGCGGACACAGTGCTGCTTATGGATTACAGGCAGACCGCCGCCGCCATGTACGCTTCCGGTGAACGCGGCTTGGGACTGGGGCAAAAGTACGGCAAGAAGGTTGTGCTGGCCTCGGAAACAGGCGACACCACTGCGGAGGAGCCGGAAATCACTTTTTACAGGCTGGGGAAGAAGAAACTTTATGATGAAATGACAGCCCTGCGCGCTATGGTGGATAAAAATTTTCCAGGAGGGAATATTGGTTATGCCATACATTGGTATAACTCCTGGAGCGCATTGCCGGAAGACGGCAGCAAATAATGACGTATACTCATGAATGAATGAGACTACTGCAAGAACTATTGACGGTTAGTTTTATCATAAAAGATTTGTACATTATTGATAGTATATAGTGCGATTACCATGCTAAAATTAAATAGTTTTAATAAGAAAAATAACACATTTTTATTTGCGAGAGTGCTACCCAACGCTAAAATTGGGTTTTTGCAGTAGACTCTTTCTTAAGTTCGCGCTTATGGGACTCGTCCCCAGACCCCTTCTTGCGCTTCGCGCGTACTCATTAAAGAACCCGACGAACAAGCCGCTGTTTCCGCGAAGCAAAAATTCCGAGAAAAATGTATTCGTTCATGAGCATAAACCTTGCGCCTGTGATATAGACATGTTTTTTTTTGCGCGGTGAAGCATTTATTGTATTGATTGTATTGATTTACCACAAGGGTATGGTATAATGCAATTATAATAAATGGAGCGTGATTTATGTGAATACTAAAGGTAATAAAATAATTTATTTGCTGTCCGTAGGTTCTTGGGCGATTACATTAGGTATAATACGCGCGGCTAGGAAACATATTCCTCTGCCAAGGGTGCCGGAGACCGCCAAACAGGCGCCGGAGAAAGCGCCGCCGGAGCGGCCCCCGAAACACGAGCGGCCAAAGGTGCCGCATAAGGCTCTGACTGTGCCCGTGGACACGGATGTTGAAACGCTTAGATATTTTTACGGCAGTCTGTCGTCCATACAGCGGCAGGCCCTGACCATAACGGTCCGCAACACGCCGGAAGCCGCCTACGTGAAATTGGACGAATTTTTGAAAGCGAATGGCTGCGAATATATGTCGTTTTTTGTGGAGGAGCTTAATATACTGGCCTGTGACAAAATTAACGACAACATTATGACGTTAGACGACGTAACCGTCTATGTGTGTGAGGATTACGCCGCGGACCTGCAAAAAATAATAGAAGGTGCGTAACTATGAATAACGCTATTTCAAGAAGAATCGCAACCAATATTATAAGCGCGTTAAAGGTTGGGCTTATTCCGCCTCAGGGCTTGAACAGCGTATTAGTCGGCAGGGCGCGGGAACTTGAGGTGCTGACGCGCGACCTGGACAATATAGGCGACGCCTCCGCGTTCCATTTTATCGTGGGCAAATTCGGAGCGGGCAAAAGCTTCCTGATGAACGTGGCGCGGAATTACGCGTTGGAAAACGGCTTTGTGGTATTAACCGCGAACCTTTCGCCCGAAAATATGCTGGCAGGCCGCCGCGGGTTGGAAACCTACAGGGAATTTATGCGCAACATGCTGGCCAGGGGACAAGCCAGCGGCGGCGGAGTATTGCGTTCCGCTCTTGACAAATGGATTGATTCCATACGCAGGGATATAGGCGTATCGGCGGACAGAAGCGGCAGGGATACCGAGGTACATAGGCGCGCATATGACGTCGTGGACAGCGTCGCCGGAAACGCCATAAGCGGCTATGACTTAGGACGCGTTGTGCTGTGCTTTTGGGACGCCTGCAACGCGGGCGACGGTGAGAAACAGCGTAATGTTTTAAAATGGTTTAAGGGCGAATATGAGAGGAAGGCAGAGGCGCAAAACGACCTGGGTGTTAATTTTATAATTAATGAGGACAACTGGTACAATTTTATTAAAGTTTTCGCGGTATTTATGCAAAGGGCCGGTTATAAAGGCGTATTCGCGGCTATTGACGAGGTTATCAATATTTACAGGCTTCATTCCCCTGTGGAGAGGCTTTACAATTACGAAAAGCTATTGAGCGTATACAACGACATCACGCGCCAAAACGCGCCGCGCATGGTTTTTTTAGCCTGCTGCGCCTCCCAGGGTATGGAGGACCCGGACAGGGGGCTGTACGGTTACGAAGCCTTACGCTTAGGCGTAAGGCGTCTTAATGAGACTAACGCTCTTGGCCCGTCCGCAGACGGCGGCCCGTCCGCAGACGGCGGCCTGTCCGCAGACGGCGGCCTGTCCGCAGACGGCGGCCTGTCCGCGGTTATGCGCATAGACGCGCTGCCGAAGGAAGAACTGCCGCTGTACCTGGGCAAGGTTGCGGATATTTATTACTCCTGCTATGGTTACAACAAAAAGATTTTGAGCGGCGACATATCTATCTTTTTAAACAAAGAGTATGAGCGCATCGACGCTGACGGCAGAATCACGCTGCGGGAAATTACGCGGGATTTTATCTGCTTGCTTGACCTGCTGCGGGAATACCCCAGCAAGCATGTCGCTGACCTGTGCAAGTATTATATCGCCTACGCCACTGTCAGAGACGACCCTATGGAACACGAGATATTTTGACAGCTTTGGTTCCGAGAACGAAGGCGGAGCGCGTCGCCGAGAGACGGGCGAACCAACGGACAAATCACCGTTAGGTTCGCCCCTACAGAAAAAGTAAACAATCCCTTTTTGAAAAGGCTGTACACGCGCCAAAAAACGCTGCGCCCGCCGCACTTAAGAAGGGGTCTGGGGCCAACGAACAAACCATCGTTAGGTCCCCAGCGGGGTTTGGGGCCAACGAACAAACCGTCGTTAGGCCCCAAGGTCTTAATCTTTTGGCCTACCCAAGCCAGAGCCCCAAGGTTTTAATCTTTTGACCTACCCAAGCCTTAATTTCGCAAGTATAGGATTCGCGGCCGGAACGCCCGAAAATTTTGGAGGTGCAGCCATGGCACAGATTTTTCCGTCTTGGGAAATAATCAACAACTTGAAACCATGCCCAACCGAAGGCGAAAGCCACTTGC
>JAISYE010000060.1 GCA_031297485.1 Clostridiales bacterium
TTAGATATGGACAGCATACTTAGAGTCTATCCCTTAATAGGCAAGAATGCTGATTTTGCACCATTTCTGTGTTTTAAAATCCAGTATTTAAGCCATTTTGCTTTATTCAGGGATAAGCCTTTAGTATAACACTACAGCGTGAGTTTTGAGAACGACAATGCAGAAATCAAGAATTGTTCCTCGCGCAATAAATGCGACGGCCAACAGTAACGCCCATTACTGCAAAATTTCTACCTGTGCAATTGCCTTTGAACCCTGCAATGTGGACGGGTTTCTGAGTACCAAATTTTTGCCTGCCTAAAATGGAATTCGCTATTTGGACCATTTTCAGTAAAAACCTATTGCACAGGTCGCAAAATTTTACGCTGTAATGTTAATCCGAATTCCAAACTTAAAAATTGTTTTGAGGTAAGTGCGCCATGCGGTTTGTCATACCGCCTGCCGGATAAATACGAGCATATAAATTTACGGGAAACAGAGAGGTGTGGACATATGAAAGACTTACACGAGCTTAATTTACAAGAGTATCAAAATATTCCGATATGCAGAATGGCGGATAACAACAACGGCGGGCTGCCTGTCTTTATTGGGAAGTACGGCGCTTCCCGCATGGATTTACCACTGCACCGGCACGAGATGATGCAGATAAACTATGTCAGCCGCGGCAGGCTGCTGCACGAGATTAACCACTTGCGGCACCGGCTCGTCAAGGGTGATATATTTGTTATTCCGCCGTACATTCCCCATCGGATACTGTTGGACGGAAACTCCGATTACGAGGTCACAGAACTGGAGTTCATGCCCGAGTTTGTGCTGCAGAACCTGTCAATGGCGGGAAATACCGAAAGCTGCGCGTTATTCTTCGATTTTTACTACATAGAACCCTTTTTGGCTTCGGAGTGTAACGTAAAGCCCCGGCTGACCCTGTCTGTTTCCGAGCAAATGGCCGTGGAGCTGCTCTTTGTGGAGTTCGAGCAGGAATACAGGGCTAGATGCGACGGTTATCTGCTTGCAATGCGAGCGATTTTGCTGAAGTTACTCGTTCATCTCAGCCGTTGCTTCAATCATGCCGGGGGGGGGGTAAGATTAGCGGTAATGGCATATACGCGAAACATCGGTTGTCTATAGAAAAAGCAGTCGAGTATGTTAATACAAACTTTGCCATGCCGACAACCGCTGAGGACGCGGCGAACATAGCCATGATCTCACCCTCGCATTTTCGGTATTTGTTTAAAAACATTACCGGAAAAACCTACGTCGAGTACGTCAACGGCATTCGCGTCCAAAAGGCGATGGAGAGACTGCGGGAATCAAACGGGAACGTGCTGGACATTTGCTATGCGGTAGGTTTTGAGAGTATTGCGAATTTTAACCGGGTTTTCAAGAGAATAGTCGGAACCTCGCCCACTGAATTCAGAAAACAGGGCCTTTAAAAATTTGGGTGGGCCAAATGTGTTGATGGCAATTTGTGACACCGCATAAATTAAGGGAGGTCAATAAATCCACTAACGCGTTTAGCCCGCCACCAAATAAAGAAGATACCGTAGGCTCTTTGCCTTTAGGATCAGGCGGATAGGATTGTATACTTTCCGTATATCAAAGGTACATATATTCGGCGTGTTTCAAAAGTTGTAGACACATATTTTTCCATAACAGCTAAATCCCCGCATAAATACAGGCTTTTTAATGCACTTAGAAATAAATGTGTCTACTGATTAAACCCAAATAAGAAACACGCCATATATTCCTATCGTAATCAAAGTTCCAATTAAATTTGGACAATCTATCTACGCCTAATAAATTTGAAAAACTATTAGAAAAAATTACTACAAAGAATTTTGCGCTATACTAAGGCGCGAAAAGAAATGCGCTTTTCGCGCCGGTTGTTGGTTGCTCACACACGAAAACACTGAAAGATTTTTAGAGATAGTCGGGCGAAGCCCGACGAAGATGTTTTCGTGTGTGAGTATACAAAGAATCTTGCGCTAATTATATGACCCAAAATATTAACCTCTGGCAACTGTATTCGATAGCAATACGGTTCGAGAACTTGCCATGCTGCGGCGCAAAGGGATAGTATTTTTATTCGTTTCGGTAAATTATTCGTCAAATTTGCATACTTTATCCTCAAAAATGATAAGAAATCCCCGTCGGCATATAGTAAACTAAATATGGCCTTTTCAAGTGGAATTCCAGACAATAGCGAACCCGACGAACAAGGGCGCGGCGAAGCTGCGTTTTCGACGCATCCTTTGCGGCGAAAATTCCGAAGTGAACCCGACGAACAAGGGCGCGGCGAAGCCGCGTTTTCGACGCATCCTTTGCGGCGAAAATTCCGAAGCGAACCCGACGAACAAGGGCGCGGCGAAGCCGCGTTTTCGACGCGTCCTTTGCGGCGAAAATTCCGATTAGCATTAGGCGCCACACCAAGCATTGCTTTTCAGAAATTAGCAAAAAAAGAAAAGAGTGATCAGTCTGCGCTGTATTTCAGTACCATTTGCATACTATCAGCATTTTGACCAAGACTTCACCCTCGAAATCCCCGCCAAGGGCATGGGGGGATGGAAACGGGGCGAAGCCGAGTTTGACGCGGATAGGACGGCGCTAGTTGTAATGCACGCCTGGGAGTGCGGCGATCGTGAGCTGTATCCCGGCTGGCATCGCGCCGTGGAATACTTCCCCAGGGCGCGGGATATTCTGCGGACGTGTTTGCCGAAGGTTCTTAAAAGCGCGCGGGACGCGGGCTTAACGGTATTTCACGTATCAATTCCAGGCCCTTATCTTTCCCGTTACCCCGGTTACGCGCTCGCGGAATCTCTCGCCTCGCCCTCTGACTGCTGGGCGGATGAACCGCGCGCTTGTCCGGACCCGTTTACAGAAGAAATCCAGCGTTTCCGTTCCTGTAATATATTCCCGGGAGCGCATAACAAGGATGATATCGCGCGGGGTTTCGCCGCGTTGGATTTCCCGGAAGAGGCCAAACCGCTGGGTAATGAGGGAATCGCGGTCAGTACCCGCCAATTGGCGGCGCTTTGCCGTCAAAAGGATATAAATCATCTGATTTACACAGGGTTTGCCATAAACGGCTGCCTGATGACCTCTCCCGGCGGTATCCCCGATATGGCTCGGCTGGGCTGGCTTTGTTCGGTTATCAGCCAGGCGGTGACCGCAATTGAAAACCGCGAAAGCGCCGAAGCCGAATGGGGAAAACAAATGGCGCTGTGGTTTGTTTCGCTGCTGTACGGTTGTGTTTACGACGACAGCGACTTTATCCGCGCTATGGACACATTGAATGAAAGGAGTCTTATTAATGAAGATTAAAACAGCGCGTTTTCTGGCTATGGCTTTTGCGGCTATTATGCTGGTTTCAGCCTGCGGCAGCGCCGGGGGCGCCGGCACCGTGGGAGGGGCGGACGCGGCGGAAGAACGCGTGACGCTGCGCGTATTCAGCACGGACGCCGGAATTACGATTCCCCAGGGCGTAAACACCTCGGACAACCCCTATGTCAATATCGCCAAGGAATACGCCAATGTTGACGTTAACTACGAAATCGTTCCGTGGGGGGATATGCAGACCCGCACGAATCTGCTCCTAGCCTCGGGGGATTACCCGGACATCGTTCACACGGCTTACAACGATAATGTGGAGAGCGCCGAGGACGCGGGAGGGTTTCTCAACCTTCTGCCGTATTTTGAGAATTCTCCAGTCGTACAAAGTTTTATCAACAAGGACGAGTACCTAAAATACGGGAGCAACACTAAGACAGGCGAATATTACGCCATCCCTATGTCGGCGAAAGAATTCCCGGAAGGGCGCAATTTCCTCGTCCGGTATGACCTGTTTCAGCAGTACGCGGGCGGCGTATTCCCCAGCAGCATAGAAGGCTGGGTCGAGGTCGCCCGCAAGCTGAAGGCGGACAGGCCGAACTCTAAGCCGTTTTCCGTGTGGAATGCGGGAAGCAGCATATTTAACTACGCGGATATGTTCTGGGAAGCTTATGGAATCAACATTCACACTGGAATTATGCAGCCGCCCACCGGCGACGGCACCTTTGTGTTTACCTTTCAGCGTCCGGCTTTTATTGAAGCGGCAAAATTCCATAAGATGCTGTACGACGAAGGGCTGCTCTCAAAAACCTGGATAACTAACACCGATATATCTACGTTTAATGACGACTGGCGGAACAGCGACGTGCTGCTTATCGCGGACAACTGCCAGCAGTCCGAGCTCTACCTTGCCCGGGAGCCGCTGTGGGTTCTGGTGCCGCCGCTGACGGAATATCCCGTGCCGGCGGAGGAAGCGAACCCGAACAATACAAAACGTCTTAGTTCCATGGACTTGGGGCACAGGGTCCATATCAGCGCCTCCAGCAAGTATCCCGACCAGGCGTGGAAGTTTATTGAGGGACTCTGCAGCCCGGAACTGTACGACTTGATCTTTTGGGGTGAGGAAGGCGTGAGCTATAGTCAGAACGCCGACGGTTCCCGTGACATTATCCCCGAGGGCTTCAACGACCCGGACCGGGCTTACGGGCTTGTTTACGGCTTCATATTCGGCTACGGCTCCGGCCTGGAAGCGGCGAGGGCGGCAAGGCGCGGCGCCGTGGACCCTCAGGAGGGTTACTTTGAAGCTATTGAGATTACCCTTGACAGTATTGACAAAGTAGCGAAAACCCTGAAAACGCCATTTGAAAGTGCGAGCGTAGTAGCCGACCTTATATCCGACGACATTCGGGCGAAGGCCGACGAAATGCTCGCCGAGCAGTCCTCAATAGTTTCCGAGTACATTATGGGTGTTATCGACGACGCGCAGTTTGAGGCGCGTATAGCGGATTACACGGCAAAGTGGGCCTATTACCTGGACGCCTATAATCAAGCCTATACCGACCGTGTCATAAACAAAATAAAATAGTGAAGGCGCGGCGGCGGGCGTTTCTCAGCCCTCCGCCGCTAATCACATCAGAGGGAGTAACGCCGGTGACTAAAACAAATACCATACAAAAGAGTAATAAAATAGGGAAAAGAAGCGGGCGAAGCCGTCTTATACTGTTGTGTCTTATGCTTGCTCCCGCCGTCCTGCTGCTTTTTGTGTTTAACTATATCCCCATGTACGGTATAATCATCGCGTTCAAGGATTACAATCTGTTCGGCGGCGTTTTCGGAAGTCCGTGGGTAGGCTTAAAAAATTTTGAGTATTTCTTTACCGACCCCACGTTTTGGCGTGTTATGCGCAATACGATAACCATTAATTTTTACGACATTATTTTCGGGTTTTTCTCCCCGATTATTTTTGCGCTGCTTCTTAATGAGATTTCAAAGTTAAAATTCAAAAAGGCAATCCAGACGGTTTCCTATATGCCTAACTTCTTCTCCTGGGTTGTGGTTTCGGGGCTTGTTCTCAGCTTTCTTTCCCCGGAGCAGAACGGACTCCTGAACATTTTCCTGACAAGGGTGTTCGGCATAGAGCCGATCTATTTTATGGCGGAGAAGAATAATTTCATCCGCGTGGCGGTTATCGCGGATATTTGGAAAGGCGTGGGGTTTTCGAGTATACTGTATATCGCGACGCTGGCGGGCATCGACCCGGCGCTGTACGAAGCTTCCGCTGTGGACGGGGCTAACCGCTTGCAAATGACCTGGCATATCACGCTGCCGAGCCTGCTTCCCATAATTTCTATTATGCTGATTTTTCGTGTCGCGAATATCTTCGGTATAGGCTTCGAACGCATTTACCTGCTGCAGAACAACCTGACCCGTGAGGTCTCGGAGGTTATCAGCACATATACCTACAGCATGGGCATAGAGAAGGCGATGTTCTCCAAAACCACAGCTATAGGGCTGGCTCAGAGTCTGCTGGGACTGATTATGGTTTACAGCTCAAACAGGCTCGCAAAAAAAATAAGCGGCTACGGCATTTATTGAGAGAAAGGCGGCTGTATATGATCCAAAGACTAACACCCTCCAGGGTAATCTTCAACATATTCAACTATGCGTTTATGACGTTTTTGGCCGCTTCGATTATTCTTCCCTTCGTCAACTCCCTAGCCCTCTCCTTCAGCGATAACGCGTCGATTAGCGCGGGAACGGTGGTACTTTGGCCCGAGGGGTTTAATACCGAATCGTACAAACTCATCTTTCAGGACAGGTTATTTACCGTGACGATTTTAAACACCATTTTCCTCACGGTGGTAAATACCTTGCTTGTGGTTTTTATCGCCCTGCTCGCGGGCTACGCGCTGCAGTGCAAGGAGTTTAAGCTTACGAAGCTGTTTACGTTTTACATTATGATCCCGATGTTTTTCAGCGGCGGTATGATTCCGAGCTACATCCTTATCAGTTCGTGGCTTCATCTAAGCAACAACTACCTGGCGCTGATTCTCCCCGCGGTGACAAGCCCGTTCCTGATTATTGTCTTCCGCAACAACATAGCGAATATGCCCAGGGAAATGATAGAATCAGCCGAAATTGACGGCGCGAACGACATGACTATTCTGATAAGGATTGTTATTCCGCTGATTCTTCCGACCGTAATCGCGTTTGTCATTTTCAACGCCGTCGGTTACTGGAACGAGTGGTTCGGCTGCCTGCTCTATATCCGCGACCCCGCAAAATTCACGATGCAGTATAAGCTGCGTCAGATACTGTCAAGCTCAATAATCGACAAAAGGGTGCTGGAGTGGCTCGCGGTTGACGTCAAAGACATGATTCACCCGAAAAATATTCAAAACGCGGCGCTGCTGGTGACAATTATTCCTATTATGCTGATCTACCCCTTCCTGCAGCGGTATTTCATACACGGGACAATAGCCGGCGCGCTTAAAGGGTAAAAATTATTCCATACGAGGAGAAAATGAAAGAAATGAGTTCGAAATACAGATGGGAGAAGGTCGGAAGCCCCTGCCGCAATTTCTGCTTCTTGGGAAGGCGGCTGGTCACTGACCCCCGCGGCGGGCACGAGATGCTTGCCCTTACCAGTTACGCCTATCCCCAGAACGGGCAGCTGCTGCTGGCGGACGCGGAAACCGGAGAGATGGAAATCCACCCATTTCCCACAGACGCGGCTTCCTGGCCCCTGGAACAGCTTGGCGACGGCTCGCTGCTGCTCGGCACCTGTGTGGACGACGGCGCGGTGCTTCGTTTCGATATGCTGAACAGGAAGTGGCGCGAACCGCTTAAAACCGGCGAGACCTATCTTTGGCGCGCCGGCCGCGGTTCTGACGGAATGTACTATTTTTCCACGACGCCCCACGCCCTGCTGATTCGGTATGACCCAAGGCAGCACCGGATCGAAAATCTAGGTTCTTGCACCGATGTGGCGGGGAATTTATATTCCTTTGAGATATTAACCGAAATACCAGGGAAAATCTTTATAAACTGCTCCTTTGAGAAGAATCAGGCCGCGCGGTACGACATCGGAAGCGGAACTCTGCGTAAGGCGTTTATCGACGACGGGCATGTCGCGGGAATCTTCGGCGGCTGCCTTATTATCCGGTATTCTGACGGAAAACTCGGCCTGAGTGACGCGGAAGGCCGCGACCTGCTGGGCGGTTCCTTCACGGAGGACGATTTTAAGGCGGTGGAACATCCCGCGGTAGAAAAATATTTTAAGAGCATGGAAATCGACCCGCGAATAAAGGACTGGAAGGGCGAGAAATCCCTCTTTAACCTTAAAAACGGCGGCGCGATAGGTATTAGGGGGCAGGAAATCTTCATAATCCGTCCAGGTTCCGTGGAAGCGGAAATCCTTCCCTTCACAGTCGAGCCGCCGAACACCCAAATAATTGTAATTGCCCCTGACCACAAGGGGAATCTGTGGGGCGCGCCGAATTTCGGCATGACGATTTTTCGCTATAACCCCGAAACAGGTGAAACTTGGAATTCGACTACAGCCTGCTACGATTTCGGGGGAGAATTTTACGGCATGGTGCCGATTAACGGCAAGATTTACATGAGCGCATATTGCATGGCAGGCCACATCCTTTATGACACGGAGAAGCCCTGGGACGCCTGGGACGGTCTTAACCCGCGCTGCGTATACGCCGCCGCGCCGGAATACAACAGACCTTACGCGAAAAGTGTCGCCGACAATAACGGCTATGTATGGACGGGACTGCATTCAAAATATGGGACCCGCGAGATGGCGATTTCCCGCTGGGATACTCAGACTGACGAAATCAGGTTATACGAGAAAATTGCGCCCGGCAAAACCGTACACGGAATGGGCACGGACGGCGACAACATTTGGTTCACAACAAGCGGCGCCGCAAGTTCCCTTGCCGAGGATAAGGAAATGGAACTCGACCTGTACGCGATTGACGCGGAGGGGAAGGTGATCTTCCACGAGAACCTTGGCAGGGAAGCGTTTCCCGGCGCGGTCGCCTTTGCGGGCAAGTACGGGCTGGTAAGCGTGGGACACCAGCTGTACGCCATCGACGGGGAGAAGTTGGAGATTGAGAAGATTCCGGGCGTAACCCTCGCGAACCTCCGCCTGGGGGTCGAACGCTGCGGCAGCGATACTGTGGCGGCCTTCGACTCGGAGGTTACCTACATCGTCAATCCGAAGGAGAAAAAGACCGCCGCGAAAGCGCCGCCGCTTAAAGACCCCTTTTGGAGCGGGACTGTGCTCGGAGGAACGTTCTACGTCGTTCAAGGCAGGGATATATACAGGCTGCGAGAGGAGACTTTATGAGGATACTGCTGATGACTGATATGGAGGGCAGCGCGGGAATCGTAAACCACGACGACTGGGTTATGCCGGAGGGACGTTATTATGACTTGGGAAGGCGCTTCCTAACGCGGGAGGCCAACGCCGCAATCGCCGGATTTTTCGAGGGGGGCGCCGCCAGCGTGGACGTTATCGACGGCCATGGCGCGGGCGGGCTGGACGTGTCGCTGCTGGATTCCAGGGCCGTTTACCTGCGGGGAACCCCGGGCCCGTACCCCTTTGGCTTGGAACCGAGCCACGACGGTATTGCCTGGGTAGGCCAGCACGCAAAGGCCGGAGCGGTTAAGGCGCATATCGCGCATACGGGTTGGTTCGATGTCCTGGATTTCAAAATCAACGGCGTTTCTGTCGGCGAATTCGGGATTATGGCCTTTGCGGCGCAATTTCTCGGCGTGGCGCCTTTTTTCGGATCAGGGGACGCGGCGTTTTGTTCGGAAGCAGAGGAGTTAGTTCCGAATATCATAACCGTTTCGGTAAAGGAGGGGCTGCAAACCGATTCCGGCGGCGGCCTTACCACGGACGAATACCGCGCCCACAATCTTGGGGCAAGGCATCTGTCGCCAAAAGCCGCGTGTAAGCTGATACGGGAGACTGCCCTTGCCGCGGCGCGGGAACTGGCAAACGGGAAAATCGCCGCGAACCACTCCGCCGTAAAGCCGCCCTTTGTCATTTCGGCGGTTTACAGAACGGACAAACCCGGCGAGCGCGTTACAAAGGTTTCGCGGCCGTCGGATAATCTTGTGGATTTGCTTAATTGCCCGTTTGAATGATTCTTTTATGACAAATCGTAAGGAGAGATAACCCGATGTGGAAGGAAGAACGTTTAGAATCGCTTCTGAACACACCGACAGACGCCCTAATCAGGGACGCGGCGAAAATTGAGGGCGACATATTGGTCTTGGGGGCAGGCGGCAAGATGGGGCCAACTGTATGCATGACCGCGAAAAAAGCGATAGACGAGGCGGGTATCACGAAGCGTGTTATCGCGGTTTCACGGTTTTCGGACAGTAAAACGAAAGAACGTCTGCTGGGCTGCGGAATAGAACTCATCGAAGCGGATTTGCTTGATACAAAGGCGCTTTACGCGCTGCCTGACGTAAAAAACGTTATATACATGGCGGGGCGGAAATTCGGCACCAACGGAGAAGAATGGAAAACCTGGTCTATGAACGCGGCTTTACCCGCGTTCGTCGCCGACAAGTATAGAAACTCGAATATTCTCGTGTTTTCATCTGGGAATATTTATCCACCTGTTGCGGCGGCGTGCGGCGGATGTTCGGAAAATAACCCCGCGGCGCCGCGCGGAGAGTACGCCATGAGCTGTTTGGCGCGGGAGCGGGCTTTCGAGTACGCCGCCCGCGCCTTCGGGACCAAGATTTTGCTGTACCGCCTGAATTACGCGGTGGACCTGCGGTACGGCGTACTGTGCGACATCGCGGAAAATCTTGCGGCGGGGAAGCCGATAAACCTGAATACAGCGTGCTTTAATGTAATTTGGCAGGGAACCGCCGCTGAAATCGCGATTCGTGGGCTGCTATACTGCGAAAGCCCCGCGTTTACGCTGAATGTGACAGGCCCTGAAACTATCTCTGTGGAACACGCGGCCAGGCGGATGGCGGAAATCCTCGGTGTTGAGCCGCTTTTCGAGGGAGAACCGCAGCCCGAAGCGTATCTCAGCAATTCGGGCCTGATGGTTTCGCTTTTTGGTTATCCTGCCGTCAGCGCGGAAACAATGCTTACATGGCAGGCTGAATGGTTCCGCGACGGCGGCAGGCGGCTTGGAAAACCCACGCATTTTGAGGAAAGGGGAGGCGTTTACTGATACAGGGGCGCGGCAAATTTTTGTTGTGCCATTTATTGTCATTGGTTTATCTGATGAATATGCCACTATTTGTAACATATACTCACACACGAAAACATCTGCGTCGGGCTTCGCCCGACTATCTCTAAAAATCTTTCAGTGTTTTCGTGTGTGAGCAACCAACAACCGGCGTGAAAAGCGCATTTCTTTTCGCGC
>JAISYE010000061.1 GCA_031297485.1 Clostridiales bacterium
AAATGTGCGCGTTACATATGGCAGGCAAGGGTAACGCGCGCCTATTTCGTTGGCTGCGTACAAATCGCGGCAGTGCAGTCCCTTCAGAAGATACAATGGCTGACTTTCTGCGGCGGAATATTTTTCGCGCTTTTCATTTTGCGCCGCATTTTTCGATACTGCGTTTAATTCAGTCCCTCCAAAACGCTGATTTTGACTCCCAAGATACTTACGCGGCTTGATGTGTGGTAAATTTTGGAGAAGTTTGAACTCTCAAGTAATATAATAATAGTCAAGTTAACCTTCAGCCCTATGCGCCAGGCGGTATTCCGTAAGTCTGGTGTAGAACGTCGTCTCGCATATTCATCCGCACAGTTCAAGGACCTTTTGAAGCGGAATCTGCTTGCCTTCCCACTGCCTTATGAGTTCGCCGAAGTTCTCCGGAAGTTGCTTAGCAGGCCGGCCCATATGAATACCACGCGCTCTCGCGGCGGCTATGCCCTCCGCTTGACGTTTCCTGATGTTGTCGCGTTCGCTGTGCGCCGCGAAGCTGAGGATTTGGAGCACGATGTCGGCGATAAACGTTCCTATCAGGTCCTTGCCATTCCGAGTGTCAAGCAAGGGCATATCGAGCACGGCAATGTCTACGCCGCGTTCCTTGGTGAGGACGCGCCATTGCTTTTGAATTTCGTCATAGTTGCGCCCGAGCCGGTCTATGCTGTGTATGAAAGCAAGTCGCCGGGTTTAAGCCGTTTCAGCAACGCCTTATATTGGGGCCTGTCGAAGTCTTTGCCGCTCTGTTTATCAGTAAAAATGCGCTCGGATGGGATTTTCAGCTCGCTCATCGCGATTAGCTGCCTATCCTCGTTCTGGTCCGCGCTGGACACCCACACATAACCGTAAGTTGACATATTCTCACTCCTTTTGTTGTTAATTCAGTATTGTACAGCGTCCATTTTGCTCCGCAGAATATAAAAAATTTTCCTCGAATTTTCGCTTCGCGAAAACAATGGCTTGTTAATCGGGTTCTTTAATGAGTGAATACGAAGCGCAAGAAAGGGTCTGCGTCGAGTTTGCTTTACACAACAGGGTTTGAGGCGGAGTCCCATAGGCGCGAACTTAAGAAAAAAATAAACAGTTCCTTTTTTTGAAAAGGCTGTACCTGCGTCAAAAAGCGCTGCACCCGCCGCCCTTAAAGAAGGGGTCTGGGGACGAGTTCCCAGCGGGGTTTGGGGCGGAGCCCCAAGGTTTTAAGGTTTTAATGTTTTGACCTCTGAATAGACACGCCGCTCTTGCCGCGCGAAAGAATGAGTTTGCGAATAATATTGCAAAACCGGTATTTTGTGTTATACTTTTTATATGACATTAAAAAACGCGGGGTGGCAAATATGGACGAGCAGGCTCCAAACGAAGTGGAGGTCATAATCGGCGGGGAAGTGATACGGCTTCGCGGCACTGAAAGCGAGGAATACATCCAGCGGGTAGGGCGGTATATTGATAAGAAGATACAGGCGCTGCAGAAAGAGAAGAAAAGCGCGTCGATAAACTCTATGCTTAGGACATTGCTGGTAGCGGTAAACATAGCGGACGATTTGTTCCACGAAACGGATAGAGCGGATATCGCGGAAAAGGAATTAAAACGTTTTATGGACGAAATGGGCAAACTGCAGGAGGAGAATTATATGCTGAAGGATAAACTGCGGGAGACGCAGCTGGAGCTGACAAGCGTCCGCGGCGAATTGGCGGAGTACGTCGAGGCCTTTAGCCAGCAGGAGAGTTTCAGCCGTAACGTGCATAAAATTAAGAGGTGAGTGGATTTGAACCGAGCGGAACTGCTTGCGCCCGCGGGGTCGCCGGAAGCGCTTGTCGCCGCTGTGCAAAACGGCTGCGACGCTGTGTATTTCGGCGGCGCCCGGTTTAACGCGCGCGCCGCCGCGCGGAATTTTGACGATACCGAAATTTTGCGCGCGCTGGATTATTGCCATATTCGTGGCGTAAAAACGTATATAACAGTCAATACTCTTTACAAACAGCTTGAACTGACGTCTTTGTTCGGATTTTTAAAAACAATGTATGCATACGGGGCCGACGCCTTTATCGTTCAGGATATTGGCGCGGCTTTTTTTATTAAGGAATGTTTCCCCAAAGCCAAACTCCACGCCAGTACCCAGCTTACGGCCCACGGCGCGGAGGACGCGGCGCAGCTGGCTGCCATGGGTTTCCACAGGATAGTCCTGAGCCGCGAGCTTTCCCTGGCGGAAATTGAAGCCATAACCGCTCTGGGCGCCGCCGAAACCGAGGTGTTTGTTCACGGCGCGCTGTGCGTGTCCTATTCCGGTCAATGTCTTATGAGCGCTATGCTTGGTGGCCGCAGTGGAAACAGGGGCGACTGCGCGCAGCCTTGCCGCAGAAAGTACAGCCTGTTCCGTGATGGCACGGAAGTTTGCGCGGGCCATCTCTTAAGCCCGAAGGATATGGCCGCTCCCCAGGTTATGGCACGGCTGGCCGCCGCGGGAGTGGCAAGTTTCAAAATCGAGGGCCGCATGAAAAGCGCGGAGTATGTGGCGCTCGCCACTCATGTGTATCGCGGGGTAATTGACGGCAGCCCTTTGGATGAGTCCGATTTCAGGAAGCTGGCGCAAATTTTCAACAGGGGCGGAAGTTTTACAGCCGGATATTTTGAACAGTTCTCCGGCCCGGGCATGATGAGCGTGGAAACACCAAAGTCCAGCGGCCTGTATATTGGAAGGGTATTTGCTTACAACGCCGCGGCACGGAAATGCCAAATAAAATTGGAGGCACCTGTACGCCCAGGCGATGGCATTGAAATTTGGACCCGAACAGGTCCTCATATCGGTACAGGCATATCCCAAGCGGCGGAGCAGGGCAGTGTGGTAACAGTTACGCTTGACGGGCGGATAGAGAAGGGTGACAGGGTTTTTAAATCCTTTGACAAGACCCTGGCGGACGAGCTTAAAGCCGCTGCCGCGCGCAATGGCAGGCGTCTTGAGGTCAGCTGCGCCATACGGGCGGTTGCGGGGGAACGCTTAAGCGTCACTCTGACGAAAGGTATAGCCGCCGCGGTTACAGGCCCGGCCGTACAGCGTGCGGTTACCAGCCCGCTGACAGAGGGTGAGCTTTTCTTGCGCCTTGCGAAAATCGGCGACACTCCGCTTGTTTTTAAGTTCGAGAATTGCCGTATAGACAAGGGCATATTTATAAATATAGGGGAAATAAACCGTACACGCAGGGAGGCCGCGGATTTATTCCTGAGGAAGTACGCCGAAAGCTTCAGGCGCGAAAGCGGCGCGCAAATGCCGAAGGCCTCCAACCTGCGGATTGCGCCGGCGGAGACGGCTATGTCCGTACTGGTAACCACCAGGGAGCAGTTAGACGCCGCATTGTCCGCGCCGGGTATCGGTCGTGTATATTTGGAATACGGATTGCGCGGGTATTTAAATTACGCGAAAACATCAGCGGCAGCCGGCGTAAAAGTGTTTGCCGCGCTTCCGCCGATTATACGGAAAGGTGCGGCGCGTGATATATTGGAGGCGCTGGAGTGCGCGCCTGCCGGGGCCGGAACTTCCTGTGACGGTTACCTAGCGCGTACTTGGGGCCAGCTTTTTATGCTGAATAATTTAAAAACCACTAAAGAAATTGCCGCCGACTGCACGTTTAACATAATGAACGCGGAAGCCGCGGCGCAAGTGCTGAAATACGCCTCAACCGTGGCGCTGTCTCCGGAATTGTCTCGCGATGACCTTGAGGCCTTAACGGCCGCGTCCCCGCATCCTTGGCGGCTTGAGGTTATAGTCTACGGCAGGCAGCGTGTAATGGTAACGCATCAATGCCCAGCAGGGCTGTATACCGCGGGCAAATCTTCCGGCCAATACTGCTCTATACGGAATAGACCGGGCAGCTGTTATTTATGGGATGGGAAAACTAAATTCCTTGTTTTAACCGACTGCGAGCAATGTTTAGCGTATATATACAGTGGAAGGGTAATATGCGGCAGCCGGGTATGCGGCTTGACAGGGTTCCGCAGGCTGGGGTTTGTGGACGAGACCGCGGCGCAGTGCCGCGAGATGTTAAGACCCAAGTATGTAAAGTGAAAAAATCAGTGAGGGGCAGTATGTTCGATTTAATCGTCATTGTGACTCGATATTTGTTTGTATTTTATATTATATACTTTTTGGCCCAGGGTGTTGCGTATATTGCGGCCGAACGCGCGGGTCCGCAGCAGGCAGGGCGTCGGAAGCAGGCAGGGCTGCGGATGCGGGCCGCCGCGGCGAAACAGAGAGTGGCAATAGTATTCATGCACCTAAGCGCGTATCTTATTCTGGCCTACAGACCCGGCGAGTTCCGGTTCGATTACCGGACCCTGCTGGTGGGCGCGGCCGGGTTTGTGTTTATTGCGCTGGGACAGTTTGCGGCCGAACGCGTTTATAAAAACAGCTGCCCGTTGCTGTGGAATGGCGTGTTCTTCTTGCTGGATACCGGGCTTATAATGCTGCAGCGTATCACAGGGTTTGCCGAAAGGCAAATTGTCTGGTTCGCCGTGGGCTTTACCGTCATGCTGCTGCTGCCCTTTGTCCTGAAACTTATACCGCGTTTCGAAAACCTGGAACGGTTGTATCTCTATGCCGGGTTGCTGCTGCTTGCGCTTACTTCCGTTGTTGGCGTGAAAAAGTTCGGCGCGTACCATACGATTAAAATCCTGAGTCTTAATGTCCAGCCCTCGGAAGCTGTTAAATTCCTGTTTGTGTTCTACCTGGCCTCTGTTTTCAGGAAACAGCTCACCTTGCGTGACATGTTATTCCCTACTGCCATGAGCGCTGTATTAGCCGCGATTCTCACGTACCAGCGGGACCTTGGCGCGGCGCTTATCTTCTTTACAACCTTTATGCTGATGCACTACATCGCCACAGGCAGCGCGTGGTTCTTTGCCGCGGGCCTTACTTCCCTGGCCGCGGCGTCTGTTGTGGCTTATAAAATTTTTGCCCATATCAGCGTGCGGATAACTGCCTGGCATAACCCATGGTCCGACGCCAGCGGGGACGGGTATCAAATTATTCAGGCATTGTTCGCCATAGGCGGCGGCGGGTTGTGGGGTGCCGGCCTGACACGGGGCGCGCTGACTATTCCGGTACTGGAAAGCGATTCTATTTTCGCGGCCATATGTGAGGAGTTTGGCGTTGTTTTCGGTATTGGCCTGATCGCCGTGTTTATTATGGTGTTCTACCGCGGCGTGAATGTTGCGCTGCGTTGCAAAAAACGTTACTATGCCCTGCTGGCGGCGGGCTTCATCATTATCCTGGCTTTTCAGGCGTTTCTCATACTGGGTGGCATTACAAAACTCATACCGCTGACAGGTGTAACGCTGCCGTTTGTAAGCTACGGCGGCAGTTCTATAGTAATCTGTTTAATGATGGCGGGAATTCTGCAATGGATTTACGGCAAGGAAAGGGGCTGATGGGTATGGATGAAATGAAGCGGAATATGCGCCGTGTCTTTTGGTTTCTGTTTATTCTGTTTTCGCTGGTGGTGATAAACCTAGGGCGTTTTCTCCTTATAGAAAGCCCGTCGGTTGTGACGCATCCCACGAATACCAGGCTGAAAACAGGAGACCGGAGTATAATACGCGGGAGTATTTATGATTCTGCCGGCAGGGTATTGGCGGAAAGCGAGGGCCAAAAACGCGTGTATCCCTACGGGAATATCACGGCGCACGTAACCGGGTACAATATGTACGGCAAGGCGGGGGTGGAGGCTAAGTATAATTTCAGGCTGGAATCGCTTCACATGGAAGTATTGCAGCGGGTGCGGAACATTATTGACGGGACGCCTCTGCAGGGCAATTCGGTAACGCTGACCCTAGACGCGCAATTGCAGACGCAAATGCATGACGCACTTGGGAACCGGCGCGGGGCGGTTGTGGTAATAGAGCCTTCCACAGGAAAAATTTTGTCCATGGTCTCCAAACCAGACTATAACCCGGAGAATATAGAGCAAACATGGGGCGAGTTAAGCACTGACGCGGAGCGCGCGGCCTTAATAAACAGGGCCTCTCAGGGGCTGTATCCGCCTGGCTCCATATTTAAGATACTCACGGCTGCCGCCGCCTATGAATTCCTGCCTAATTACGCGGAGTTTGAATATGAATGTACGGGACTGGCTCAATTCGGCCCCAACGCGATACATTGCGTTAACGGAACTGCCCATGGCCGCGTGGATATACGGAAAGCCTTTGCGGTTTCGTGCAATTCCTTCTTCGCCACAGTGGGGTTTAAAATAGGCGCGGAAAATTTGCGGGCAGTGGCGGAGCGCGCGCTGTTTAACACCGCGTATCCCTACCTGCCGGGGCTGGAACTTCCGGTGGAATACACACGCAGTTCCTTTGCCTTGGGAGTGTCAAATGCTTCCGATGAAAACAGCGTGCCGAACAGCGAACTGATTGAGACTGCCATAGGTCAGGGTAGGACTTTGGCCACGCCTTTGCACATGGCCATGCTTACTGCCGCGGCAGCCAACGGAGGGATTATGATGCGGCCCTATATGGTAGACCACGAGCTGACTGATACAGGCGGGATCGTTAATAAAAGCCTGCCGGCCAAGCTGTGCGCGCCTTTTACCTTCGAGGAATCGGAATGGCTTAAGTCTCTTATGGTGGCCGCTGTTACGGAGGGAACCGCGTCAGGGGTAAGCATCCCCGGCGTGGCTGTGGCCGCTAAGACAGGCACAGCCCAAAACGGTTCAGGCGAGGATCACGGCTGGTTTGTCGCTTTCGCGCCGGCGGATAAGCCGCAAGCGGCTGTATGCGTGCTTCTGGAGAATTCCGGCGGCGCCAGATACGCCCAACCAATCGCCAGGCAAGCTATTGAGTATGTGCTTGCCCTAGGGTCTAAAACTGATATTCAGGATTAAGAGGCCTTTTTTCCGCATAAGAATTCGTGCCACAGTATGGAGGCGCTGAACACGCGCATTAAGGCGACTATTAAGATAGCGGTTTTAATATGAAAGTTTGCCATTAAAATACTGGAGACAAATGGCGACAAAAAGGCTGAAAAATTCACGGCCATATTGTACACGGCTAGGTAAACGATCCGGCCCTCGTCAGGAGAGGATTCTATAAGGCCGTTAAGCAACGTGGTGTTTACACCCAAAGTGGCGATACCGGCCAAAATATTAAACACAGCCATGACGGGCAGCGTGCCGGCCAGGGCGGTAAGGGAAAAACTCACCGCTATGGCGGTTGCGGACAGCGCCAAAGTCCAGGCGTTGCCGCGCTTGCCGATTAAACGCGCGATGGAGGAAGCCGTGGCGAACGAACCAACTCCGCTCGTCACGGCAAAAATCGCAAGCCATATTTCATTTGCTTTTAAATAGGAAACTTGATAAACGGCGCTGATTGGCCAGCCAGATTGCCAAAAGAATTGAAAGATCAGCGCCGCAACCAGGAAACGCAAAAATTTTTTATCCCGTAAGACACGCTTGTAAAAAGACATGTCGATCTTGTTTTGTCCGTCGACCGCTGGGGCGGTTTCGTTGAACCTGCGGAAAACCGCTACCTCCGCCAGTCCGGTCAGGAAAGCTATGACAAAAAAGACCTGATAACAAATTAAGCGTTCGGCTTCAGTTCTTGGGAAGTAACTGATTATAAGCCCTGTGGAAAGCGTAACGATGAGTACTATAACGTTTCCGAATTTATTGCGCAACGCTATAGCGCGAGCGCGCACCTGGCCGTCAAATACCATTCCCAAAAAACCTTGAAGCGAAATTTGCGCCAATATTTCAGGCAGGTTCATAAGCCCTATAATCGCCAAAAAAACGATTGGGCGCGCGGGCATGGGCAATGCAGGGACAAGTACAAGCGTCAGTATAAACGCGCGGCTTACCAGAAAGAAGACAGTGGTGATGTTCTTTTTCCTGGTCTTGCGCGCGATTAATATTGACCCGGGCAGTGCGGCGGCGGCCGCAACCAAGCCGGGCAGCGCATAAAACATGGAAATGTGAAACTCTGTGCCCCCCACGCGTTCAAGAAATTTAACGGCAAAGGGTCTGTACACGTTCAGCATCATATCGTACAAAAGACCATAGATAATGAACACCATAATGTTCGGGTTAAGTCTGTTAAGATATTTGATACTGTAACGAAAGCGCTTCAAAAGAATACACCTCACAAACCTTTGCGGCGCGTAAACCCTAGATAAGGGCCTCCGCCAGGAGCGCCGCCGCCGAAATTTTTAGCGGGGGATATACGTAACTTAACGGGTGTAGATGTTAAGCCTATAGGCTCCGACTTGTTCTACTCGCGCGCCCAGCGCATTGGCAATCGTAAGCACCGGAGCGTAATACTTACCGTTTAAGTCGAGCA
The DNA here is from genome assembly GCA_031297485.1 of Clostridiales bacterium. Lineage (GTDB taxonomy): Bacteria > Bacillota > Clostridia > Lachnospirales > JAISYE01 > JAISYE01. Next base: position 8,354 of record JAISYE010000061.1, read on the forward strand.
AATTGCCGTCCACAGGCTTGCCATTAATGGTTGGGACGCCGTTGGCAATTGAAAACTTGACGCTGACGTTATAAGTCTTCTCTGTGGCCACAACTGTGTTGGAATCCGCATAAGAAAGCGTAATGCCAAGATTATTAACAGATTCTTCCACAGGAACATACACCTTGCTGTTCCAATAAATTGTCGGCACATCAATTTGTGCGCCGTCAATGGTAAGCGCCGGCGCCGCAAAAACGCTGACGCTGAATAAAACGGATAAAACCGCTGTAAGAGCTAAAACTTTCTTCAAGTTTTTCATTGCGAAGTAACCTTCCTTCCAATATATTGAAAGAACAAACTGCAGGGGCAGACTGTGTCCGCCCGTGGATCAGTTTGCGTTCTCAATAAGTTCCAAAAGTTTATTTTTTGGCACCAGACCGACACTGCGCTTGGCCAGCTTCCCGTTTTTGAAAAGAGCGATGGTGGGAATGCTGATTACTTTGTGTTCTTTCGCCAAGGCTTCATTTTCATCCACATTAAGCTTGCACACCTTTATGTCCGAGACTTCCGCCGCAATCTCGTCCACAATAGGCGCGAGCGCCTTGCACGGCCCGCACCAGGGCGCCCAAAAATCCACTAACGCAGGCACCTCGGACCGCAAAACCTCATCTTCAAAACTTTCCTGTGACACAGTTATTACACTCATCGTTCCCTCTCCTGCTAGTTTGTTTTTGTTAATTTGTTTATTTCATTCCACGTCAGGGTAGGACCTGGACGGCTATATGACCCCTAGCACCTTGCGCATTTTATACGCCAAAGGTAAAATTCTTGGCATAACCACTTAATACGCAGTTTTCAGGATTCATACAATTATGATAGCATGACAGCGCCGAAATTACAAGAAGTAATTAATTTCATAATTTGTTTTAATCAACTTAATTTGTGTCTATTCAAAGGTCAAAACACTAAAACCTTAAAATCTTGGGGCTCTGCCCCAAACCCCGCTGGGGACTCGTCCCCAGACCCCGTCTTAAAGGCGGCGAGTACACCGCTTTTTGATTGCAGGTACAGCCATCGGGCAGATGGCCATCGTCCTCTATGGGGACTAGTCCCCATACTCCTTTTGCGCTTCGCGCGCACTCAAATAAGCATAAGCCTTGCATCTCTAAATAGACACCTTAATTTCAATCGCGGCCTTTCCGGTTAAGGCCAGGGCTAAATCAGCCGGCGGCCTTCCCAGTCAGGGTCAGGCGAGACGCCCAGCGCGGCGACGATGGTCGGGGCCAGGTCGATAATATTGATATCACAGGGGAGGTCCGCAGGGGACGTTCCTTCCGAGGGTTGGAAGGCGTCCCCGTAGAAAATAACCGGAATGGTCATGTCCTCGGGTATGTCGGTGCCGTGCCCGCGCCCGTGTCCGCCGTGGTCCGCGGTGACTATCATGGACGCGTGTTCCGGCAGGTTTTCGTATATGGTTTTAATATAGCCCCATACAATATTGACGGCTTCCCTGTATTCCGTGCCGGCAAAGCCGAATTTGTGGCCGATTTCGTCAGGCAGGCCGATGTAAATAAACATAAAGTCAAAGGACTCGCGGCGCAAGAAATTTACGGCGCCTTCGGCTATCTTCGCGGCGGACTGGTAATAGTCCGCCGCTCCGCCGGAAAAAAAGTACCCAAGGCCTAAATTGCCAGGGCGTGTCAAATCACGGAGCTGCGGCCAGTCGTAAACAAAGGCCGTCCGCTTGCCGGCCGCGGTCAGTACTTCGCACAGCCCGTTTACAGGCCGCACCTGCGGTGCCCAGGTGTTTGAAAGTATGCCGTGGCGTTCCGGAGGCACGCTGTGAAACAATGACATATGGCAGGGCAGGGTAATCGACGGCATGACCGTGCGCGCTTTTAAACTGTACCTGCTCATTTTGAGGAACTCGTCCGCAAAAGGGCTGCCGCAGCCCAGCACAAAATCGGGCCGCATTCCGTCCGCAAGCAATAAAACAATTTTATTATTCATAATATAGTTCCTTTCTTTTCCGCGGTATAATACAAAATTTTTCTGCCGCCGGCATACCGTTTGAGGGCTTCTAAATCGTCCCCAAAAAAACAGGTCTCGACTATTTCCCCGGACGCGCGCAGTTCGTCCGCCGTTCGCAGCGCTTCCCTGGCGTTGCTGTGGCTGTAAGCCACCACTATTGACTCACGCTCGCCGTATGTTACGCCCTTGTTTTTAAGGGCGCTCACCAGCAGGTCCACATCCACAGCCGCGCCTACCGCCGGGCGCGGCTGACCAAAACACGCGTACAGATTGTCGTACTGTCCGCCGTTTATTATATAGGATGCTGTGTCTTGTACGTATCCTTTAAGGATTATGTCGTTGTAGTAATCCAGGTTACCAATAAGGCTTAAGTCGCAGTCAACGCGTTCCTCCAGTCCGTAGCAGGCCAGAATGTCGCAAATGTCCTCCAGTCGGTCCAAGGCGGACAGAGCTTCGTCGCTTTTAACAAAATTCCTGGCGTATTCCAGCGTATCCGTCTTGCCTGACAGCAGCGGCATCTCGCTAAATAATTGTTTTATTCTGCTATTTCCGGCTGGCGCCGAGGCGTCAGCCAGTATTTTTTCAACCGACACGTAATCCTTGTTTAGAATACTGGCTTGCAGCATTCCCGCGTTTTTCGCGTTTAACCCGGACTCTGACAGCGCCGCGCGAAAGAATTTCACCGAACTGATGTCCACGCGGAAATTATCCAGACCAGCGGCCATTACGCTGCGCGCCGCCGCCGCGATTATTTCCGCAGCCGCGAAGTTGGAGCTTTCACCTATAAGCTCTATGCCTGCCTGCGTCACCTGTTTTTGCTTTCCCTGGAAATTTTCGCGCTGCCGGAACACGTCGGTCACATAGGAAAACCGCAGCGGCATGGGCATATCCGCGCAGCGGGTGCTTACCAGGCGGGCTATGGCCAAGGTCATGTCCACCCGCAGCGCCAGAAGGTGGCCATGATTATCCAGGAATTTGATCATCTGACTCTCCGCTGCCGGAACTTCAGGGTCAAATGTGCCTTTTTGCGTGAACACATCCGCGTATTCAAACGCAGGGCTGGCCACCGGCCTGTAACCGAAACCGGCGAACACAGACTCTATGCGGTTTTCCACTGCGCGTTTGTACGCCATTTCGCAGGGCAGAATATCCCTGACACCATCAGGCGTATGCAGCTTTTTGTCATCCATTGTTAACATCCTTTAGTCCGGAATATCCGGTTAAACGGCGTTCGAGGCCGGAATGCGCGGGTGGCTGCCAAGCGCCGCGCATTCGGGCAAGAATTAACTTTTGCCTTAGCGTTAAAATTAATGCCAGCAATACACATAAAGCCGCGCCCGTATACATGCAGATGTAAATCGCCAGACTGGCGCGCGTGGTGGGGTTGGGCTTAACAGGCGGAGCCGGTTCCGGCGTGGGCACCGCGGCGATTAAAACATCCGAGGCAGGTTCAGGGTCGGGCGCGGGCTGCGACTCCGTGTCTTGGGCCGGCACAAGCCCGGAAGTTTCGGCCTCGGGCGTTATGGCAGCCAGCAGCATGGAGTAGGGCATCTCGTCTACATCCGTAACCGTAAAAGCCTTTTCGTTAAGGACACAGTACAGGCTGGCGACAGTTCCCGCGGGGCTGGTTCCGGCTAGTCCCTCCGCCCCTTCGCGCACAGACATGACTACGGTTATCGGCTCGTCGTCAATAGTCGTGAAGAACCCTGGCACTGTTCCGAAATTCAGCAGGATATCCGTCACCTGGTCGGAGGCTTCAAAGCTGATAGTGTGCGGCTCCGCCGCGGGCAGCTGATCCGCGATTTTAAAGTAGGGCGCGCTGTTAAACTTTACGCTGACCTCGTAGGTTACGTCCAGAGGCATGTCCTGGCTGCCGAGGCTGGGACTGGCGCTAAAGGCCGGAATGGTGATGGAGTCCGCGCGTATGCCAGGCTGAACCGCAATTTCAAAGGTGAAGTTATCCGCCTCAAGGGCGCTGTCGTTCCCGCAGCCGGCCACAATAAAGGAAGCGCCTTCTCCGTAGGTGAGGGTCTTAGCGCGGTAGCCGGCGGTTAAAACGGGCTGGCGCACTTTGGGCACAAGGCCGGCGTCCACATATATTTTTTCATCCAAGCCCACAACGGAAAAGGGCTGGGAGAAACCCTCGGCGTTAACGGAGTTGCTGTGCGGACCGTCAGGGTTGTTTTTCAGAATAACGTCCGAAAACCCCTCGTAGTATTCATCAGATAGAGGCGCGACCCTGACGGCGTACATGCCGGGCTCAGGAACCGTGATAACGTAGCGGCCGTCCGGACCGGTGAAAGTTTCGGACGCGAGCGCGTACTGGCCGTTCAGCTGCGACTGTTTATACAGCTCTATCAGGACGCTGGGTATGCCTACGCTGTTTTCACTTGAAGCCGGAATTTCCGGCATTATGCCGTTGGCGTAGGTGTCGCTGAACACCACGCCGCTTATAGTGGATTCCGCCGGGCCGGACTCCACAAGGGCAGAAAGCGGAACGCCGTTAGACGGCGTATTTGCGGTGCTTACGGTAAGCACGTCCCGTTCTTTAAAAATAAACACTACACTTACCGCCATCAGCAGAAAAATAAATACAGTTTCCGCAAAGTGATTGTTTAAAAGGAATTTCATTAAAATCCACACCCCTCAAAAATTCTATTTTCTATATACATAATACCACGATGTAAATAAACATCAACAATAATTTTTGACGCGCAATAGGTTTTGTTTTATACTGTGTAGGGGCGAACAGCGTCCGCCCGCATATATTACAATTTGTTTCAATGAATGAAAAAGGGAGAAGTCGTATGAATGTTTTGGAAGCGGTTATACTTGGGATAATCCAGGGGATGGCCGAATTTTTACCCATAAGCAGTTCAGGGCACCTGGTGCTGTTTCAAAACCTGTTCGGGCTTAAGGAAAACCCGAGACTGTTTGACGTAATACTGCACGTGGGCACCCTTGTGCCGATATTTATTGTCTACAGACGGGACATAGGCGCGCTTATAAAACGGCCGCTTCAAAGGATGACAGGCATACTTATAATTGGCACAGTGCCGGCGGTAGCGGCGGCGCTGTTTTTTGAGGAACGGATAGACGCGCTGTTTAAAGGCGGCGCCCCCCTTGCCCTCGCGTTTATTTTAACAGGGCTGTTCTTATTGTATTCGGATAATGTATTGGAAGGTTCTAAAACGGAGCGCAAGGTCACTATTCTGGACGGACTGATAATCGGCGTAATGCAGGCGGTGGCCATACCGCCCGGGGTCTCGCGCTCCGGGAGCACCATAACCGGCGCGCTGGCCTGCCGACTTGACAGGCAGACGGCCGCCAAGTTTTCGTTCCTGCTGTCCATACCGGTAATTGTAGGCGCGGCTGTTTTGGAAGGGGTAAGTATCTACAGGGAGGGTCTGCGTTTTACAGAGTCGGATATCAAAATCTACGCCTTTGGATTCGCCGCCGCGGCCTTGACTGGGTACCTGTCCATTAAATTCATGCTTAGGCTGGTTACGAACTGCAAACTTAAATATTTCGCCCTGTACGTGTTCCTGCTGGCGGCGTTTATTTTGCTGGACGTGTATTTTATTCATACGTTTCCGTGGGGGTGAACCTTTTCCCGCGGCGAATGGAACAGGCCGGCGCCGGCCCCCATTGTTTTGAAGGCCGGCGCCGGCGGATTTTTTGCCTTTAAAAAATAGTTTAAACATATGGGTGTTTCGTTTCAATCCACATTTTCCACGATGAGAAAACTATTACGGTGCTGCTTTTGTGCTTACTTGCGCTAAATCGCCAAGCATACTATGATGTCTCCGAACTTGGTAATAACCCGCTGTTCTTTCCGTTTGAGTTTAGCGTAACGCTTGACTGGCTTCACCGCTCACCGCTATTTAGCCTTAGCAGCTTTGGCGGTAAAATTGTTCTGTTAAGGCGTGTTTGAAAATTCCTAAAAGCGCGAAATTTCGAATGAAACCGCCGCAATTTCGCGCTGGAATCCAGTTTTAAAACACGTCCTAGGAACGGATGGACAAAAATGTTCTGCGAAGATACCCTGCAAGCGCCAAAGCAGGGCTTCTGTAACATCACCGCTCAGGAGAGCGGAGCCGTGAGGAAAAAGCGGCGCAACTGACGGCACCGTTGCGGTTTGCCGCCCGCATACGGCGGCGGGTATCACGATTAACGAGAACGCCGCCCCGACATAGTGCGCGGTGGGTTACTCCCATCGTCGACGTTTCCATGTGAATCAGATAGAGGCGAAGAAAAATGAACACAGACCGCAAAGCCGAAGTTTACGCGCTGTTTGACGCGCTCGGCATTGAGTACAGCGTCGCGGAACACCCGCCGATGTTCTCGCAGGCTGATAACGAGAAGCACAGAGTTAATATCGGCGCGGTGATTTTCAAGAACCTGTTTTTGCGGAACGCCGATAAGAGCCGCTACTACTTGCTGGCTCTGCCGCTGACGAAGCGCGCCGACTTGGCGAAACTCCGTGAAATCCTCGGGGAATCGCGGCTCAGTTTCGGCGGCGAGGATGCGCTGCTTGAAAAGCTTAATATCCGCCCGGGTTCGGTGTCGTTCCTGAATATCATCGGCAAGCCCGACACTGACGTGACGTTTCTCATTGATAAAGAAATCTGCGGCAGCGAGCGTTTCGGTGTTCATCCGAATGACAACACAGCGACTATAATATTTGTGCCGCAGGAGATACCTAAGATACTTGACCACTTCGGCGCAAAGTATTGGTTTGTGGAGGTGTAGAAGCTCGACGCTTGGGTTTGACTTCGATATGCCGGCTATTGGCAGAACGCTCGGCCCAATCGCCGGGTGTGAAGCCGCCCCGCAGTTTAAACATTAGGTTCTACGTCAAAGACCAGGCCGCCATTAAAGCACAACTTGATTTAAGGGTCTGCGAAGCCGCCGTACCTAGGTTTTGCGCGCCAGGTTCCTTGACAGCAGGCACTAAGAAGCGTATAAAACAATATAAGTATAATAGAACATAATAACAAGGAGGACAATTAAATCATGAAAATACACCATATGCGGACAAATCATCTTGTAAACCCCCTTGGCTGCCTGATGGACAGCGTCACATTCAGCTGGACCGCAGAGGAAACAACCAGCGTAAAGCAGGCCGCCGCGCGGGTGATAGTGTCGGAAAGCCGTGATTTTTCCGAAATTGCCTATGATTCTGGGGAAAAAGAGGACTTAAACTCCGCGGCCTGCACAATCCCACTGCAGCTTGCGCCGAGAACCCGCTATTTTTGGAAGGTTTGGGTAAAAGGCGACGCGAACGACGAAGTTTGGAGCGAACCCGCCTGGTTTGAGACCTCTAAGATGGACGAGCCTTGGCAGGCGCGTTGGGCGCAAAGCCCGTTAGGCGGACAGATACACCCGCTTGCCCAGTATAATTTTGAGCTCGCCGCGCCGGTTAGGAGCGCCCGCGCTTATGTCTGCGGGCTTGGTTTGTATGAGTTGTACATAAACGGTGAAAAAGCGGGCGACGAGGTTTTGGCGCCGTTTTACACAGGATATGACAATTGGACCCAATATCAGACATACGACGTCGCCACGCTGCTGAAAAAAGGCGGGAACGCCCTGGGTGTAATCTTCGGAAACGGCTGGTACAAGGGGGCGTTTGGTTTCGACGGCGGTGGGAAGGACCTGTACGGCGATAATTTCGCGTTGCTGTTTGAGCTGCGAATGACCTTTACGGACGGCAGCGAACGGGTAATCGCGCCGAACGAACAGTGGTTATTCGCCGAAAGCCCGATAACAGACAGCGGTATTTACCTTGGCGAGCATTTTGACGCGAATAAAAGTGTCCGCGGGTTTGCCACCGTAAGCTGCGATACGTCCTCGTTCGTGCCCGCGAAACTTCCTGAAACTTCGCCCTCTCCCGCCGTCCCGCCGCTGACCGCGCGCCTAAGCCCGCCCCTTCGGATAATTGAAAAATTTAAGCCGCAAACCTTGATACATACTCCAAAAGGTGAAACGGTGCTGGACTTGGGGCAGATTATAAGCGGCTGGGTAGAATTTACGGCGGATTTGCCTAAAGGCAAAGTGCTGTACCTGCAGCACGCGGAATTATTGCAGAAGGGCAATTTTTACACCGACAACCTGCGCGGCGCGAAACAGGAATACAGGTATATTTCAGACGGCGAAAAGAGGCGCGTACACCCTTGTTTTACTTTTTACGGGTTCAGGTACGTGAAGGTTGAGGGGTTGGATACCGTGAACCCCGAGGATTTTACGGCCTGCGTTATCCATTCGGACCTGGCTTTTACAGGCAAAATAACCGTGGCCAACCCAAAAGTGCAAAAACTTATAGATAACGCGCTGTGGAGTCAGCGGGGCAATTTTTTGGACGTTCCCACTGACTGCCCCCAACGGGATGAGCGTATGGGCTGGACGGGCGACGCCCAGGTGTTCGCGGCAACCGCCTGTTTCAATATGGAATCCGCCGCCTTTTTTAATAAATACCTGTATGAGATTTCACTGGAACAAAAACTGTGCGGCGGGGCTGTTCCCCATGTGGCGCCTAATATATTACGGATGCTTTCGAATGCTTTAAGCCAGGAGCTAAAGCCCTATGCCTCCTGCGCTTGGGGCGACGCGGCGACTGTTATTCCGTGGACGCTTTACTTGTTCTACGGCGATAAGGCGATGCTGGCGCGGCATTATCCCGGCATGAAGATGTGGGTGGACTATATAAGGGAACAAGACAGAAGTTCCGGCGATTCCCGGCTTTGGCGGACAGGGTTCCATTTCGCGGACTGGCTCGCGCTCGACAACCCGGACGCGGACAGCACCTTTGGGCGCACCGACCCGTTCTATGTGGCGTCCTGTTATTATTTGTATTCCGCCGGGCTTACGGCTAAAGCCGCCAGGGTCCTGGGGCATGAGGCGCAGGCCGTGGAATACGAAACACTCGCCGGCCAGGTAAGAGAGGCTATCCGCAAAGAATATTTCACAGCCACAGGCCGTCTGGCGATAGATACCCAGACAGCCCATGTTCTGGCGTTGTTCATGGATGTGGCACCGGAGTTTCGCGGCCGCCTTATCAGCGATTTCGCGGCTCTGATAAACGCCAGAAAAAATCATCTGGACACGGGTTTTGTAGGCACGGCATATCTGTGCAAAACCCTCAGCGAACACGGATTAAACGAGCTGGCGTATACTCTGCTGCTTAACGAGGATTATCCCAGCTGGCTTTATGAGGTAAATTTAGGCGCCACGACCATATGGGAGCGCTGGAATTCCCTGCTGCCCGACGGAACCATAAGCGGAACGGGAATGAACAGTATGAATCACTATGCTTACGGCGCGGTTGTGGAATGGATATACCGCTGTTTGTGCGGCATAAACCCTGCCGAGGCAGGGCCGGGCTTCGCGAAGGCGCGGATAGCCCCTATGCCGGACAAACGCCTGCCTGCCGCCGAGGCGGAATACCGCTCCGCCAAAGGCACATACCGAAGCGGCTGGAAAAAAACAGAAGGCGGCTATTGCTTTGAAATTGAGGTTCCCTTTGACGCCGAGGCGGAGTTTGTGCTGCCGGGTAAGCCTCATTCCGTCATCATTGACGGAGAGAGCCGCGCAACGGAAGGGCGTGTTAAATTTTACAGCGGCACGCATGTGGTTTGCGCGGAATATGGGGAGGAGGACGGAACCTTCGGTCCGGAGGCGTAAATGACCCGGGCGCTGCGGCGGTTGTGCTCTGCAGAATATTCATGAATATTTGGTAAAAGACGAAAAATCCTGAGGAATCGTTATTCCGCAGGATTTTTTTTGCGGGTAGGGTGAATTTTGCGACGCCAAATATTTCGTTTTGGATGTGACATGAGATTGCCGCCTATATTATCATAGCGCTATCGAAAGGACGAAGTTCCGCCGGTTATACTAAGGCGTGTTTGAAAATTCCTTAGAGCGCGAAATTTCGGATAAAACCGCTGCAATTTCGCGCTGGAATCCAGTTTTCAGACACGTCCTAAGGCGTGAAAAGAAATGCATTTTTCGCGCTGGTTGTTGGTTGCTCACACACGAAAACACTGAATGATTTTTAGCAGATGTTCTCGTGTGTGAGCATAATCGGGCGGACAAAAGAATAAGGGGGTAATAACAATGACAATAAAAGTCAAAGCGCTTTTCAAGGTGATGTCGGATATGATCGCGTTTCGCGACGACGTCACCGGCGGGCACTTGAGCCGGACATCGCTGTATCTCGAAGTGCTCATATGCAGAATGGCCAAGCGGGGTTTGTACAGCAACATAGTAAGTCAATGGGACCTGACCTTGTTGCTGGGTTCGGCGTCGCTGCACGACATCGGGAAGATAGCGATCAGCGAGAAAATCTTGTACAAGCCAGGGAAACTCACGGAGGAGGAATTCGAGACAATTAAGACGCACACTGTGCTTGGCGTTGAAATATTGGACCGGATTGAAATACCCGCTGAGGAAAAGCACTGCGTCCATTACGCGCGCTCCATAGCGGGTTCGCATCATGAAAAATGGGACGGAACGGGCTATCCCGACGGGGCCTACGGGCTTCACATACCACTTGAGGGCAGGCTGATGGCCATAGCCGACGTCTACGACGCGCTTATATCAAACCGCCCGTACAAGCGAGCGCTACTTCCGGCTGAGGCCGCGGTCATAATTGAGGAAGGCAGCGGCACACATTTCGACCCGCGGTTAGTGGACATATTCCATGATGTCGCCCATATATTTGAGGTTATCGCTTCCGCGAACGTTGGACGCCACACGGAAGCCTACGGGGTAAAAGAAACGCACATGCCGCGAAGCGACGGCGCAGCAGCAGGGCAAGAGGCGCCGGACCGGCCGTTTCCCGTCCGCACCCCGGACAGGCTCCTCCGCAAGTGCCACAACGAGCGTCTCTGCAGGGATTTACTCTCTAAGGGGCACTTAAAGCACTGCGCAACCCTCGCGCCCGCGCTATGAAAACATTTAAGCCCAAGGTCTTAAGACCTTGCCGATGGGACGCGGCATAAAAACAGCCGTCAAATTGACGGCTGTTTGTCAAGTCAGCGCATGTAAGCCAACGAACCCATGGGGTCCCAAGGCATAAGTATAATCGGTTCCAACCGCCAGTTTTCCAATGTCTCGGCGTCAAGATACCGCTTGTTTATAACAACCTGATAGTTGAATAAATCGAACCACTTGTCGTCCATAATGTACCAGCCTTCGCTGCCTTTCTTGTCGCCCCAGCTGTTTTCAACCTTCCAGCGGAGCGGCCGGCCCTGATCGTCTAAATTAACCCCAGCGAAAATCATGGCGTGGGTCATAAGGCTGTCGCCGTAGTCCAGACGGTGGGCTTTGTCAAAGGTAAAGTCCGGGCCAAGGGCCGCGGTGTAATCGTAAGCGTCAAAGTCCATGGCGCCCCCTTCGGTAAGCATCTGGCCCACGTCGCAGCCGAACCATACCGGCAGCCCGTCCTGCAGCTGGTCGATGGCGGCTTTCTTCATGGCCTCGGATTCTACGTTAAGATATTTCACAATAGCGCCTTCGCGCACGTTGCCAAGATATTGCACGGTAAACGTCCTGTTATAGGGCTTGTCGCGGGTAGGCGCGTTTATAAGGCCGATGTACTCATCCAAATTCAGCCCTATATATTTCTCGTAAAATTCCCGAGGGGTTATCGGGCCGTCCCTGAAAAATTTGCTCTTAACAGCGCCGGGATTAACTTCGGGCTGCTTTTCGTCTTTTTTCTTGGGTTCCACCCTGTATTCAAAAATTATTTCACTGGGCGGTACGCCTAGAGATTCGCACAGTATTTGATAAATTTCGTACAGCGCATCCTCTTTTAACGCGCGCAGCGCCTCCGCCGGACGTCCCGCCTCGTAGGCTTCCCGCAGTGCCGCCGCCTGTATGCGCAGTTTAAGGATCAGCATGTGGTTCATTTTATGTGTGGCGGAACTCTGGAATGTCTCCGGCATCCATGCCTTTGGCACAACGCCGTACTTTTTCACCAGGTTGGCGAACATATCCCACTGGCCGCCGTCCGACATGGGCTCGCGCAGCAGAAAGTGCAATAACCGCCCGTTCAGGGGTTCATCCAATGTTTCTAGGATGTTTTCGAGAAAATGATTCGCCTTCTCAAGTTTATCCCAAAACATAATATAATTCTGCGAAAGCTCAAAAGTCTCCAGTCCGCACTTCTTCATAATCTCTACCCGCAGCATGTTAAGGGCTGCAAACATCCAACAGCGTCCGCTGGACTCTTGATTGGTGATTTTGCCGGTTTCAACCTCTAGGGAAAAATCGTAGCGCATACGGCGCTTGCTTTCCCAATTCGCGGCCACGGCCGCTATGCCGGATTTTACTACGGCGTTCATGCGCATCTTTGACGCCGGGTCTGATTCGAACCGCTGGGCAAAAGTGCTGATGGTGTCATAAGATAATGCTTGTTCCATAATAATTCAGCCTCCATTTTTTATTCGAGCCTCAAAGCGTCGCTTACCATGCCTCTGTGCGCGAGATACAGCCGGACATTCACACCAGGGACTATATTGTCCGCGGCCAAAATATTCGACACAGTGTCCAGCGCAATAAGGGGACGGTTGTTTTCTTCGCTCATGTGGCCCAAGTACACGTATTTAAGCCGTTCGCTCATCACATCCGCAATAAGCCGCCCGGCAGACGCGTTGGAAAGATGCCCCTTTAAACCCATTACTCGCGCCTTAAGCTCGCGTGGGTAGGGGCCGTTTTTCAGCATGTCAAGGTCGTGGTTGCTTTCTACATACAGCACGTCCGAGCCGCTGAGGTTTTCCTTTATAATATCCGTCACGTGCCCCATGTCCGTGGCCACGGATATTTTATGCCTCGCGGTTTTTATCGTATAGGCCACGGGGTCTATAGCGTCGTGGGGAATGGGGAAGTGCCGCACCTCCAAACCCTTAAGCGCGCAGGCCCCGCCTTCGGAGGGCAGTATCCGCTTGTTTTCCGGCGCTATTCTGCCCAGCAAGCTTTTACGGTCCATGTAGGCCCAGGTCTTTTTTGTCGCGTACACAGGTATGCGATAGCGCCGTGACAGCACTCCCGCGCCTTGTATATGGTCGCCATGCTCATGGGTTATGAATATGGCGTCCAGCAGCCCGGGGGGAAGCCGGATAATGTCCAGCGCTTCCTCCATGGCCTTGCCGCTCAGACCGGCGTCTATTAATACATGCGTACCGTCCGCGCCTATATATACGCTGTTGCCGTCGGAGCCGCTGGCCAGCGGGCAGAATACAACAGGCATTTTACCCATACCCCCTTCATTATTAGCTCTTCACGGTTACCCTTTTTATGTCGGCGCCCAGCGCGCCCAGCTTGGATTCTATATTTTCGTAGCCTCTGTCAATGTATTTTACGTCATTTATTGTCGTCACTCCCTCGGCGGCCAGCCCGGCAATAACCAAGGCGACGCCGGCACGCAGGTCCGTGGCCGAAACCTCCGCGCCCGTAAGCGCTATATTGCCTTCTATAAACGCTGTGCGCCCCTTGACGGATATGTTCGCCCCAAACCTGCGCAATTCGTCAACGTATTGGAAACGGTTTTCCCATATGCCTTCCGTCAGCATGCTGCTGTTGTCCGCCACGCACAGCAGCGCGGTCATTTGCGGCTGCAAGTCCGTCGGAAACCCGGGATAAGGCGTCGTCTTAATATTCGTGCCGCTTAACTTTCCACTGCCGACTATACGTATGTAGTCGTCCCCCTCAATTACTTCACAGCGCATTTCCTTGAGCTTGGCCGAGAGCGAATCCATATGCTGGGGGATGATGTTCCTCACCGTAATGTCGCCTCCGGTTATGGCGGAAGCTATCATGTATGTCCCCGCCTCTATCTGGTCCGGTATTATGGCGTATGTGCTGCCGCGCAGCGCCTTTACCCCTGTTACGCGTATAATATACGTGCCCGCGCCTCTTATGCGCGCGCCCATGCTGTTTAAAAACCCCGCCGTGTCAACCACATGGGGCTCCTTGGCCGCGTTTTCTATTATTGTCACGCCTTCCGCGTATACCGCCGCCAGCATAATGTTGATGGTGGCGCCCACACTGGCCGTGTCCAAGTAGATATGAGCGCCCGTAAGTTTATCCGCGTGGGCTTTAAACAGGCCGTGCTCTATAGACACCTTCGCGCCCAGGGCCTCGAAACCCTTCTGATGCAGGTCGATGGGCCGGGAGCCAAAATTGCAGCCCCCTGGCAGTATAACCTCCGCTTTCTTAAAACGCCCAAGCAGCGCGCCTACAAAGTAGTAGGACGCGCGGATTTTTTTAAGTGATTCATGTATTGCCATATAATCCGTAATATTCGAGCTGTCTATCATCAGCGTGTGGCGGCTCAAAAATTGGCATTTCGCCCCAAGGCTTTTTAAACCGTCCACAACGCACAATACGTCCTCTATATACGGCAGGTTTTCCACAACACATGAAGCCCTGGAGGACAGCGCGGACGCCAGAATGGCCACAGACGCGTTTTTCGCGCCGTTTATATCCACGCTGCCGGCCAGACGCTTCTTGCCTTGTATTATTATTCGCTCCATGTATTCACCTCAATATTGTATATTGTTTCAGGCGCGTTTGCCGTTTATGGCTTTCCGCCCTTCCTGCGTTTGTACTCCTGTTTGTTTGCGTACATCCTGCTGTCCACCGTGTTTAAAATATATTCCATGTCCAGGTCTGTGGAGGCGTTCAGCTCCATTGCGCCGTAACTTATGGACGAGTTGTACGCCTTGCGCCGCACCTGGTTCAGCAAATCGAACTTATGCATTATGGTTTCCATAATGTCAAGCACTACCGCATACTGGCACTTGGGGAATATGATTAAAAATTCGTCCCCGCCCATCCGCGCGAATATGTCTGTGTTGCGGATGGAGTCCTTTACTATGGAAACAACGTCCAAGATATAATTGTCCCCGGCTATGTGGCCGTAATTGTCGTTTACGTACTTTAGATCGTTAATGTCAAAGTAGGCCACTGAAAATGTCAGCTTCCCCGAACTCACCTGCCTAATATAATTGTTTAGGCAGTCTATGCCAGTCATGCGGTTATATATGCCTGTCATGCTGTCTTTTGACGCCGTAATCATAAAGCTGTCCGTAGAAACCTTCAGGTCTGTTATATCTATTCCGATAAACAGGCGTAACCTGCCCAGGCCTGCGCTTTCAAACGGGGTTTCCAGGCATTTGTGCCATTTATCGCCAGCTGTTATTACATAATTATCAGGCTCCGATTCTTCCTCAATTGTCAGTGGATTGTCTTGTTCAAAATATTTTGCCACGTGCAGGTCAAAATTCTTGCCGGTTAAACCCATACCGAAAATATCATCCGAATACCTGTTGCTGTATATTATATTGCCGCTGGCGTCCGCCACTACGGCAATGCCGAAAAAACCGCCGAACAGCCGGCAAAAACCGTCTATATCATCTTTCAAAATATTCACCTCTAAAGGTCAAGAGTAGGATACGCGTTTAAATCCAGTCCGTCCCTGCATCCCCTGATATAGTTAAAATAACCGCATGATCCTATCATTGCCGCGTTATCCGTACAATAGCTAATAGCTGGTATTTTCAGCTGGATATTATTTTTCGCGCATTCTGTGCTTAAGGCGCCCCTTAAGGCGCCGTTAGCCGCAACCCCGCCGACCAGCGCGGCCTTGGCGCAGCCGTAACGCTTAAGGGCCGACATTGTCTTAGTGACCAGTACGTCTATTACCGCGGCTTGGAAGGCCGCCGCCACATCCGCCTTATTAAGCCCGGCGCCGGATAACCCGCGTTTGTGTATAAGCTGCAGCACCGCGGATTTTAACCCGCTGAAGCTGAAATCGTAACTGCCTTCCTCCAGCCAGGCTCGCGGGAAGGGGATACTGCCGGCGTCCCCCGTGAGCGCCAGTTTTTCCAGCGCCGGCCCGCCGGGGTATGGAAGCCCCAGGGCGCGCGCGGCCTTGTCGTAAGCCTCGCCGGCCGCGTCGTCCCGGGTGCGCCCCAAGACTTCGTACCGGCCGTAATCCTTCACATTAACAACGCAAGTGTGCCCGCCGGACACAACAAGGGACATATAGGGCGGCGCGAATACTTCGTCCTCCAAGTAACACGCGCAAACATGACCTTCAATGTGATTTACACCTATTATAGGGATTTTTATTGAAAACGCAAGGGCTTTAGCGTAGTTTACTCCAACAAGCAGCGCGCCCACAAGTCCCGGGCCGTTTGTGACGGCAACGGCGTCCAAGTCGGACGCGCGGACGCCGGCGCGCTCAATGGCCTCGTCCACCACCAGGCTTATGGACTCCATGTGCATCCGCGAGGCTATTTCCGGCACAACGCCGCCGTATTTTTTATGCGTGTCTATCTGTGTGGCGGTTACGTTGGATAAAACCGCGCGGCCGTTGCGGACGACGGCTGCGGAAGTTTCATCGCAGGAGGTTTCTATAGCAAGAATATTAATGTCAGTCATCAGATATCACCCGCGAACCTGTTAGTATGGCCCTCGCCTTATTGACGCCGCGTTCTTCACAGACGCCGTAGGGCACGTCGTAAAATTTTTTGTAGTAGAGCCGGTTAAGGAGGCACTTGCACACCAGGCCCAGGGCCGCGGCCGGTATGACAAACAGGCTGAGCGCGTTTCCTATAACCGGAATGTTTTTACACATTTCTATGATTATAACACCAACAAGCAGATTTGAATATGTATTTATTTTATCTGTGTAATCTTTGAGGATTATATAGCCCAAGGCAATGGCAAGGGAAATCTCGCCCAGCAGGGCCACGCCGGCAAGGGCGAAGGCAAGCAGCAGGGCCACGGGAAAGCCGACCACTGAAAACAGGAACACCGCGGCCAGGGATATTACGATTAAATAAAGACACAGGCCGTTGCGGAACACCGCAAAGGTTTCGCGCATAACGGCAAAGGCGCCCTGTTCGAAAAAACCTCGCTTCAGAGGCGCGATTAAGAACACTGCCGCCGCAACCGCCGCGCTTAACAAGATATTTATTACAAACGCCGGGATGGTACTGTCGAACACAACCCTGCCGTCTTGCTCGCTGACGCGGAGCACGGAGAGGACAGCATCCCCGGACAGGGGAGCCGCGATAAAGCCGGGGGGCGGCGAGCCTTGCGGGCGGGTCACGCGAGAGGAAAGCGCGTAAATTTCTTCTTCGCCGCCTTGGGCATCCACGTCGGAGAAAAAAGCGAAAATTCTGCCCTTGTGGCTGAGAAGCCGCAATTGGGAGAAAAAAACATAGACATCGCCGCTGCTTTGGGCTATTTCACCGTTGGAAAACAAAAAAAAAGACTGCTCACGTTCTATATGTTCGAGCGCCACAGTCTCAGAGATATAGATTCTTTTCACGCCATTAGACCCGGCGTAGGCGCGCTGGGGTAACAGAAAAAGCAACAGCGTGAAAAACATGAGAAATCTTTTTGGATTCATTATGACCTTACCTTTACGCACAAATTTAGGACATTGGCCGGGAGTGGGACTCCGCGGGCTTGTCGCTCTTGAAGCGCCGCGCTATTACCATCTGGGCGGCGGCCAGGATTACAAAAATAATAAGCAGCAGATATCGGAACGAGGAAATATATGCCTGGACGGAATCCGCGACAGCGCTGACGGTTTGTGAGACATCGGCCAAGACCGTAGTCACGTAGTCCGAAACAGGCGGCAGTAAGTCGATATACCTGGCAAAAGCAGGGTTAGCCGCCAGGCTTTCGATTATAGCGTCCCGGTTAAAGAATACAATCAGCCCTATTCCAAACAGCACCGAAACAGCGCCCCACACCAGGTACAGCAGGGTGTCAAGTTCAGGCCGGGCGACAAGGGCGGGCAGCGCGCGTATCCGTTCCATTACGGCTTTCTCGAAGCCTTCCGGCGCGCTGACCAGGGTATCCTCTGAAAAATGCGTCACTATTTCGTCGTAGAGGGAAAAATCCTCGGCGCAGGCTGCGCAGGTATCCAGGTGTTTTTTTAATAAAACCGCGTCGTCTTCGGACAAAGTGCCGTCCATGTAACGCATCATTAATTCATCGGCTTTGGCGCAATTCATAAACTTCGCTTCCTTTCAGGTGCAGCAGGCTTTCCTTAAGCATTTTTCTGCCGCGGAAAATTCTGTTCTTTACTTTGGACAAGGGTTCCTCTATTACGTCTGATATTTCCTGGTAGGACAAACCCTGGTGGTGATACAGCAATATAGGGATTTTATACATGTCCGGCAGGTTACCCACCGCCTCGTTTACCTGGTCGTGTTCCTCCTGCCTTATCGCTGTGATTTCCGGCGAATCGCCCTCGTATATTTCGTTTTCCGCATCCTCTAAGGACGCGGTTTCCTGATGTTTTTTACGGCGGTGATCGATGACATGGTTTGTCGTTATGCGAATTGCCCAAGTGCTGAACTTATAGTCCGGGTAGTATTTATCAAGATTTTTATATAATTTGATAAAAACCTCCTGCGCCAGGTCGTTTGCCTCCTCGTTGTCTGTGGTCATACGCAGTATAATGGAATACACAAGATTCTTATAGCGGTTTACAAGTTCCTCGAAATAATCCTTATCCTCGTTTAAACAGCGAGTGATAATCTCGAAATCTGTAAGGTTCTCACAACTGCCGGTCATGTTTCAACCTTCTTTCCCAGTATGCCTTCGGCGCGTCTCTCTGGCTTTAGTTTCTCTGTAACCATCTATAGCCTTTTCCATATATAAATACGAATCGTTTTTGTAATAGTTTGCTTAGTTTGCTTATTAAAGTAATTTTATAACACAAAACCGCAGAGATTGCAACAAAAAAATATTGAACTTGGAATGGGGCGGCGGCGGAAGCCGCGCAAGGGGCGCGAACTTAGGGGGAGGGGGCGAATCGGACACGGAGGCTGCAAAGTATTGCAGGCAGGGGGCGAACGTGGTTCGGCCCCCTGCGGATTATGTTTCAAGAGCTTTTCGGGGAAAGCGGGTTGCGCAACTTTTCGGGAGGATAGCCATCGGGCGGGCTGACCGCGCCCCTACGATACACGCAACATTGTAGGGGGGCGGGGTCAGCCCGCCCGTCCATTCAAGTTTCAAACCCCTTTCGGGGGAATCAGGTTGCGCAACGGATGATGAAAATAATGGAGCAAGCTCTTAGTATAGTTTCAAACCCCTTTCGGGGAAATCAGGTTGCGCACCTCGAGCCTAACGCTTACACGCCAAGTGAACAAATAGTTTCAAACCCCTTTCGGGGAAATCAGGCTGTGCACCGTTTGCAGTAGATTTTGATGACCGGGATATAGTCCGTTTCAAACCCCTTTCGGGGAAATCAGGCTGTGCACCCTTATCTGTTTTTAACCCGCATAAACGCGGGCTTTTCGCGGGGTAAATTCCCCGAGATTGTAATCGGCTGACATAACGTCGAGAATCTTACTACTATTTAGTAAAATATAACCCTGCTCAAAATCCTTTTTGATGCCTGAAACCCGCGCTGTTACTAGGTTTATCTGCGTTTATCAGTAACATTCCCGTCATTCCCCGAGAAGCCCATTTTAGGGGTAAAAATTTCGGGGAATCGGTAACCTTATTTCCGCTTACACCCTTATAATATCTTCTTATAACATATTTTCCTCTTAAAATCAACTCCTTTCAAAAAATTTCATATACCGGCGGCTCGCGCTCGTCAAAGTGTGTTCAGGGATTTTTCGGGGCTGGAACGTCCGGTTATGTTGCAATCCTATACGGCATGTGCTATACTGCGAAGGAAGTAAGGGCGGTCCGCTGCTGCGTCGCGCGCATGAACGCCCGTAAGGTAAGGAGGAGAAACTGCATGGACGAACGCATCAGGGAAATTGAGAAAGCGCAGATGAAAAAAGTAACGTCGTTCAACATAGGCGACACGGTACGCGTGTACGCGAAGATTGTTGAAGGCGCGCGGGAGCGTGTTCAGGTTTTCGAGGGCACGGTAATGAAGCGTCAAAACGGTGGCATACGGGAGACCTTTACCGTAAGGAGAATATCATACGGAGTCGGTGTGGAAAAGACATGGCCGCTGCATTCGCCGCGCGTGGAGAAAATAGAAGTTGTGCGCCGCGGCATCGTGAGACGGGCTAAGTTGTTTTACTTGCGCGGCAGAGCCGGCAAGGCGTCCAAGATTAAGGAAGATATCGCGAAAAGATAGCAAGGCTGGATGGCGTCAACATAACGGTGGATTTCCGTTAGGAGTTGGCGCTGTTTTTTTAATAAGACGTCCAGGGACGTGTTTGCAAACTGGATTCCGATAGTCGAGCCTGCTCGACGCAGCGCGAAATTGCGGCGGTTTCATTCGAAATTCCGCGCTTCAAGGAATTTTCAAACACGCCTTAGGCGGAGAGAGTATTTTGACGGAGGCTTCATATGGACATTCAATGGTATCCGGGGCACATGAGAAAGTCGCGGCACATGATGCGGGAGAACGTGGCGCTGGTGGATATGATAATAGAGCTGTTGGACGCGCGGATACCCATGTCAAGCCGCAATCCTGATATAGACGAGCTGGCGGAGGGCAGGCTGCGAATAGCGGCCCTCAACAAGGCCGACATGGCGGATGGGGCCGTAACAGCCGAGTGGGTGGAATTCTTTAAAAGACTGGGGGTTGACGCGATTCCCACCGACTCTATTTCTGGCATGGGCTTTGGGGAAATAACGGCGGCGGCGGAAGCGCTGACGAGTGAAAAGCGCCGGCGCGCCAAGGCAAGGGGCAGGATTTTTTTGCCTGTGCGCGCCATGATAGTGGGTATACCCAACGTAGGCAAATCCACGTTTATAAACAAGCTGACGGGCCGTGCGGCCGCCGTTGCAAGCGACAGGCCGGGAGTGACCCGGGGCAGGCAGTGGATAAAACTGCGGGAAGGTTTCGAACTATTGGACACGCCGGGCATATTGTGGCCGAATCTGTCCAAGGACGGCGGCGCCCAGGACGCGGGCCTCAAACTGGCACTTACCGGCGCCATATCCGACGACATTTTGGACACGTATACGCTGGGGGTTAAATTAATAGAGACACTGTGTGTAATTTGCCCGGACAGCCTGCGGCGGCGGTATAAGATAGAAATCGGGGACGCGGGCCCGGAGGAAGTAATGGGCCTGATAGGTGAAGCGCGCGGCTTTAAGCTGAAGGGCGGGGTAATAGACGTAAACAGGGCGGCGGTTACCCTGCTGGACGAGTTCCGAGCGGCCAAGCTGGGAAGAATATCCTTGGAAACACCGCTTTGATTTTAATTCATATCGGAACGGAGGAAAATCCAAATAATAGAAAATCACCAAGGAATGATGAATTAATTAAGCGCGTATTTTATACTTTTGTCATTCCCAAACATTATGATAAGGAGAATAATTTATGCTTGATGTAGCGTTGCTGGGTACAGGCGGCATGATGCCGCTGCCCAACCGGTTTCTCACCTCCATGCTGTGCCGTTTTAACGGGCGGGGGCTGATGATAGACGCGGGCGAGGGAACGCAGGTTACGCTTAAAATGCTGGGCTGGGGCTGCAAGAATATTGATGTTATATGTTTCACGCATTTTCACGCGGACCACATATCTGGGCTGCCGGGGCTGCTGCTTACCATAAGCAATTCCGGCAGGACCGAGCCGCTTACGCTGGTAGGCCCGCCGGACCTGGAACTTGTGGTAAGGAGCATATGCGTTATAGCGCGAGACTTGATGTTTCCGCTGGAATTCCGCGAGCTGGAGGCTCGCAAGCCCAGCGCGCTGCGCCTGGGAGAATTTAACCTGCGGACGCTGCCCATGTGTCATGGTATATCCTGCCTAGGATACGCGATTGAAATACCCAGGAAGGGCCGTTTCGACGCGGAGCGCGCCAAGCGTCTGCCCATTCCCGTTCAGCTGTGGTCTGGGCTGCAAAAGAATGAGTGTGTGGAATATAACGGAACGGTGTATACTTCCGACATGGTGCTCGGCCCTGAGCGCAAGGGCCTTAAACTTTGCTACTGCACGGACAGCAGGCCGGTCAGCGGACTGGCGGATTTTGTGCGCCAGGCCGACCTGTTCATATGCGAGGGCATATACGGCGAGGAAGAGAAAAAAAACAAGGCTGTAGAGTACGGCCACATGCTTTTCAGCGAGGCGGCGGAGGCTGCCAGGGACGGGGAAGTGTCCGAATTATGGCTTACGCATTTCAGCCCGTCCCTTACAGACCCGAAAAGCTTCTTGAAAAACGCGCTGAATATCTTCCCCAACACGTCGGTCGGGTACGACAGAATTTGCAAGACGCTATACTTTCAGGACGACAACGGCACTTGAGACCTTGGAACTCGTCCCTTATGCGCGGACTTATACTCACGCGCGAATACATTTTCCAAGATAGTCGGGCTGTGCCCGGCAAATAAGGCGCAGGCAAACTAAAAGGGCGAACCTAACGGTGATTTGTCCGTTGGTTCGCCCGCCCGCTGCGGCAAATCTTAACCTCCGCGAGTATAATTTCTCAAGCCTTAAGCCCGCGCATAAGGGGCGATGCCCCATAAGCGCGGACTTAAGAAAAAAATAAACAATCCCTTTTCTTAACAAGGCTGTACCTGCATCAAAAAGCGCTTCGTCGAGCAAGCTTGACTATCGCACTCGCCGCACTTAAGAAGGGGTCTGCGTCGAGCAAGCTCGACTATCGGGGATGAAATCCCCAGCGGGTTTGGGGCCAACGAACAAACCATCGTTAGGCCCCTAACGGTGAACTGTCCGCTGGTCTTAATCT
>JAISYE010000062.1 GCA_031297485.1 Clostridiales bacterium
TTGGGTTTTTATGTTTGGGAATCAATGTCAACAAGTTAAGGGTTTTCGAGTTATACTCGCGAACATTGAGATTTGCCACATTAAAGTCACCGCACCCACCGCCCTTAAGAAGGGGTCTGGGGGCCAACGAACAAACCATCGTTAGGTCCCCAGCGGGGTTTGGGGCCAACGAACAAACCATCGTTAGGCCCCAAGGTTTTATGTTTTAGGTCTTATGTTTTATATTTGAGAATTGATTGGTAAAAGTGGTGCCATAGCCAAGAGGTAAGGCAGAGGACTGCAACTCCTTTATCCCCGGTTCAAATCCGAGTGGCACCTTTGTTTTGTCCGGAAGCTTTACGCTTCCGGACGTTTTATTTTCCGCCGGTATTTTCGGGTTAATCAAAAGCCTCCGCCCAGGATACCAGACGTATCCCTTCGCTTTCAATAAGCTCGCGAAGCTCGTTATCCGCCAGAAGCTCATATTCCCAGCGGCGCACAGGAGCAAGGCCACTCTTGGATGGATGCATAAAGATTTCATTTACCCCAGACCGTAAATTCCTGACTATATCCATGTAAATATTTTTAAGCATGTGATAACTTGCCACATCGGCCACTGGAACAGGGTTTGTCAGTAGATTGTCAATTAAGTTTACGCTGCGCGCCCCGGCGTACTCCACAGCCTGGGCGTGGGCCGCCGCCAGCGCCGGAGGGATGGTGTCAGTCCTCATAATGGACTTTGCGCCCTCAATATTCTTTGGAAAACGAAACGGCAGCCCGTTCGGAGCGCAAAAGTCTAGGACCTCCTTCATAAACGAGACGCCGGTCAGGCCGTAGAGGCTTCCCATGTGGTTGTCCGCGTGGGTAAGCGCCACGCCCCTGCGGGTTACGAACTCGTATTGCGCGTATATTTCCGCCGCCACTTCTCTGGCTGCGGCATGCCGGGCAAATTCCGCGACGCTTTCATAAAAATTACCGTCTTTGTCCGTCAGGGACGGGACGTTTTTCGCCAGCGGCCCGCAGGTAGCAAATCTGTCGGAATTAAAGGTCAGATGCAGGCCCATCTTAATTTTCCCGTTCCTTTTCGCGCGGGCTACGGCGTCCTCGGCAAACCGGCAGGGCGCCATAACGGTTGTGGAAGTAACGAAGCCCCTTTCGAAAAGTTCTTCTATGGCTTCATTGGTTTCAAAGTTTATGCCAAAGTCGTCCGCGTTCAAAATTAATCGTTTTTCATTCATTGATGTTGTCCCCTTCTTTTTTTATTGGGTCTTTCAGAAACATAAACATGGAGCAAATGAACCCGGCAGCCACCAACACAAAGGGCGCGGCAATAAGCAGGAATTTGGCCGCCGCGCCTGGGTTCGGCCCGGGCGCTTCGCCGCTTTCGAAGCCGTACAGCGCTGCCAGAAGCAGGAAGACCAAACTGCGGATAAACCCGCTTATGCGGTTAATAAACGCCAGTATACTTATGAACATGCCCTCGCGGCGCACGCCGTGTTTAGCCATGTCCTCGTCGATAAGGTACGCGGTCACCAGGTCTCCTGTGGAAACGTAGCCGCCCATGCCAATGCCCACAAATACGCCGGTAATAACGGCTAGAGTCAGGGAATTGGCCGCGTAAAAAGGAATCAAGGCAAGGGCCAGCACAGCCAGGGACGCGCGCCACACAGTCACAAGGCTGAACTTTTTAAGCGCGAAATTCCACGCCGCCAGCGAACCGGTGGCAGCGACCAGCACAGCGCCGATAAGCAGGCTGTTGCCCGCGCCGCCGGCGTTAAGCGAATACTTGATGTAAAAGGGCACGCCCGCCATAATCAGGGCAATGGCTGTGGAATACATTGTGCCTGTGATACCCACAATCCAAAAATTTCTGCTGGCGAGCAGTTCTTTTACGCTTTTAAAAAGGGCCGGCTTTTCTGTTTCTGTCAGCGTCTGGTCCTCGTGACAGCCAAGGGCCGAAAACAGATATATGGCCCCGCCGGTGAGTGCGAGAAAGACGGCGGTGGCGGAATAGCCGAAACGTTCGTTTAACATTGGCGTCAAGCCCACGGCAATTATTGTGGCGGCGAACTGCAGTCCCTGGCGAAGGGCGTTGGCCAGGGCGCGCGACTGTTTTGTCCGGAACAGTTCGGGAAACAGCGAGCCGTAATTGGCTTGTATCATGGAAATTGCCGTTTCGGTCAAGAGCATTGTCACAATAAAGTACGTGACAAACATTGCGCCTTCCAAGCCGGAAGGCGGGCTAAAGAACGCGATAACCCCAACGGTGCACAGCAAGATTCCAAGCACAAGCCAGGGCTTTCTTCTTCCAAAGCGGGTGCGCGTCCGGTCGGACAAATAGCCGTACATAGGGTTGTCCACCGCGTCCAGCACAGAATACAGCGCCAGCGCCGCGGAATAGATTTTCACGTCCAGGGACATTTTATCGACATAGAAAAACGCCATGAACGTTGTAAAGTAGCTTGCGGTCAAAACCCCGCCAAACATGCCTGCCGCAAAACGCAGCGGGTTTGTTTCCCTGACTTCTTTATTCATTGCCTCCATCCTCCAACCTTTATTTTTTTGCATTATATTCCTTTAAGTGATATTCCGCAAGTTACAGTGATACGGCAGCGGAATATGCAGCCAAGCAAAGAGCTTTACGCAAACCAATGTCAACAGGTTAAGCGGGCGAACCAACGGACAAATCACCGTTAGGCTCGCACGTGTTATACTTACGAACTTGCCAAACCTGAAGACCTAAGCCTAAGACCTAAGACCTTGGGGCTCTGCCCCAAACCCCGCTGGGGACCTAACGATGGTTTGTTCGTTGGCCCCCAGACCCCTTCTTAAGGGCGGCGAGTGCGATATTCGAGTTTGCTCGACGCAGACCCCTTCTTAAGGTAACTTATACTTTCGTCATTCCTTACGATGTACAGGCAAAAGACTGCCATGTCTTATTTATGTAAAAATCTACCGTGGGGCAATAAGCTCTATCAACCGCTGCGTCGAGCTACGCGCGCTCGGTTTGTGCTTGTCAATTACAATGGCTGGCAGTCTATCTTGGCGTGTACAAATCTGATTATCACTACAGCGTGAATTCCGAGAACGGCAATGCAGAAATCAAGGATTCTTCGTCGCCGCAACGAATTGTGGCAAATCAGTAATAAAGCTCATTCCTGCAAAATTTCACGCTATAGTATTATGCATTCGGAAGAAATCATTAATCCGCTCCAAGAAGCAGTAATTGAACAGGTTGTAACCAACAGCGCCGGTTGTACATACTATATGGGCATAAGCAGCAAATAAGAAGGAGGAAACCCCAATGGGAGCATTTGAGCTAAACCAGTGTGACAGCCCCAGCGTAAGCAGCGCGGCTATGGGTCTAGACCCGCGCAGGATGCGGGACGAATGTATAATAGCGTTAAAGGTTTACGACAGCTGCCGGCAGCAGGACTGCCTTGGGCCGGAGGCGCTGGGCCCGTCGCGCGCGGCCGAATGTCTATGCTTCGGCGACGAGCGTTATAACGAAGGAGATGTAATTGAGCCGCCGGCAAACGCTGCGTCGGTAACAATCGACAGACTTAGAATCAAGAAGATACTGATAGTGGATAAACAGCCTAACGAGTTCAGGGTCGGTTACTGGACAATCGACTTGAAGTACGTGTTTGAATACCGCCTTAACTTCCGTGAGGCGGACGGAAATGTTATCGGCGCCGCCCGCGCCAATAGTATTTTCAACAAACAGGTGTCGCTGTTCGGTTCCGTAGGTTCGGACCTGATTATTGGCACAGACCTCCTGTGTACCAACCACGATTCGGTTACTATTGACGCCGAGCCCTTTGTTTTGGTGGAAGCGAAGGCTATTTCGCTTTTAGCGGAACTGCGGTTCTGCAGGCCCTCGTGCCCCAGCGACCAGCAGCGCCCGTCTTATGTTAACGTGACCATAGGGCTGTTCACCATTATCAAGCTGTTCAGAATTGTCAACCTTGCTGTGGAGTCCCGCGGGTTCTGCGTTCCGGACGAATGTGAGGAAATTTCGCCTCTTAATCCCTGCGAATTCTTCGACGGCTTGGATTTCCCCATGGACATCTTCGCTCCCCCGCAAAGGCCGGAGTTTTTGGCCGGCATAAGCAGCAACATTAAACGCAACGGCAAGGATAAGTGCGTTTGCAAAACCAAGTAATAAAAGAATCCGCCGCCGGTCCGCCGTCGGCGGATTCTTTTATTTATTGATGTCAGCAGGTTAAGCGGGCGAACGCAGTTCGCCCCTACAAGCGAGCGGGCAATGTATGGGGGGGCATACGCGCGAACGGTTAAAAGATTAAGACCTTGGGGCCTAACGATGGTTTGTTCGTTGGCCCCAAACCCCGCTGAGGACTTGTCCCCAGCCCCCTTCTCAAGTACGGCGAATACCGCCCTTTTGCTGCTAGGCAGGCTCGGCGAACACAGTTCGCTCCTACGCTCCGCCGCCCTTAAGAAGGGGCCTGCGTCGAGCAAGCTCGACTATCGCACTAGCCGCCTTTAAAGAAGGGGTCTGGGGGCCAACGAACAAACCATCGTTAGGTCCCCAGCGGGGTTTGGGGCAGAGCCCCAAGGTCTTAGGGGTTTGACCTTTTCCCTTAAGTACCTAAGACCTTGGGGCCTAACAATGGTTTGTTCGTTAGGCCCCAAGGTCTTAGGTTTTTTAAGTTCGCGCCTATGAGAAATCGCCCCAGACCC
>JAISYE010000063.1 GCA_031297485.1 Clostridiales bacterium
TTTCCCAAAAAAAGCGGCCTAACATACTCAAATTTTTACCTTTGGCCATTTTTACTAATTTAAATGCCAATTTATACAACTTGTATCTTTTACCCCTTTGTTTCTTGCAGTAGACTCAACTATTAATTTAAGGAGGGCTGCATATGGATAATTTAAAGGAAACGGCAATAAAACTCGCCACCAATATTCAAAAAACATCGCGCGAGTTTTTAAAGACAACAAAGATGAGTATCGCAATTACTAATGAGGAGGAACGCTTAAAATCTATTTACATTGATATAGGAAAGAAGGTGCATGAAATTTATATGTACGGCGGCACGCTGGGCAAGGTATTCGACGAAAAATACGCGGATATACTCGCGTGCGAAACACGTCTGCAGGAACTGCGCGACAAATTGGACGACCTGAAGGGCACGTCAACCTGCCCTAAGTGCGGGAAAAACGCCGAGCGCGACGCGGAGTTCTGCCCACGCTGCGGCATGAAAATGAACGAGCCGTTAAGCCGCCCGGCGGAAAGCCATCCTGGGGAAAGCCATCCGGTGGAGAGCCGCCCCGAGCCGCCGGCGCCCGCGGAAGAAAAACCAAAACCAAAAAAGATATGCTTGGTCTGCGGCGCGGAAAACGAGGACGGCGTGAAATACTGCGGGGTCTGCGGAAGGATGATAATTTAACGGACCCATAGGCGCGAACTTAAGGCTCCAAGCCTTAAGTCCGCGCCTATGGGGCGAAAACCCTAACGGTGATTTGTCCGTTTGGTTCGTCCGTCTCTTGACGGCGCTACATAAAAATCGTCATCCTAACCCATTAATATCCTCGTCCTTTGCGCCGAAGAATATTTTTTCGCCGTCATTTACAACCACGCAGGGCACACCTATGCGTCCGTTCCGCTTTACCTCGTCAAATTCCGGCCTGAAGTCTCGGTATTTAAAAAACAGCTTCAGGTTCGCCATGCTTTCCGAAATATCAATGTAGGTAAAGGGTATTCCCTTCTGCGTCAGGGCTTCCTTTGCCGCGGGGCAGTTGGGACAGTCTTTGTGACTGAACAGTTCTATGTTGTTCATTGTTTCCTCCTTAATAATTTAGGGTTTCCTTAGCAAACAAGAAGCACGCTTTCCGCTTTACTGCCCGAAGCCGGACTTGAACCGGCACAGGGTTTCACCTATTGGATTCTAAGTCCAACGCGTCTACCATTCCGCCATCCGGGCGAGTACCTTAATATAATACAGAAACCGGCTAGAAAAATCAAGTGCAGTAATTACCACTTCCCTTTAATGGCCATGCAACATACGCCTTGGCGCGCATATTATATTAATACAGCATTTTCCTGCGTTAAATTAGGGGAGGAATAGCAATGGCAGAAAACGAATTAATAAAAGCGCGGCAGCCGAAACCTCCGGCCAGATGCCCGCGCTTTGCGCCAGAGGTTTCAGCTGAGGTATGTCAGCGGGATTTGGATATGTTGAGCAATTGCCTGTATTACTGCGTATACATATGGCGGAAAGGCGAGGCTGGCGGCTGGTTTTTTCCCATAAGCGTCGGGCGGACGTATATTTCCGGGTACAGGGCTGTTGGAACAAGATGGGAGCCTTGGGCATTCCGCACGGAAAATTTTATTTCATTCTATTGATGTGTTTATTATATACAGGAGGCAAGGAGTGAGCAATATGCCTGGGAAATTTTATAAAGGCGCTGAAATTCCGACGGAAAACACAGACGTCTTGGCTGCGGACAATGTGGAATTAATAGTGAGGTACAATGGCGATATTGATATTGTAGAGCGCGATTTGGGCGCGGAAGTTGAAGTGCTGGACGAAAACTACGCTATAATCACCATGGCGCAGGATAAAATATTTGAATTGAATAATTATTATGAGGTGGAATACTTTGAGCGCCCTAAAATATTATCCAACGCAATGCTTGAAAGCAGCCAGGAAGCGTGTGTAACACAGGTGCAAAACCCCGGCGGCTACAACTTGAGCGGCAGAGGGACCATTGTCGCCATAATTGATTCTGGTATCGACTATACGCATCCTGATTTCAGGAACAGCGACGGGACAACGCGGGTTATGTATATTTGGGACCAGCTGGGCACGGGCACGCCTCCCGCGGGTTTCCGCCACGGCGCGGAATACACGTCGGCGGATATAGACGCCGCGTTGGCTTCTGACGACCCTTTAAGCATAATACCCGAGCAGGACCATTTGGGGCACGGCACCGCCGTGGCAGGCATAGCGGCGGGCAGCGGCGCGGGCGGCGGCGGAAAGGGTGTGGCTTATGAGGCCTCGCTGATAATTGTGCGCCTGGGCGAACGGGGCAGCGAATCCTTCCCTAGGACGACAGAGCTTATGCGCGCGGTAAAGTATGTGGTCCAAAAAGCTTTGGCGCATAAGATGCCCATGGCTGTAAACATCAGTTTCGGCACAAACGACGGCGATCACGACGGGGATTCCCTGTTCGAGTCGTACCTTAACGAGATGGGCGCCAAGTGGAAAACCGCCTTTGTGGTGGCCACAGGCAACGAGGGAAGCGCGGGACATCATTGCTCCGGACTTATAAGCACCGGGGAAATCCATGACGTGCAGTTCTTTCATTCTGTTTCCACTCAGGTGCTGTATATTACATTGTGGAAAAATTTTACGGATATATTTTCTGTCGAGGTATTTTCTCCAAGCGGGAAAAGCACGGGCGAAATCCGCTATACAAACGGCTCGCGTCTGGCGCGGCTGGACAACGCGCTTGTAAACGTCTACTACGGACAGCCAACCCATTACAACTGCGACCAAAATATTTATTTTCAATTACAAAGCAGTGACGGGGAAATAACTCAAGGCGTGTGGCGTATTCGTATAACAGCCGCCTTAATTACCGACGGACGCTACGACCTATGGCTGCCCACCATAGAGGAAGTGACCAGGAACACCGCCTTTGTCATCCCAAACCCTGACATTACTCTTACCATTCCTTCCACCGCCAAATATGTCATAAGCGTGGGCGGCTATAACCAAAGCCTTAACAGTATCACCGATTTTTCAGGCCGGGGGTATACCCGCGACGGGCAAATAATTAAACCTGACCTAGTCGCTCCTGCCGTCGGCGTCGTAACCACGCGCAGAGGCGGCGGCTACGGCGCCTTTTCCGGCACCAGCGTCGCCGCGCCCTTTGTGGTCGGCGCCGCTTCCTTAATGATGCAGTGGGGCATTGTTAATAAAAACGATTTGTTCCTTTATGGCGAGCGTTTAAAGGCCTTTTTAAAACTTGGGGCAGCACGGGACGGCGGAATTAAATATCCCAATACCATATGGGGTTACGGCAAGCTCTGCCTGCGGAATACCATGGATTACCTGGCGGAATACGCCGCGTCCGGAAACGTATCCCTCCAGGCCGTTTCCCAGCCCGGCCAGGGAATAACGGAATACATCAACGCTCCGGGCATAGTGGATTTTATGATACCATACAACGCAGATTTCATTAATTACATAAAGGACAAACCATATATACGGGTCGGCACGCGTATTTTGGATTACGCCATAGCCTACGCGCCGCAGGACAGAATTAAGCAGATAGCCAGCGACATAGGACAGCGGTATGTGAACATCTATCCCGAGGTTAACGGCCTGATGGATATAGAAAGTTTTGAGGAATCCGGGATTGTGACAATACAGCGTCAGCCCAACCTTAATCTGGACGGCTCCGGAGTTTTAATTGGCTTGGTGGATACTGGCATAGACTATACCAACAAGGCGTTTATCTATGAGGACGGAACCAGTAAAATCAAGTACATATGGGATCAAGTGCGAGAGGGCGTGCCGCCGGCCGCTATACAGTTCGGCCATGTCTACACCCAGGGCGACCTTAACGAGGCGTTAAAAGCCCCTAATCCCCTGGATATAGTGCCGCACAGGGATACGGTGGGCCATGGTACGTTTCTGGCTTCCTTAGCCGCCAGCCGCGAGAACACACGCTACATCGGAGCGGCCCCTGGCTCTGAGATAATAATGGTAAAGCTGCGGAAAGCACGGAAGTATTATCTGGATAGATATCTCGTGCCATCCAATCAGGAAAATGTGTACGAATCCAGCGAAATAGCGCTGGGCATACATTATATTACATCAATGGCGGCGGAGCTTAACCGGCCGGTAGCCATAATTATCGGGCTGGGCAATAATATAGGCAGCCACGACGGCACCGGAATGCTGGAACAGTATTTGTACGCCATGTCCAGCAGGGTCGGGGTCGGGATATGTTCCGCTGCAGGCAACGAAAGCAACACAAGCCACCATACCCACGGGATTATTCCAGGGGACGGCGCGGTCGTCAACATAGACATACGCGTGGGGGGCGAGTCAGAAGAAGGGATGCCGGTGTATATCTGGACTTCCCCTAACGACAGGGTCGAAGTATCGGTCCGCTCACCAGCCGGCGAAGTTGTTCCCACGGTCCCTATTAATCCGGAACAGACTTTTTCACGTAAGCTGATTTTTGAAAAATCGGTGGTAATTGTAGAGTATTACCTTGGTGAAAATAATTTGGCAATGGTAAAAGTCCTTGAGCCGACCCAAGGGGTATGGACCATAAACCTGCACGGCGAACTTATTCTGGACGGCGTGTATCACGCCTGGCTTCCTATAAAGGGTTTTGTCAGCCATACCATTGAGTTTGTCACCCCGACCCCGACCTCTACTATAGTTATACCCGCCACATCGCTGGGCACCATTACCTGCGGCGGATATTCCGCACAGGACGGCGGACTCTATGTGGCATCCTCCTGGGGCCCCACCCGCTCGCCCCTAATCGCCCCTGACCTTGTGGCGCCCTGTGTTAATGTGGGCGGTATTTACCCTGCGGGCTACGGGGTTATGAGCGGCACCAGCGTGGCGGCCGCGATTACAGCCGGCGCCTGCGCGCTTTCCTTGCAATGGGGCATTGTAAATGGAAACGAGCCTACCATGAATACCTTCTTCTTAAGAACCTTCTTGGTGCGCGGCTGCGTCCGAAGCGAAAATATAAAATACCCTAACGAGGAGTGGGGCTACGGCAAACTGAACCTGTTTAATACTTTTAATTTGTTGCGGCATATTTAAAATTTGGTGTACACAGTAATCCGTGTTATATTTACGAACGAATACATTTGCCAAACATGAAGACCTAAGGCCTAAGACCTTGGGGCCAACGAACAAACCATCGTTAGGCCCCAAACCCCGCTGGGGACTTCGCCCCCAGACCCCTTCTTAAGGGCGGCGAGTGCGATAGTCGAGCTTGCTCGACGCGGACCCCTTCTTAAGTGCATGAAGTGCGGTGACTCTAATGTGGCAAATCTCAACGTTCGCGAGTATAACTCGAAAATCCTTAACCTGTTGACATTGGATAGAATTACGATAAAATTAATTATTGTTGAAATGGACATATTTGAGCTTACAGGAGGTATTCCCAAGTGATTACAGACAGCCACCGGAAAAAGGAAATACAGGCGGCATACAAGGAACGGACGGTTACAGGCGGCGTTTACGCAATCAGAAATACGGCCACAGGCAAGGCTCTTATTGACGTCACCGCTGATATGCGAGGCATGGCGAACAGGTTTGCGTTTATGAAAAAAACAGGCTCCTGTGTAAACCCTAAGCTGCAAGCAGACTGGATTGCGGACGCGCCGCCCTTTGCCTTTGAGATTTTGGAGGAGCTGAAAAAAGACCGCGCCAAGCCTGACGCGGAGTTTAAAGCGGATTTGGCGCTCTTGAAGGAGCTTTGGCTTGAAAAAATGGGCGGCGCGGACTTGTACAATTAGGGCGTGTATTAATCCATAGTTCCCGCAAACATTCTTACTACACGCGTTAAACCGCTTATTTTCAAGGATGTATGAAATGTGTAGTGCAAATTATTTTTCACTACACATTTCATGAAAAGCCCTATTTAG
>JAISYE010000064.1 GCA_031297485.1 Clostridiales bacterium
AAGCGCGGCAGACCGCCGAAAAAGGGAAAGGATGTAAAACTGCAAGCTTTGTTTGCCAGCCAAGCAGAGTTCTTTACACAAACTAAACTTACGATGTACGGTCAAAAGACTGCCGTGTCATATTTACGCAAGGATTTGCTGTGGGGCAAGGAACTCTATCAAACGCCGCGGTTTGTGCTTCTCAATTACAATGGCTGGCAGTCTATCTTGGCGTGTACAAATCTGATTATGCATCCGGAAGAAATCATTAAGCTGTACTGCCTTCGGTTTAAGACTGCGAGCCAGTACGAACTTGTTACGGCTGACGCGTTCGGCCAGTCCCAACTCAATCAGCCGCTTCGTACGCGAACGCAGGGCGTCGGAGAGCGGTTGCTCGCGGAATAATGCGTCACCACAAGGAATTCGCCGGTCCGCCATCGCTTCGAGACGTTCGTTACCGATTTTGTTTATCAGCGACAGAATTTTCTTATCAAGCACCAAGCCGTTCAACGTAATGCTGACAAAGTTGTCGTCCGTGCCTCGGAAATCGGCAGCGATTTTGCTTCCTTGATGCTCCACTCATAAATCAGGCTCATACCCTGACCAGAACGCTCGACCAAACCGCAAAGGGCAAGTATCTCCGCTATATGGCGGTTGCGCGGCGATTGTCTGTCAAGGATGTTGTCGAGTGTCACGCCCGTCGGAAAACCGCCGGGGCTTTCCACCGCAAGCCGGTCGCGGTACTGCCGGACGAACACGCTCCCGCTCAACTGGTAGTTACGGTGGCTGACTGCGTTTAGCAAAGCCTCACGCACAACACGTCCATTAAATTCAAGCCTCTGCGGGTACGCTCCGGCTGGTCAAAGGCCCGGCTTCCGACCACTTGCCGCGGGCGTTTGTCGCTTATGCCCAAGTACGAACTTCCCGCCGCCGCAGTTTGACAGGGCGCAGCAGTAACGGTCGGCCTCGTTAGAGTCAAAGCGTGTTTTCACATCCTTGAACTCGAAATGCTCGCCCTCCGGCGCGTTCAGCAGTTCCTCAATTGTATTATATCCTCGCATATTCGTTCCACTTTTACTCCCAACGCTTCATAAACATTTTGAGATACCACTGCATAATTATACCCTGTTATGATATTATCCACAACTGTATTCTTAAATCATTTCCATTGCCACCCGCAACTGTTTTGCAATCAAAAAGTGTCTATGCAGAGGTGCAAGGTTTATGCTCATAAACGAATACATTTTCCTCGGAATTTTCGCTTCGCGAAAACAGCGGCTTGTTCGTCGGATTCTTTAATGAGTGCGCGCGAAGCGCAAGAAGGGGTCTGCGTCGAGCAAGCTCGTCTATCGGGGACGAGTCCTCGGCGGGGTTTGGGGAGGAACCCCATAGGCGCGAACTTAAGGCTTGTGGAAGGTCAAAACCTTAAAAACTTGGGGCGGACCCCCATAAGCGCGAACTTAAAAAAATAACCCGTCCCTTTTTTTGAAAAGGTTGTACTTGCATCAAAAGCGCTGCACTCGCCGCCCTTAAGAAGGGGTCTGGGGATGAAATCCCCAGCAGGGTTTGGGGCAGAGCCCCAAGGTTTTAATGTTTTGGCCTCTGAATAGACACATCAAAAAGCTGCTCCCAAAAGAACGCCCTTTAATATTTCTTGACATATTCCCATTAATTAATCATACTTACTTATCCGGCAAAAAAATTCTGAATGGCAGGTGGGCAATATGAGTGAAAGCGTATCAAGCGGCTCCCTCCGGAGTCGGAACTTCCTGTTGCAAAAACTGTTCGACGGTGTAATAAACATTTTTTCCAAAGGCGGCGGACGGCGCGGGTATGGCCGGGAGTCACGGTTTAAGCACTTTCTGACCGGACTGCATTACGGCAGTGAGGAATATATAAACGTAGCGGAGGTAGTGTACCTGTGCGACGAGGCGTATACAATCGCGCGGCAGCGGCTTAACCTGATGGCGCGGCTGTCGGACACGGAAGCGAAAATAAACGAGCTTGACGCGTTCTTTAAACTGGACGAGAACGAGGTGTCGCTGTTAAAAGAGCTGCTGGCGCGGTTCGTCTCACTGGGGCGCGAGCGCAGCCAGCTGATGTACCAGCTGGCGAGCTTTAACCCGGCGCTGCGGCAGATGATAGACTTCGGCGAGGACGCGGAACGCGCCGTAACGCATATACAGCACGCGGAAAAGAGCCAGCGGCTGCTGCGGCACGACCTTGGCGAGCTGGAAGGCGAGAAGCTGGACCTGGAATACGAGAAAGACAAGCTGAACTCCGGGCTGGACTTTATAAATAAATTCGCGGTTGTGGCGGTAACCCTGTTCGGGGCGGTGTCGATCTACCTGGCGTATAAGTTCATGCTCAGCAACGGGTCCATATTTATAGACCTGACTGTGCTGGTTCTTCTTATAATCGCGGCCGTGGCCACCTTGCACACGTTCCGCAGGAGAATGGTGCGCGAGTCGCGGATAAACACTTTAAAACAGCGCAGAGCCGTGGAACTGCTGAACAAGAAACGCGTGGTATACGCTTATTACACCAATTTTTTGGATTACGAGTATAAAAAATACAAAGTGCGCAATTCGCAGATGTTAAAGGCAAACCTCAAAGAACTGGCCAATTATAAGCATGTGACCATGCGCATAGACGCTATCAGGAAAATAATATACGAGACCGAATCCACTCTGGAAAAGTTCCTGCGGGAGAAAAAAATAAACAACACGAAGTTTACTATCGAGCAGTTTGCCAACACGGTAAACATAGACGACAAAATAGACTATTGCAAGGAACTGGCCCAGCATCGGCTGTCGCTGGAGAAGAACCTTGCGGAGCTGGACGGCCGACACAAGGAGATATGGGGCAGACTTGAGGTACTGAACAAGAAAAACGAACCCGGCGAAGCGGTGATGAACCGCGTGATTCAAGCGTATCTGGACGAACTGAACGA
Source organism: Clostridiales bacterium (assembly GCA_031297485.1). Classification (GTDB taxonomy): domain Bacteria; phylum Bacillota; class Clostridia; order Lachnospirales; family JAISYE01; genus JAISYE01. The sequence goes on from JAISYE010000064.1 coordinate 2,933, forward strand.
ACTTATGGAAGACGCGGAAAAAGCCGCGGAAATACAATTGGAAATAGAAGCGGAAGAAGGCAAAATAAATGAAAGAGCTTGAGAAGAATTACACACCCCACACGGTGGAAGACAAAATTTACAAGAAATGGCTGGATAAGGGCTGGTTTCACGCGGAGGTAGATTATTCGCGCAAGCCCTACACAATAGTGATACCACCCCCCAACATCACGGGGCAGCTGCACGTAGGGCACGCGCTTAACACAATTTTGCAGGACATTCTAATCCGGACAAAACGGATGCAGGGCTACAACGCGCTGTGGGTACCGGGTACAGACCACGCCAGCATTTCCACCGAGGTGCGCATAGTGAACAGTATGGCGGCCGAGGGCTTAACAAAGGAGTCTATAGGCCGGGAAACGTTTTTAAAGCGGGCGTGGCAGTGGCGGGCGGAATACGGCGGACGGATATTGCAGCAGTTTAAGAAGCTGGGGCTTTCCTGCGACTGGGAGCGGGAGCGCTTTACAATGGACGAGGGGCTTTCCCGCGCGGTAACGGAAGTATTTATACGGTTGTACGAGAAAGGGCTTATTTACCAAGGGGAAAAGCTGATAAACTGGTGCCCCAAGTGCCGGACAACCATATCGGACGCGGAGGTGTCCCATGAAGACATGGAAGGCGCGTTCTATCACATGAAGTACCGGATAAAGGGTACGGACGAGTGCCTGCAATTCGCCACCACCCGGCCTGAAACCGCCCTGGGGGACACCGCGCTGGCGGTAAACCCCTTGGACGGACGGTACGCGAAATACGTGGGGCAGACAGTGATTGTGCCCATAGTCAACCGTGAGATACCAGTGATAGCGGACGAATATGTGGACATGGACTTTGGCACAGGTGTCGTGAAAATAACACCGGCCCACGACCCCAACGACTTTGAGGTGGGCGAGCGTCACAACCTGCCCCGCGTCAATATAATGAACGACGACGGCACACTTAACGAAAATGCGGGCGAGCTGGCCGGCCTGGACCGTTATGAGGCGCGCGCGGAAATAATCCGGCGTTTTAAAGCCCTTGGGCTGTTTGTGCGCGAGGAAAAACTGAACCACGCGGTAGGCGTGCACGAGCGCTGCAACGAAGTTGTGGAGCCCTTGGTGAAGGTGCAGTGGTTCGTAAAAATGCGTGACCTGGCGCAGCCGGCGATGGAAGTTTACAAAAATGGCCAGCTGCGTATTGTACCGGAGCGGTTCGGCAAGATATACGCGCACTGGCTGGAGAATATCCGGGACTGGTGCATTTCCCGCCAGCTTTGGTGGGGCCACAGGATACCCGCCTATTACTGCGAGCGGTGCGGGCATGTGGAAGTGGCGGACGCCTGGCCGCGGCCCGGAAGTTCCGGCCCTGAATGCGTCAAGTGCGGCGGCAGCCAATTCCGGCAGGACGAGGACACGCTGGACACCTGGTTCAGCTCGGCTCTGTGGCCCTTCTCCACGCTGGGATGGCCGGATAACACGCCGGAGCTTCAATATTTTTACCCCACAGACGTGCTGGTCACAGCTTATGAAATTATCTTTTTCTGGGTTGTGCGCATGGTGTTTTCAGGGTTGGAGCAGATGGGCCGGCCGCCGTTCCGAGATGTGCTCATACATGGGATAGTCAGGGACGCGCAGGGCCGCAAGATGAGCAAGTCCCTGGATAACGGCGTGGACCCGCTGGAGATTATTGAAAAATACGGCGCGGACGCGCTGCGGTTTACGTTGGTAGCGGGAACAGCCCTGGGGAGCGATTCCCGCTTTTCGGAAGAGCGGGTGGAAAACAACCGGAATTTTTTGAACAAGATATGGAACGCGGCGCGATTTATCCTAATGCACCTGGACGAAGGCTCGCGGACGGGCGGACGCGGTGCGCCCCTGCAGCCGGAGGACAAGTGGATACTTTCGCGGGTAAACTCCGTAATAAAGGAAGTAACGGACCACATTGAGCTCTACGACCTTGGCATGGCCCTGCAAAAGGTCCAGGACTTTATTTGGGATGAATTTTGCGATTGGTATATAGAAATGGTGAAACCCAGGCTGTACAACCACGAGGACCCTTCGCGGGAAACGGCGCTGGCGACGCTGCTGGATGTGCTGGCGGACGCGCTGAGACTGCTGCATCCGTTTCTGCCCTTTATTACGGAGGAGATATTTACCTCAATACAGACGGAGGAGGAGACAATAATGCTGTCGGCCTGGCCTCAGTACAGGCCGGAACGCAGTTTCCCCCAAGAGGAACGGGAAATAGGGCTGATAAAGGAAGTAGTTAAAAACATCCGCAATGTGCGCGCGAACATGAATGTGGCGCCATCGCGCAAGGTAACCCTGATAATCGCAATTGAAAGCGGGCAAACACAGCTCGCCTCTGCCGAGAATTTACAGGCGGTGTTTGAATCCGGCCGGATGTTTTTAGGAATGCTGGCGGGCGCGGGCGAGGTGGCGGTGCGGACGGACCCGGAAGTTCCGCCTGCGTCTGTACCGATTGTGTTCCCCGGCGGCACGGTATACATTCCTCTGTCCGACCTGGTGGATATTGACAAAGAGATCGCCCGACTTACAAAGGAGCGCGGCAAGCTGGAGACGGAACTGACGCGGATTGACGCGAAACTCGCCAGCAACGGCTTTATTGAAAAGGCTCCGCCAGCGGTGATTGACGGCGAACGGCAAAAACGCGAAAAGTACGCCGCAATGCTGCGGCAAGTTCAGGAGCAGTTAGCGGGAATGGCAAAATAAGAACAATCTGTTGGCTTTGAGGAGACGGTGCTACATGAGCGAATCCAATAGAGTTGAATACAAGGCTGTTCTTAATGACAAACTTGAACGCGAAGTTGTGGCATTTTTGAACTATCGTGAGGGCGGCCGCGTTTATATTGGAGTGGACGATACCGGTACGGCAATCGGTGCGGAAGATATTGACGCCGTACAGTTGAAAATTGTGGACAGGATAAGAAATAACATTCTTCCGTCAGCATTAGGGCTATTTGACGTAATTTCTGAAAACAGGGACGGTAAGAATATTATCAAAATTATTATCTCAAGCGGTGTTGAAAAACCATACTACCTTAAGAACAAGGGTATGTCGCCAAATGGATGTTTTATCCGTGTAGGCAGCAGTTCGCAGCCCATGACCACGGCAATGATAGATGATGTATATTCCAGGCGTTCGAGGTTGACACTTGGGAATATGTCCGCCCCGCGCCAAAATTTAACTTTTGGTCAGCTGAAAATCTACTATGAAGAAAAGGGCTTGACGCTTAATGATCAGTTCAAGTCCAGCCTGGATTTGCTGACGGCGGATGGCGAATATAACTACGCGGCCTATATGCTGGCTGATGTAAACGGCATTTCCATCAAGGTCGCGAAATACGCCGGAAAAAATAAAGTAGACCTGATTGAAAACGAGGAATATGGATATTGCTCACTAATCAAGGCGACAGACCGTGTACTTGAAAAACTGAATATTGAGAACAAGACCTTTACAAAGATAACTTCTTCCGTCCGCCTGGAAAAGAATATGGTGGATAAGTCCGCGCTCCGCGAGGCGGTAATTAACGCTGTTGTCCATAACGATTATACACGTGAGGTTCCGCCGGTGTTCGAGATTTTTTCTGACAGAATTGTCATTACATCTTACGGCGGTCTTGTCCACGGATTCAGTCAGGATGACTTTTTCAAATGCCGTTCAATGCCAAGGAACCGCGAGCTGATGCGGATTTTTAAAGACGTGGGCTTAGTTGAACAGTTAGGCTCGGGCATGAGCCGCATTTTAAGCGTTTATGACGAAAGCGCGTTTTTGTTTACGCCAAATTTTTTGGTGATTACCTTTCCCTTTAAAAACGGGTTCGCTGCTGACGCGTAAAGCTACGGGGCGCCGCTCCTATATTCACAAAACATAGTATGAATATAAAGAGCGGCGCCCCAATATTTTTGTCTATTATGAATCTTCTGTATGGACGGGCTGTGGTTTGCCCGCCCGTCGGACGCCGCAGTCTTGTGGCCGGCGGAAACCGCCGGCGGGCGGCTATATCTTTTTATGACTGAGAATCGGCTTATTCAGCGCGCAAATCGCGGCGGCCAACGCAAGACAGGTGAATATTTGCAGGAAAGCGTTCGGTTGGAACAGTATCGCGCGGAAAAATTCGTATTCGGCATTCCTAAGCGGCTCGATGGGTGTGAACACGCTGATTACCGCGATAATCGCCGCGTCGGCAGCCCAGCCTATCCACCATTCGTGCAGGGCGGCCAGAGTATGAAAAAATACCATCACGAAAAACAGGAACGCGGACTGCCGGAGGAAAGCAACAACCGCGCCGTGACCGCTCCAGCCCCACACGTCCAGCAGATTGAGCCGCATATCGTAAAAAATATCCATGCGAATCACGTTAAGGTCAAAGGCATAATAAATCAGCAAATTCGCCAATGACACTCCCGCAGCCAGCAGGCCGTAGGCGCACAGACTGCCCCAAAAGAAATCGCTGCGCTTGCTTCCAAGGTTCATGAATCTATGGAAATTTCTAGCAGAAATGATAATGGCGCACAAAAGCGGCAGCAGATAAAGGAAATTACCGCAGCCGAGTACCCCATCCTTACCCACATCCACGCCGATTTTTGCCCGAATTATATGCGAGAGAATTGGCCCGAATATCGCGAAAAATATGATCCCCGTCGCAATCCACGCGGCGTTGCAGTTTCGCAGGTTGAGCCTGGCGATAACAAGTGATTTTTTAAGCATAGTGAATATCCCCTCCAATAAGTTTTACAAAAAAATCCTGCAGCGACAGCTTGTCCATCGCAACGCCTTTCGGCGGCTCAATCCGCTCGTCGTAGATGTAAGCCGCCAGCATATCACCGACGACGTTTTTCCCGATACAATTAAGGTTATCCAACAGCGGAATTACGGCTTTTGACAGTCCGGTAAGCACATACGCCCGCTCGTCGATGTCCTCAATGCCCGTGTGGAGCATCACTTTCCCGTTGTCGATGATAATCAGGCGCTGTGTAATTTTAGCAATTTCATCAATCAAGTGGGTGGATACGACGATAATGCGAGGATGGAGTTCGTAACTCTCTTGAATAAGAGTGTTGAACCGGTCGCGCATAATCGCGTCAAAGCCCAAGATCGGCTCGTCAAGCAGTATGACCTTGGACTTGTTCGCCAGCGTCAAAATAGTGGTGAGCATAGTTTTCATGCCGAAAGAAAGCTGCTTATACTTCTTCCGCAGGTCAAGCCCAAACCTCCCGGCCATTTGCCGCGCGAAACCCAGGTCAAAGCCATCCTGCAATGTGACGGCGGTGTCCAGCAACTCTGAAAGCCGCATATTAAACTGCTCGGAACCGGTATCCACAAAATTGACACAATCGGGCTGGCTTAATGTGGACACCTTCTTTCCGTCAGCAAAGACGCTGCCTTCGGTGGCGTAGGTGTGTCCGGCAATCAGTTTGAACAACGTGGTCTTCCCCGCGCCGTTCCTTCCCAAGAGGCAGTAAATGCCGTTGTCCGACACTTTCATTGACAGATTGTCAATGGCGGCAGCCGAACTCGAACCGTACCGCTTGGTTACGTTCTGAAAATCAATCATGACTCGCTCTCTCCTTTATGAGCCTAATGAGTTCTTCGGTGGAAATATTCAGCGTTTTTGCTTCCGCGAGAAACTCGTCGATATTTTTTCCGAAAAAGGCGGCCTTTCTCCGGCCCACGATTTTATCCCTCGCGCCCGCCGCGACACACATGCCAATTCCGGGACGCTTGTAAAGTATGCCGTCCTCAGCCAAGCGGCTGATCGCCTTGACCGCTGTGGCCGGATTTACGTTGTACAGCCGGGAAATCTGTGTGGTTGAGATAACGAGTTCGTCTGTGCGATAGATTCCGCCGATTATGCCGTTTTCGATGATTTCCATGATCTGTAGGAAAACCGGCCTGCTATCGTCCATAACATAACCTCCTGCCTTTTACGTATTGGTTAATGGTTATAACCATTAACCAATACGTAATATATCAATAATCTTCGAAGTTGTCAATAGTGAGTTCTAATCCTTTTTTTGCCTTTCTGCATCCTTATATTTTGCAGCAACCGATATTAAGAACCTATCCCTGAATAAAACAGAATGGCTTAAATACTGGATTTGCTAAAATGTAGAAATGGCGCAAAATCAGCCGAGTGGTATAGTTTATGTGTATAGAAAGTCCGCGCTGACGACTTCTTGATAAGCCTTATTATCATATTGCTTTAGAATGAGCAATGCTCTAAAGGTATTAAACCGTCCTTTTGTGCCCGATTCAAGCGGGAAATGGATTTTACCAGGGTAACTCTTTCCCTTGTTGATATACCCCTTTTTTAAAGCATCCCGCACCAGATTTAATGATTCCAGCATTCGGCTGTCATAAGGGTACCCAATATGCGCAAAATACTCTAACGCCCGAAAACAATCATATTTCCAACGGCAGGGGTAATGGAACCTAATCATATCCTGATGAATGGCCTCACCTGTTTTCAAAGATTTAAAGAGTTTCCGGCTCAATAAATATTCATGTCCCAAAGCCGCCTGTTTTTCTATTTCATCCAAGCGGTAATCATAGCCATATTTTTTATAATCCGCAAACGCTTCCAACACAGAGATGGTTGTATGAACAGAACCGACAGTGGAGCGGTTATGGGCGGAATCCCACGCGCAATTCCATCCTCCGTCCTCCATTTGATGCGACAAAATATAATCCGCAATTTCATTTATCCTGTCATCCTTGATTTTTCCATAACAGACAAGACTTAACAGCATTGCGGACATACACATATCCTGATATCGGGTTTTAGAAATTTTGCCATGGTTGTTCCAAAGATCGTTCAACACTTTTTTAGTGGCATCCTGATAGCATAAATTATTGGGGCTGATTTCCATATATTTTAATTCCAACAATGTGTAAGTGCTTGATACCCACTTGTGAGAATAAATACTACCGCCCCATTCTCGCAGGTCAGCATCATATAATTCTAAATATTTAGCAATATATCCTCCATCGTTATGGTTAAATGAACGATTCAGCAAATATTTACTGGTTAAATACTGAATAACTATATCTCCTTCTAACAACCAATCAATGATATGCACAGACCTTCACCCCTGATTTAATTTTCCAGAATTCAACTTTCAGCAAATACGATACCTCGAACTTCGTCAAGGTACGGCGCAAGCCCAGGCGCGGCCAGCGAAACGGCCCCAGCGGTTATATACAATAGCGCGGCTGCCGTCAACCAGAAGTTCCAGCCCCGGACGCCGCGCCAACAAGCCAGTTTTTTTGACAGGCGCGAACCGCGTTCGCCCACTTGCCGCGGCAGTCCGGCCCCACGGCATGTCATGCCTTTGTCAGCAGCGCCACAGTCTCCACATGCCCTGTGCGCGGGAACATGTCATGGCCGCGCGCGCGGCTGACAGTGTAGCCTTTTTCAGCAAATACGGCGATGTCCCTTACCAAGGATTGGGGATTACAGGATACATAGACAATTTCCGGAACATCCAGCGCGATTATTTTTCTCAGCGCGCGAGGGTTTACGCCGTCCCTGGGCGGGTCCAGCACAATAAGGTCCGGCGCGCCGCCTAATTTGTCCAAAACGGCAAGCACATCCCCTGCGGCAAAAGCGCAGTTAGCCACGCCGTTTAGCGCGGCGTTCTGGCCGGCGGCCTCAACCGCTTCCTCAAGAAGTTCCACTCCTGTGACGTGGGCTGCATCTTTCGCCAGAATCTGCGCGATTACGCCCGTGCCGCAGTACAGGTCGTAGGCAATTTTGCCCCGGGGTCTGGCAAAATCCCTAACTGTTTCATAGAGTTTCTGCGCGCATTCCGAATTGGTCTGAAAGAATGAGAAGGGTGAAATTTTAAACGTCAGCCCGCACAGCCGCTCCGTCAAGAATGGATCGCCGCTCAAAGCTCGAAGCGCGTCGCATTTTACGGCGTCCGCGGGAGAACTGTTTATCGTATGCAGTATCCCCCGCAGGTGTCCGCCAAGCCGCAGTCCGGAAAGCCGCGCGGCGTATTCCTCCGGGCAGGCGCCGTCAATACGCGGAGTCGTTACCAGGTTCACTAATATTTCATTTGTGAAGAAGCCTTTTCGGATTATCAAGTTGCGGAGTGTCCCTGTGCCGTCAGTCTTGCGGTAGAATGGCGTCCCAAGCCTTCGAAAGAAATTAAGCGTTTCGGAGACAATCGCGCGGAAATCCGCGTCTACGATATTACAGCACTTTGACGTAACCACTTCATAAAACCTGCCGCGCACACGCATACCCAGTTCCAGCTGCGTATCCTTGCCGGAGTCGCCGAAGGAATATTCCATTTTGTTGCGGTACGCCGCCGCGCTGGGCGAAGGTACAAGGCCCTCGAAGGAATTCGCCGTGACCGCGCGCCCCGGAAGCTCCGGCCCCGTCAGTATTGCGCGCAGCGCTTGCTCTTTCAGGCGCGCCTCGTATTCATATGATATGTGCTGGTACGCGCAGCCTGCGCACCGCGGAAAATCCTCGCAGATTGACGCGCCGCCCCGCGGGATCAAGGCAGAGGATGCCGCGTCCTCGGCTGGGCTTATAAGCGAATCGATGAGGCCTCTGCGCGCCGGAAGTTCCGGTCCCAGCTGTTTTGGTTTTTTCATAATCCTGCCCCTTTCTTAGGATGTGTTTGAAAATTAAATTCCAGCGCGAAATTGCAGCGGTTTCACTAGAAATTTCACGCTTTAAGGAATTTTCAAACACGACTTAATGGCACGAAAAAAACCTTTCATGAAATATTCATGAAAGGTTTGCTGCCAATAACCAGTTTTATATTCTTAAATGCTTGCGCATAGAACAATCAGATTATAAGCGAACGATTACATTTGTTGCAGCCCGCGCTTGGACGCTAGCCCAATGCCAAATCTTTTACTTACCGCAACAATTCCCACGGGCGAACGCAGTCCGCCCTTGCATTCCCAAAATTTCTTCCGTAAGCGGGCAATACAGTTAGCCCTTACAGAACTGAAAAATCAGGCGCGTACTACGTTGGAAGCCTGAGGCCCTTTTGCGCCCTGGACCACATCAAACTCTACTTCCTGGCCTTCTTCAAGTGTCTTGAAGCCTTCCGAAACAATTGCTGAGAAATGTACAAATACATCGTCCTCGCCGGGTACGGAAATAAAGCCAAACCCTTTTTCTGCGTTAAACCATTTGACAGTGCCTTTTTTCATGTTTCAAATCCTCCTAATTTCTTTACATCCGCATTTGGGTGGGAATCCAAATGACTTGGTGCTAAATTCTTTAACTCGCTCGACAGTTCCCACTTACTGCCTAAATTTTTCTTTTGTAAATTTTTTACTTTCCATCTGTTTTTTTAAAAACTCAAAAAAATAAAAAATGTACTGTTACGAAACTAAATATAACACAAATTATATCTGTTGTCAATCTATATATGAAAATATCTGAATTTTTTTATTATTTCGGGGTGTCTATTCAGAGGTCAACACATTAAAACCTTAAAACCTTGGGGCTACGTCCCATAGGCGCGAACTTAAGGAATGAGAAAGGTCAAAAGATTAAGATCTTGGGGTTCTGCCCCAAACCCCGCTGGGGACTCGCCCCCGATAGTCGAGCTTGCTCGACGCAGACCCCTTCTTGCGCTACGCGCGCACTCAAATAAGTATAAGCCTTGCACCTCTGAATAGACACATTTCGGGGTTACTGTTCCTTGCCTTTCTAGGACGTATTTGAAAACTGGATTCCTATAGTCGAGCTTGCTGGATGTAGCGCGAAGCGTCGAGCAAGCTCGACTATCATTGCAGCGGTTTTATTCGAAATTTAGCGCTCTAAGGAATTTTCAAACACACTTAAAATGCAAAAAATCAACAAGCAAGGAATTTGTAAAAATATAGACCAAATGGCAGAACAAACTACAAAAGCTTATCCAGCAGACTCGTTACGCGTTTTGTGCAATCCTTTTTTCGGTTCTCCGCTTTGCGCCATGAATCAGAGAGCGGGAAATAGATGCCGTCATTTGCCTTCGCCCCTAAGTCCCATAGACCGTTTTCATCTTGACTGCTGTTTAACCATTCCACGGCAAACGCCAGCTTTTCAGGCGCTGTGCTGTATTCGGCCAACAGTTCAAGCACCGCAAGGTACCGGCTTGTTTCAAGCGATTCGAAAACTGCGGGCAGGTCCCGTACCTTTCGAGGATAGGGGATGTAATAAACGCTGCTCGGATATTCCAGAACATAGTCAAGCATCCGGCCCTCCGTTTCCTTAGTCAAGGTGTTCGGCAGCAGCGCCAACGGATAGAAGTTCACAAAACTCTTGAAATAGTCTATTTTCTTGCCTTTTGGAAGCAAGGTCGAGCGATACGATTCCTCATAGCGCGGCGGCGCAAATGAGCCGCCGGCAAACGCCGTCTCTATGATTTCTGACCATTTTCCGGCATCTGCAACAGCCAGCTCGTGTTGAGGAAGGAATATCCTTAACCATGCCGCAAACATTGTATTGAGGAAAAGCGGCCAATCGGGTTTCACCTCGGATACGTCCGGGATTGACAGTTCGCCTGTAATGCATTTCTCAATGTACGCAATCGCGCGGCGAATAGGTTCATCTGCCGATGTCAGTCCGAGTATCCGCAATCGCCGGAGTGCTTGCTCTGTAGTCATTGGCCGTTTCTTTGTCGGAGAACTGAGAGTATGGAAATAACCCCAACTGCCGTCATCGTGTTGAAGTTTGACTATTTCCTGCACCCATTTGTTCTGATAATGTGTTGGCATCCTTTTCACCCCAAGTTGGTTTTCGGGACGATTACCATCGTCCCCTACGATATTGGGTGGTGGGCCAAATGTGTTGATGGCAATTTGTGACATCGTATAAATTAAGGAATGACTGAACAATAAAGTCCCAAATTAAATTTACAATTGTAGCGCTCTTCTCTTAAAGCAATTTACGAGTTTGGGAGTTTATTCTTTCTTCATTCCTAGTGGTGTATCCGTTTATAAATCATAGTAAGGATGGACTGTGTTCGCCCGCGGCTCCGCGGTATTTGCGGTTAAAACTATCGGCCAAAAACATTTATTTCTCCTTTAAAATATTGCTGGATACACCACTAGGATGTGTTTGAAAACTTGATTCCAGCGCGAAATTGCAGCGGTTTTATTCGAAATTTCGCGCTTTTAGGAATTTTCAAACACGCATTAGGGAGTTCCATCAATCCATCGCCGCGTTTAGCCCACCACCAAACAAATTCATTTCTGGTATCGCGGCTATATAAGCCACGCTGGGACATACCAGTTTTTCCGGTCCACCGGCAACAAGTCATTTGCCACGCAGATCGTCGTGCCCAAGCCGACTTCCAGTTTGTGCGGCGCGCCGAACTTCGCCGGCTCTGTCACTGGCTGCAATGCCTTGAAGTGCTTGACTGACTCGCTGCCCGGCGACGCCGCTTTTTTGATTTTAATGGGGTATAGGGTTCCGTTTTCCATCAGCAGCAGATCAATCTCATGTTTGTCCTTATCGCGGTAGTAAAATACTAGCGGCATTTAAATAACTTTTGTAGATTTCCGAAAACATCCAGCTTTCAAAAAAACGCGCCGGACATTGCCCCGCGTTCCAGCACCTGCGGGCCGCTCCATTTAAGCAGATAAGCGCACAGCCCAGTATCCAGAAAGTGCAGCGGCGGCATTTTGACGGCGCGTTTTAGCGCGTTAGTGTGATATGCCTGCACCAAGGCGACAATATGCGACGAAATAAAAATGGAAAGCCATTTCTTCGCCGTGGGCGCGCTGATGCCAACGTCGCGCGCGAGTTCGTCATAAAGGGTCTTTCAAAATTTGGGTGGAATTCAGAATCAAACTAATGAAGAATCGCGGCAAGGACATTGCCAAGCTTACTGCAGCGCTTGCTCTTTTGGCGAACGGCAATACCCTTGTCTCCAAAGTACCGCGACCATCAACCCAGCGGCGAATTGAGCGATTCCCGCGAGTGCCGCATAGAGGGCGATTGGTTGCTGATATATCGGATTTTCGAGAACAAGCCGATACTGTCCGCTTCCGGAACAGGTACTCACTCCGATCTTTTCGGCGTATAGCTTCAATCAGGGACGGATAAACACAGTTTACCCGTCCCCTACAGATTTTCCACCTCAGATAAATCAGGGGCCGCTGCGGATAGACTCCAGAATATGCGCGTGGTCTGGACGCTAGAAAAAGCCGCGGGCAACATTGCCCCAACAGGTCAAAAAAGCGCGTGTGTCACAATGGGAATAGTATGTCCATACGCTATTGGATGTAAAAACCATAATCCAGGATTACATTGCCTTTTTCGTCCGGATTATCAAAGCGCATGGGGCTGTACCGCTCGAAGAACACCAGTACGCCGTCCCCTCCGGCGTTTTCGTTAAGGGGGCCTGGTTCGTGCTCCTGGATTTTATTATACGAGGCGGTGTGCGGAGCCTCGCCGAAAATCTCGCCGTTCGCGCAGCTGCCGTAAATCCACGTTACACCCACGTCGCTTTCGGGCAGGTCAAGTTTGTCGAACCCATCCGGCGCATCTGTTTCCGGCGGGAACAGCAGGCCAATCCAATAAGTAAAATTGTCGTGATTTTTCGCGCCGATTGTCATCAGACCGAGTGGACCACTCTCAACCTCGAACGAGGGATTGAGCGCATCCAACTTCTCAAACCAGTCCTGTCGTCCCCATTCATCCCATTTCGCCCCGAACGCGCCGTTTACGCGGTCATTGTCCGTGTAGCGCTTGCCTATAAGCCGCAGCGCCGGGAAATGCTCTTTGTGTACCTTGACTATACTAAACGCCATCTTTATACCTCCTCAGTTTTAATTTGAGATATCAACAGGTTAAGAATTTTCGAGTTGACACGGGCGAACCAACGGACAAATCACCATTAGGTTCACCCGCTTAATCTGTTAACATTGCTAATATAATAGCAGAATAACATCGAATTTACAAGACCGGAGGGCTAGACCTAGACAGCCATTCATGCGCGCGTCAAGCGCGTGAATCCATCTCTCGCTGCCCCCTCAATCTTGCCAGGGACTCCTTTATTTTTTTCTCCACGCCGTTATCCGAAGGCTTGTAATAGACCTTGCCCACCAGTTCATCCGGAAGATACTGTTGGGATACGTAGTGCCCAGGATAATCGTGGGCGTACTTGTAGTCGGTTCCGTGGCCCAGCTCCCTTGCGCCGGAGTAGTGCGCGTCCCGCAGATGGGCGGGCACGCCGCTGGTTTTAACCTTCTCCACGTCCTCCATAGCGGAGAATATCCCAAGAGCCGCGTTGCTCTTTGGGGCACAGGCCACATAGGTTACTGCCTGGGACAGAATAATCTGACATTCCGGCAGGCCGATAAAGTCGGCGGCCTGGGCGGCGGCCACAGCCACCAGCAGCGCGTGAGGGTCCGCGTTGCCCACGTCCTCGGAAGCGCATATCACCAGGCGACGCGCGATAAATTTAGGGTCCTCGCCCGCGTACAGCATCCTCGCCATGTAATAAAGCGCGGCGTCCGGGTCCGAGCCGCGCATGCTTTTTATAAACGCGGAAATGGTGTCGTAGTGGTTGTCCCCATCCCTCTCGTAGTTAAGCGCCCGCTTCTGTATACATTCCTGCGCGGTGTCAAGCCCTATATGAATTTTGCCGTCCCCGCCCGGCTCGGTAGTAAGGGCGGCCAGTTCCACCGCGTTTATGGCGGCCCGGGCGTCGCCGTTGGCAATGTCGGCTAAAAATTCCAGCGCCTCGCTGGACATGTCTAAGTTCATTGCCCCAAGGCCTTTTTCCCTGTTGGTTACCGCCCGGGTTATAAGCGCGCGTATGTCCGCGTTCTCCAAGTGCTTGAACTGGAACAGCGTGGAGCGCGAGACCAGCGCCTTATTAACCTCAAAATACGGATTCTCCGTAGTGGCGCCCACAAGCACTATGGTCCCGTCCTCCACGTGGGGCAGCAGCGCGTCCTGCTGGGTCTTGTTAAACCGGTGTATTTCGTCAACAAATAATATGGTTTTCGCGCCGGTCACTCCCAGCGCGTCCTTGGCCTCGTCAACCACAGCCTTAATGTCCTTGATGCCCGAGGTGGTGGCGTTAAGCTGAACAAAACGGCTTTTTGTCGTATTGGCTATAATGCGCGCCAGGGTAGTCTTGCCTGTGCCCGGCGGTCCAAACAGAATTATGCTGGTCAGTTTGTCCGCGTGTATGGCCCGGTACAGCAGTGTGTTGCGGCCGACTATGTGCCGCTGCCCCACAAATTCCTCAAGGGTTGCGGGCCGCATCCGGGCCGCCAGCGGCGATTCCTTCAATAATTTCTTTTCGCGCTGATATTGAAATAAGTCCATAAGATCACCCAGATAAATTATATCGTCACTTGCAAAATTACGCAAACTACAGTACTATTTCCACAAATGGATAAAATTTTGAAAGGGGAGCTTATTTTGAATTTTTTAGCAAGCATCAAGGAACGAGCCAAAGCGCAAAAAAAGACCATTGTGCTTCCGGAATCCTTTGAGCGCAGGACGCTGGATGCGGCGCATACGGTCCTGAGGGAAGGGCTCGCCAACGTTGTGCTTATCGGCAAGCGCGAGGACATACTATCCAATGCGGACGGCCTGGACTTAAACGCGGCCGTTTTTGTGGACCCTGCGTCCTACGAGGACATGGACGCGCTTGTGGAAAAGCTGTACAACCTGCGCAAGGCCAAGGGTATGACAGTTCAGGAAGCCCGCCGGCTTCTCACAACCGACCCGTTGTACTTAGGCGTTATGCTGGTGAAGGACGGCGCGGCCGACGGCATGGTGGCGGGCGCCGTAAACGCGACGGCGAACGTGCTGCGGCCTTCTCTGCAAATTTTAAAAACCGCGCCTGGCACAAAACTGGTATCGGCGTTCTTCGTCATGGCAGTGCCGGATTGCGAGTACGGCGAGCACGGCGTGTTTATATACGCGGACAGCGGCCTTGTGCAGAACCCCACTGCAGAAGAGCTTGCGGCCATAGCCAAAAGCTCGGCCGCCTCCTTTAAGCAGCTGGTTGGCGCGGAGCCGGTTGTGGCTATGCTATCCCATTCCACAAAGGGCAGCGCGAAACACGCGGATGTGGACAAGGTTATTGAAGCCACCAGGCTGGCGCAGGCGGAAAACCCCGGCTTACTGCTGGACGGCGAATTTCAGGCGGACGCGGCCCTGGTACCGGCTGTAGGCGCGCAAAAGGCACCCGGCAGCCCTGTTGCGGGCAAGGCAAACGTGCTGATATTCCCTGACCTGGACGCGGGCAACATAGGTTACAAGCTGACCCAGCGGCTGGCCCGGGCAGAGGCATACGGCCCCATAACCCAGGGGATAGCGCGCCCGGTAAACGACCTTTCGCGCGGGTGCACGGCGGAGGATATAGTCGGCGTGGCGGTTATCACAGCGGTACAGGCACAGGGGGCGGAACCCCGTCCGGGGGTGCGGAAATGAAGATACTGGTAATGAACTGCGGCAGTTCGTCGTTAAAATATCAGTTAATAGATATGACAGGCGAGAGTGTGCTTGCGAAAGGGCTATGCGAGCGCATAGGCATTGAAGGTTCCGTACTCAAGCACGCGCCAGCCGGCAAGGCAGAATTTGTGTGCCAGCGTCCCATGAAGGACCATACCGACGCGGTGACGCTGGTACTGGACGCGCTGACGGACGCGTCCCACGGCGTAGTAAAGTCAGCGGGCGAAATAATCGCGGTAGGGCACAGGGTAGTCCACGGCGGCGAGTTTTTCAGCGCATCGGTACTGATTAACTCGGAGGTCAAGGCCGCCGTAAAGGAATGCTGCGCCCTGGCGCCGCTCCATAACCCGGCCAACTTGATAGGCATAGACGCGTGCGAAAAGCTGATAGCGGGCAAACCCCAGGCAGCGGTTTTCGACACGGCGTTTCATCAGACCATGCCTCCGAAAGCGTATTTATACGCCATACCCTATGAATTATACGAAAAGTACAAAATACGCAAGTATGGGTTTCATGGCACCAGCCACATGTATGTATCGCGGCAGGCGGCGAAGATGCTGGACAGGCCGGTGGAGGAACTCAAAACAGTGACGTGCCATTTAGGTAACGGAGCCAGTATATGCGCGGTAGACGGCGGGAAGTCCGCGGACACGTCCATGGGTTTTACGCCCCTGCAAGGGCTGGCCATGGGAACGCGCTCCGGGGACATAGACCCCGCGGTTGTTTCGTTCTTAATAGAAAAGGAAGGCATGACCGCCAAGGAAGTTGAGAACCTGCTGAACAAGAAGTCCGGCATGGCGGGCTTGTCCGGGGTAGGAAGCGATTTCCGTGACTTGGACGCGGCTGTGGAAAAAGGCGACGAACGCGCGAAGGCGGCGCTGGACCTGTTCTATTACAGAGTGGCGCAGTATGTGGGCGCATACGCCGCGGCGATGAACGGGCTGGACGCGATAGTGTTTACCGCCGGCATCGGCGAGAACAGCGCTATTGTACGCGAGTCTGTCTGCCAATACCTTGGATTCCTTGGCGTGGCTGTGGACAGCGCGGCCAACAAGCAGCGCGGAAAGGCGGCTGACATTTCCAAGGAAGGCGCGGCTGTACGCGTGCTGGTTGTGCCCACCAACGAAGAGCTTGTAATCGCCAGGGATACGCTGGGGCTTATTGAATAAGAAAGATTAAGGATGTGCGGGCGAACACAGTTCGCCCCTACAAATTCCCACCCGCCATTATAGACGACTCCCGAATCACAATATCCGGCGTGAGCATAATTACAGAACGTTCCTTGTCCGGATTCTTAATGCGCTGCACCAGCAGTTCGGCGGCGATGTGTCCGATGTCGTCCTGTCTCATTCTCACGGAAGTAATGGCAGGGTTTGTTACGCGAGTAATAAGGGTGTCGTCCATGCCAACCAAGGCGACGTCCGCGGGCATGCGCAGGCCTTGCGCCTTGCAGGCTTCCAGCGCGCCCAGCGCCATTAAGTCGTTGGCCGCGACAATGGCGGTAGGCCGGTCAGACAAGCTGACAAGTCTGGCGCCGCAGACAAACCCGCCATCCCTGGTAAAGCCGCCATTCGCCTCATAGTCTTCCCTGCGCGCTATGCCCGCTTCCCCTATGGCCTTTAAGTAGCCGTTAAGCCTCTGCCGCGCGGAGTAGGTCCGCACGTCGCCGCCGATGTAGCCTATTTTCTCATGACCCTGGGCGATAAGGTGCCGCGCGGCAATATATATACCCTCTGTTGTTTCAATATACACTGTGTCGAAATTCAAGCGTTCAGGAGGGTTCTCCACAATATTGGTGGTCACAATGGGCATACCGCAGCTGTTCATCGCGTCTACCAGCGGCTTGGTAAAATCGAAGGATACTATTATCATGCCGTCCCCCACACGTGCCCGCAGGTTATCTATCATCATAAGTTCTTTTTTCAGCGAGGACGCTGTATGGCAAACAATCGCGAAATATCCGTTCTGTTCCAACACTTCCGCCGCGCCGCTTATCATACCGAAATAAAAATCATTGTACAAGTCTGGTATGCAAAACATTATGTTGTGCGTCTTGCGGCTGCGCAGGCTGCGTGCCGAAGCGCTGGGCGCGTAGCCCATGCTTTTGGCTGTCTCCAGTATCAGCTTGCGGTTCTTTTCGCTGCACACTCCGTCGGACCGCAGCGCCCGCGCCACCGTGGAGGGCGACAGGCCAACCTTTTGCGCTATGCTGTATATCGTGCTGTTTGGCATATCACGTTCCCTCTCGTATCCTTTTAATTTTGTATTACTTCCTGCCCGCGGGGGGCTATTTTTCCAGCTCCATTTCCATTATAAACGAATTATAGATAGGTGTCCAAAGGCTCATCATGAACCCGATCTTTTTGCCGCCTTCAGATACATAGCTCGGATGCATAAACGCGCCGTACAGCCCGGGGAAGTCCTCCTGCGCGGCAATCTTAACCGGCGCGGAATACGGACCCCAAATATCCTTCGCGCTGCGCACAATAATATCCAGCCCCATAATGTACGTTACCAGCCATTCCCCCAAATATTCACTGTACATGAAGGACATTTCCCCAACCGGCTTGGGCAGCAGACTGCATACATTCGCCAGCCCGTCCTGGCCTTTTACGAAAACAGGCGAGCCGTCATCATTTACCGCCGTGAGATACTCGTAAGCCTCATAATCCTCGTAGCGCTCCACAGGCACGCGCATAAGGGCCGCCGACCCGTTGCGCCCGCCTGTTATGCCCGGCACGTAAACCCAATCGCCGTCCACAACAGGCGCCATCTGGCAGAACTTTGAATCCCCCGGCCACTTTAAGCTGTCCATGTACTGCCATGTTTCGCCGCCGTCTACGCTCTTGGCCACCTGGCCAAAGTTGCAGTCCCACACGCCGGCCTCGCCCCAGTGTTTCACCGACATAAACGAAAGGTACATCGCCCCGCCTATTGATATCCCGCCTGTAGGGATTTTTGTAACCTCAAGGTTATCAATTTTTTTACCCCGCAGCAACTCTTTCGCCTCACCGCGGTTGTTAAGTATCATTCCGTCAAATAATATGCCGTCTGTATAGTCAAAGTCTGTGGTGTACGCCAACACATTGGAGCGCCAGTTGTCTGTCTGCGGCTCGTGCCGGAATGTATCGCCGTAGGCCAGGTATATCTTCCCGTCATGGCTCCACATGGTCCCCAGGTCTGTTCCGCCCACGTCGTAATTTGTCTTGGTCTTGTTAATGGAATATTCCCCTGTCACCGGCGCTATTATATGAACGTTCTTCACAATGTTCAGATTGTACCTGTCCTCTGGGTCTCTAAGCGCTCCATAGGTTACGTTTTTTTCCATCAACCGGCCTATAAGCGCCTCGGCTTCCTTGCGTGTCTGCTCGTGTGGCTGCAGAGGCGGCGGCGCTTCAGACTCCTCCGGCTCCACCTCCGGGCTGACGGCGCAACCCGCCGTCAGCAGCACCGCAAGCAGCCCTGAAACGAATTTTTGCATGTGCGGACGGAATAACCTCTGCGGACGGACCCGCTTCTCCCCTGCAGACTCCGCAGGCATCAGTCCATCCATAACAGTTTTTCCTCATCAAGGGGCAGCCGCTTTTCCACCGGCAGCATATCCGGAAATGGTTTATGCGGTAAGGTCTGATACCAATATGCGGTAGAGGACCAGTCGTCGGAGCGGTGATTGGCGTGTCCGTGCTCAATAGTCACACGGATAGACTTTTCAAACATAACCGGGTCCTGAATGTGATACCTGTAGTAGGTAATCTTGCCTTTCCAGTTATCCGCGCCGCCGAGTATGAGTCCGTGGTAGGGCGCGTTGTATTCCTGCCTGGGGCACCAGGCCATATTCACGTAATCCTCGGTTCCGGTGCCGTGGAGCCTTGGCGGCCAAGGCTCGCCGTCGATAAAAATCATGTCGTCGCCCTCTCCCGGCCAGTCCCACCGGGCGCTTTCGTTAAGGTTATGGATGTTAAGGTTGCAGCCTACATAATGACCGCGGCCTTCGGCTTCCAGAATCACATAGTTGTCCGCCCCGCCGATGTTCTCCCCGCCGAACAGCCATTCGCGCCTTGATCCGCAGGATGTGTCGGGTATGCCCTGGGTTGGGCACTGGCGGTTCCACAGGGCGTGGAAGTGCAGGAAATCGTCCCCCAAGGGGTACTTCGCCGTTTGGTTGCTGCCGTACTCCTCATAATCCACATAATAATACAGGATAAGCCTGGAATCGCACTCGTTTTTAACAGTCAGCAGCGCGCGCTCCTTAAAGGGCATTGGAAACCAGCAGTTAAAACCCTTGCCGTCCTCCGGGCTCATTTGAAGGGGCGCGGAAACAAAGTTTCGGCTTTGGCCGTGGCCCATGCCGAAAAAATCGCCC
Organism: Clostridiales bacterium; assembly: GCA_031297485.1. Classification (GTDB taxonomy): domain Bacteria; phylum Bacillota; class Clostridia; order Lachnospirales; family JAISYE01; genus JAISYE01. The sequence goes on from JAISYE010000064.1 coordinate 22,771, forward strand.
ACAGGGGCTTGCACGCTTGGAATAAGCTGGTTCTCCCAATAAAATTCAAGCAAGACCTTGCGCAGGATATTCGCTTCCGGAACAGGCGCATCACTTTGCAGTGTCATCCAAATATGGGTAATAAGTCCTGGGGATTTTATATCGGCGATAGCGGCGGTATCGCCCGGTTTAATGTATATTCTGTCGTCATTGCCGCCGGTTCTGTCGTAAGAGGATTGACGGCCCCGCTTTCCCGCCCGTGGCAGGTAAATATTCGATAAATTTGACGCGATGAATCCCATAACAGTCTCCTTTTATTTTAAACCAGAAAGGACAATGCCCTTAACAATATATTTTTGAAAAAACGCGAACAAAACAATGGGCGGTATAACGGCCAGGCAGGTAGCCGCCATAATACGGCCATACTCCGCGCCGTAAAAGGTCTGGAACGAACGGATAATGGGCATTACCTGCTGCAGTTTTTTATCCGTAATAGTAATGCTGGGCCACAGGAAGCTGTTCCAGTATCCGATAAATGTGCCGGCGCCGGAAACCACCATGGGAGTGGAAGAAAGCGGCAAAAAGATATTCCAATAAATTCTGAACCGTCCGCAGCCGTCAATTAAGGCGGCCTCCTCCAAGCTGACAGGCAGGTTTAGGAAGAACTGACGAAAAAAGAAAATGGAATACCCGCCCGCCAAGCCTGGCAGCAGCAGCACGGCAAAAGTGTCCAGCATCCCCAGGGAGTGGACCACCAAGAACGAGGTAATCAAAATAGTAACGCCTGGAATATACATAGTCAAAATGCAGTAGAACCAGAAAAATTTTTTAAAATACAGCTCCATGCGAGCGAAGACATAGGCCGCCATAGTATTAATAAGCAGCGAGAGGAACACCGCGCTTATGGCCACAAGAAATGTAACAAACATGGAGTTGAACAAGGGGTTGTCGGCATTTTGAAGCACTGTTTGGAAATTGACGGTATTCCAGGTCTTGGGCAGCAATTTCAGGGGTGTGGCGAGAACCTCGTTCTTGGTTTTAAAGCTGGCGAAAAACATCCACATGAATGGGAACAGGCTCAACAGGGCGATAAGAGTTGAAACAGCGTAACCGATAACACGGCCAATTGAAAATTTTTTACCGCTTACCATTAGCAACACGCCTCCTTAACCTTCAATAGATTTTTCCGAACGGATAATAGCAAATACCAAGGAATTAATGGCGGCGATAAGCACCATCATCAGCAGGGCTCCGGCAACCGTGTAGCCCATACTTCGCCCCTGGTCTCGGAAATTATTGTACATGTAGAGCATTGGGGTAAGGGTTTGTTCCCGAGGACCTCCTCCGGTCATAATCATTGGGACCTCTAAAATTTGCAGCGTGCCGGTAGTCATGCCGATAGTCTGCAGGACAAAAATATTCTTCATCTGCGGGATAGTGATATAAATCAGCTTTTGGAACGAGGACGCGCCGTCAATGGAAGCGGCTTCGTAAAACTCGCCCGGCACGTTTACCAGCCCTGCGAAGTTCAGGATAGTTCCGCCGCCCAGACCAAGCCAGACAACGGGGAAACAGATAGATATTATCGCCCAAAAGGCGTTGTTGCGGAAGGCGATGCGGCTGCCGCCAAGGGCTGTGATAAGCTGATTGGCCAGCCCGCCTTTATATTCAAAAATAAACGTGAAAATAATACCGGCGATTATGCCGGCGATTATACCTGGAATATAAATAACTACTTTGATTATATTGGAAAACCTGTTGGACAGGCCGACCAGGACATTGGCGAACGCAAACTGGACAATTACCTGCAGCGGCACCAGAATAAGCACGAATTTAAAGGCGGTAACAATCGCCCGCTGGAATACTTTGTTGGTGAGAATAAGCCGAAAATTTTGCAGGCCCACGTACACCGAATCTTTATAAAAATTCCAATCGTAGAAACTTTTCTGCACCGCCATTACCAAGGGCACAACCACGAAAACCGACAGCCCAAGCAAGGCTGGCAGCAGCATAGCGTACCCTATAGGCATATCCTTGCGCTGCATGGCTGTATACTTATACATTCGAGACATGGCTTACACCTCCGCGCTTTCAAAATATAGACAAACCAAAACCTTGAGGGGACCAACCACCGTCTGCTGATGATGCCCGCAGACGGTGGGTACGGGCGGACATAGTCCCATACATGCGAATTTAAGAAAAAAACAATCAATCCCTTTTTCTAAAAGGCTGTACCCGCCGCACTTAAGAAGGGATCTGCGTCGAGCAAGCACGGCTATCTCACCCGCCGCCCTTTAAGAAGGGGTCTGGGGGCGAAGTCCCCAGCGGGGTTTGGGGCAGAGCCCCAAGGTCTTAAGGTCTTGCCCTTCTCCATTCCTTAAGTTCGCGCCAGCGGGACATAGTCCGCCCCTGCGGTTAAGGCTTGCGCGGGTTTGTGCCGGCAAGCTGGTTGTCGTCAATAAGGATTTGTATGTCGTCGGCGCAGGTCTGCAGCGCGTTGTCAACGGAGTCGTAGCCCATGGCCACTTCTTCAAACATAAGGCCGACGCGCGCGGAAATATCCCACAAGTACGCGGCTTCCGGCTGTCCGAAAGAGGAAACGCTGTTGATAACCTCCACGTAATCAGCTTCTGCCGGAGCCTGCGATTCGACCCAGGCGCCGATCTTGGAAAAAGGCGCCGCCTTGGAGAACTGCTCGCCAATATAGTATTCACCCAGTCTTTGCGGGTTCGCGCTGTCGCACAGCCAGTTGAGATAGCTGGCCGCTCCCTGCGGATTCTTGGCGCGCGCGTCCAGCACATACACCCAGCCGCCGATGGTAGCCGTGGTCTTGTTCAGGTTCCCGTCGTTAGTTGGCACGGACGCCAAGCCAATATTAGGCCACATGTCAGTATAGGTGCGTATAAGGTCTCCCACGGCCCAAGAGCCGCAGATTTGGAACACATAGTCGCCCTGTCCCATAGGCTTGATGTCCGTGTAGGCTGAAAGCGGCTGCTCCGGCACAGCGCCTGTGTCGTACAGTTCTTTAAAGAACAGGGCCATTTCACGGTATCCGTCGTCAATGGCGGGCGCGTCCCAATTGTCGGTAAGAGGCCCGTGCCCCACGTTTCCGTATTGCATGCCCCAGGTTGACCAGCTTATTTCGCCGCCCCAGTTGGGTATGCCAAGTCCGTAAATCTCATCAGTTTTAAGCGCGTTCGCCATTTCTATAAGCTCCGCCCAACTTGTTGGCGGAGCGCTGTACCCGCCCGCCTCAAGCAGGTCCTTGCGGTAATATAGAATCTGGGAGGGCTCCGCCAGCAGCGGTATCGCGTAGGTCTTGCCCTCAAAGGATACCATGGAGCGCACTATCGACAGCATGTCGTCCAGTATCGCCTGGTCGATAATGCCGTCAAAGGATGTGTAATATCCGTTCTTTATACCGCTGGGTATGTGGTTGTAAGACTGGATATAAATATCCGGCACAGTATCCGACGCCCGGGCGGTTTGCAGCCGCTCGTCCCAGGCCGCGCCCGCTACGTATTCCTCGGTTACCACGTAGCCGTTGCCCTCGGAATTGTAATCGTGCACCTGCTTCTGAAAATGGGCCAGCCACACGTCGCCGAAGGGCTGCGCCCAGGCGGTTACAGGCTCGCCTTCAGGGTAAACCGCTCCCGCGTATGGGTTGGGCGGCGGAGTTTCCGCGGGCGTTTCCTCCTCTATTTCTTCCACAGGCTCTTCTTCAGCTGGGGGGGGGGATGTAGCGTCCGCGGCGTCCTCAGCCGACGGTTCGCCGGCGGAAGGCGCAGGCGTGCCGCCGGAAACACATCCCGCTGCCGAAAGCAGCATCGCCATTGCGCAGATAATTGCTAAAATACGTTTTTGCAACATTGTTCATTACCTCCTGAAATATTTTATATCTTCAAACATATCCGCCGCTGCGGCGGTATGTGTTGAATTCACAGGCTTCCCGTTTTAACGGACCAGTATAACCAACGTCTCGCAGGGCAGGAGCGTAAATTTGCCGAACTCGTCCGGGGCAGCGGGACGCGGGTCAAACTCCGGCTCCCGCGCGGCATAATACTCGCCCTGCCAGGGCAGCTTGAGCTCGCATTCCTCGTTAAACGCCGAGGTGTTGGCTATAAAAACAGCCGTCTGCCCGTCCAGCCGCCATGCCTGTCCTATAACCGCGTCCAAGGCTATTATTCCATAATCGTTCTGTTCCATTACTTTTTCAGAATGATTATACTGGTAATACGTCCTTAATATTCTTCTGCATTTCAGTTCGGGCGGCCGCAACATCTCGCCGCGGGCCAAAAACCGTCCCAGCTTCCCCGCGCGCATGCGCGCGAACTTGCCCAGGTAGGCCGCAATTTCCGTACCGTACAAGTATCCCCGCTTCTTGAAATCGCAGTAATGTTCCTCCGGCTTATTTTCGCCGTCCGCGTCAATAACTTCCATTGGGCTGTACTCGCTGTTTACCTCAAAAAGCCCGCCCCACAGATAAGTCTTCGCGATGGTATGATAAACAATATCCCCGCATTCCCTGGTCAATTTTCCCCATCCGTCCAAGCGCAGGGGCGCGAAGCCCGAATACACATATTGAAACATGGGGATTATACGCGCGCGCCCCCGCCGTATCAGTTGCCTGTAAGGCCAGGTTTCCAGGGACGAGCACGGCTGGGCGTTGGCCCTAGCCTGATAAAAATCCAGCACATCAATAAACACCTCGTTCATCATTTCCGTACCCAGCGGAATGTACTTGCCTCGCGCGGCGCTCATGGCTTCCCTTGTTTTCCTGTAAATTTCGCGGTAAGCGGCCGTCATGCGCGAGCCCGCCCCGACGGGATGGCCATGTTCCGCGCTCATGCAGTTCTGCAGAATATTATTCGCGGAAATGTCGTAGTACATAGCGTCACAGCCCGATTCCTCCGCTACCCGCACATCCCGCGTTATATGCAAATTTTGGGTGTATTCGCATATGGGACACAACATATTAAATGTATACTTATCGACAGATTTAGGTGCCTTTGGCCATTTCTGTAAATTTTTCCGTATTACATCCGCGTCAGATTTTTCAACAGCAATGAGAAAATCAAACTCAAAGGGCGCGAACTTATCGCCCTGCCGCTTCATGGCCTCAATGTTGTTTTTATTGAACCGGGTTGGGAACCAATCCTCGTATCCTCCGGGAATGCCGCGCCCGTATGTTTGCGGCGTGTTCGGCCAATCCGGCCCGGTAATATGGAAAACAGGCCCGAAATCCCGGCCGTAACGCTCTATCCATTTGGAACGGTCCTGTGAGGCGGTTACTCCAAAAGCGGCGGCCCCCACGCTATCCAGCCAGTCCGCCCGGCGGGTTCGCGGCGCGGTTTCCTCGCCGTCCGTGAGGCGGGGCCGGCACCACACTTGCTTAAGCGCCCACCGGCGATATATTTCGCAGGCGGAATACCAACCGCCCTCTGTGGCGCCAAAAAGAAAATCCCAATCCATGTTAAGGGGCTTGCCTTCGCCTATATCCTCATACCCGTAGGCATGACTGGCGCGCAGTCCGCCGTTGTGCTTGTAAAAATCCAACCATTTCGTGCGGAAACAACCGTCGTTCGCACCAAAGTACAAGCCAAATCCCTCGGTGTAATATGTAAAAAACTGCATAGATGCTCCGGAAAAACTCTCAGGGTAAGGCATGTGTCTGAAGCCGTCGTTTTCTTCCGCAAAATTATCCAGTGGGTCGTCTACCATGAATCCAGTGGCAAAAGAATGCGCCACAGCGTCCCTTTCTGAAAGTTTGCCAAACCCGTCCAACAGCGGATATTCTATACCGCAAAGACACGATCCGCCATTATTTTCAACATTTACCCGAAAAGCGAACATACCGCCTTCCGAACTTACGCGCGCGTTAATAACCACGCCCTTATCCAGCCGCCACACAAGGGCCGCCGCGCTGTCTGTACCGTTAATTTCAAAACTCGCGAACTCTGACGTAAACTCCCCCTCGTTAAGTTCCAGCAGAAAGGGGTTGTCCGACGCGTTTCCCGCCAGAACCGTGTCTGTAAGGCTGTCGCGTATTTCACGCACCACGCCGGATTTTTCGCAAAACGTTAGAGCCAACCGGCCTGCCGACAATTTCATTTATTCATTCCTCCTGTTATATTTTACAACGCCCAATTACGGCGATTAGTTTCATCAAATTTTATGTTGTGACATCGAAGTCAGTTTAGAAGTATTTTAGCATATGCTTTTATTTTGTCAATAGTTATTACAAAATAAATGTAAAAAAATTAAATTTCGCAGCCATGCCGTTTTACCGCGGCAATGCGGCAAGGCGCTGGGGTTCTTAGCCTACTTGATATGCATTATTATCTATGACACAATATAATACGTTACATTTATTAAAAAGGATTGCAGAGCGGTTTAACGCGGCGGTCTTGAAAACCGTTAGAGAGCAATCTCACGCAGGTTCGAATCCTGTCCCCTTCGCCATTTAACCAGCACAAAGCCGATAGAGGGCAAATCCCTTGATTTCAAGGCGTTTGCGGACTATCGGCTTTGTTTTGTGTTCGGAAAATTAGCGTTCCAAGGTGGTTCAATCTGAAAACCCCGAAAAAGTGAACCCAACTTGAGAACGGTAAGGT